>NZ_AP023057.1:0-358550 GCF_016629565.1 Nitratiruptor sp. YY08-10
AAAAAACTATTTTCACATAATTTTCACATCTATTCACATAGTCAATATGCCCATATTTTAGCCAAAAAAGCGAATTTTTTCGTTACAATTTCAAATAATTCACATATTCATTTTTCACATATTCACAAAGGATAGCAATGCTTGGCGACAAAGTCCTCCAAATGCTCAAAGAAGAGATACCAAAAATAGAGTATGAAAGATATATCAAACAGTTATCTTTCGATGAAGATGCTTCCAAAGCGGATATTGCAGTCTACAAAGCACCAAATCTTTTTGTCGCCAATTGGGTAAAAACCAAATATAAAGAAAAAATTGCACAACTTTTTGAACTGCAAACTGGCATCGAAACCAGTGTTGAAATCGTCACATCCAACCAAAAAACAGCAACAAAAAAAGTAACAACGCAAGAAGTAAAAGAGCATACACCATCCACTACAAGCACAAAAATCAATCCTACCTATACTTTTGAAAATTTTGTTGTAGGAAGTTCCAACCAGTTTGCCTATACCGCTGCTCTTAGTGTTGCAGAAAAACCCGGAAAAGCATACAATCCGCTTTTTATTTATGGAGGTGTCGGACTTGGCAAAACCCACCTTTTGCACGCCATTGGAAATTTCAATATAAAAAAAGAAAAAGTGGTCATCTATGCTACTATTGAGCAATTTATGAACGATTTCACCTATCATCTTCGCAACAAAACGATCGAGCGATTTCGCGAAAAATATCGACAATGTGATATCCTGCTTATTGACGATGTGCAGTTTTTAAGTGGAAAAGAGCGAACGCAAGAGGAGTTTTTCCACACTTTCAACGAACTGCATAACGACAAAAAACAGATCGTTTTGACCAGCGATCAGCACCCCAAAAAAATCGCAGGTCTTGAAGATAGACTTAAAAGCCGATTTGAATGGGGTCTCATTGCCGACATTCAGCCCCCAGAACTTGAAACAAAAATCGCCATTATTAAGAAAAAATGTGAACTTGACGGAATCAATCTTGACGATGAAATCATAAACTATATCGCCTCACATATGGATAGCAATATCCGAGAGATCGAAGGTGTCATCATTAAACTCAATGCCTACTCGTCACTTGTAAACCAAAAAATTACTCTGGATTTGGCAAAAAATGTTTTAGGGGAACTGAAAAAAGAGCAGCAAAAAAATATTACGCTCAAAGACATCGTAGATGCAGTAGCAAGTGATCTCAACATTAAACCAAGCGAAATCAAAAGTAAATCCAGAAGCCGCCAAATCGTTAATGCTAGACGCATCGTCATCTATCTTGCACGGACTCTCACACCAAACTCTATGCCAGCACTCGCACAATTTTTTGGCATGAAAGACCATACCTCGGTCAGCCATGCTATGAAAAAGGTCAAAGAGATGATCGAAAAAGATGCCAATTTCAAACTAAAAATCGATGAACTTGCCCATAAAATAAGAAGCAGCAACAGTGAAAAAATGTGATGAAATCAAAAAAGCAAAAACAGAAAAAAATCCCTTCACACTGTTGTTGTCTTTCGTTTTTCACAAAAACACACCGCAATACTACTGATTCTAAAGAATTTTAAAAAATAAAAGGAAAATTTAACATAACAAAATATAAAATATTAAAAAATCCTAAAATTGGAGAAAAGTATGAAAATCGAGATCCGTAAATCCCTCTTCGAACAAGTTCTTACCCAATTGCAACCTTTCCTGGAAAAAAAAGACATCAGTCAAATCACCTCTCATGTTTACATAGAAGCAAATGAACAACTCATCCTAAAAGCAACCGACTACGAAACGGGACTCAAAACATCACTGGAAGATTTTACCTGTATCAAACCGGGACTTGCCACTGCAAACGGTAAAAAACTGCTTGATATCATACGAATACTCAAAGAGGATCTCATAACATTAGAAACAAAAGAGAATACACTGCATATCTCGCAAGGACATTCCCGGTTTAAGCTGCCAATGTTTGATGCCGAGTCCTTTCCAAAATTTCCCGATATCGACAATCTGCCAAAAATCGATATCAAAGGTGGAGAATTTATAGCTTCACTCAAAAAGATTGCCCCGGCTATAGATACAAACAACCCAAAATTTGAACTTAATGGTGCTCTTATCGATATCAAAGAAGACAAAATCAATTTTGTCGCCACCGATACAAGAAGACTCGCTTTAGTGACACTCGAACAATCTATGGAAAAAGCTTTCAATCTTATCATTCCCAAAAAAGCAATCAACGAGATTCAAAAGCTCTTTTTAGATGATATCAGTATGTTTTATGATGAAACCTATCTTATCATCAAAAACGAAAACTATCTTTTCTTTACAAAATTGATCAATGGGAAATTTCCAGACTACGAACGCATCATTCCAAAATCTCTCAACTATGAAATGACCCTCCCAAAAGAGAGTATGATAGAAGCAATCAAACAGATTACCATCATTTCCAACGAACTCAAACTCACATTTTTAAAAGATCGTATCATCTTTAGAAGTTTAAGTGAAGAAAATATCGAAGCACAAACAGAGATCGAAGTAGCTACACCTTTTGAAGAAAAATTCGTCATGGCCGTCAATAGCAAATATATCCTCGATTTTCTTGCCCATATCGATTCAGACCAATTTATTATGGGTATCAACGACAGCGATCTTCCATTTGAACTCAAAGAAAACAACTTCATCACTATCGTCATGCCAATCGTAATTTAAACGAAAAAAAGATATAATAGAATAATTTATAAGGGGCGAAAAGCCCCAAAATCCGGAGAGGTATAATGGAAAAACAGCAATATGGTGCTGAAAAAATCAAGGTTTTAAAAGGTCTTGAAGCTGTTCGAAAACGACCTGGTATGTATATTGGAGATACCAGTGTCAAGGGACTTCACCATCTTATTTACGAAGTGGTAGACAACGCCATTGATGAAGCGATGGCGGGATACTGCAACAAAATCGACATTACTTTGACCAAAGAGGGAAGTGCCCGTATTAGCGACAACGGACGGGGCATCCCGGTTGATATCCATCCAACAGAAAAGATTCCAGCCGCTACTGTTGTTTTGACCGTTTTGCATGCCGGTGGGAAATTTGGAGGCGACAGTGCCTACAAAGTAAGCGGCGGTTTGCACGGTGTGGGTGTCAGTGTTGTGAACGCTTTATCGAAAAAGCTTATTATGACCATCAAACGAGATGGGAAGATATGGCGTCAAGAGTTTGAAAGAGGTGTTCCAATTACCGATCTGGTAGCTATCGGTGAAACGAGACAGACAGGGACAACCATCGAGTTTTGGCCAGATGAGGAGATTTTTGAAACAACTGAGTTCAAATTTGACATTCTTTCCAGACGATTTAAAGAGCTTGCCTATCTCAATCCAAATATCACTATCACTTTCAAAGATGAAAGAGTCAATACAAAAGAGGTATACCATTTTGAAGGCGGTTTGAGGCAGTTTGTCGAAGATCTCAATACAAAAGAGGCACTGACAAAAACCATCTATTTTCACGACAAAGTGGATGATGTAGAGGTGGATATCGCTCTATTGTACAATAGTGGATTTGACGAAAAAGTTTTTAGTTTTGTCAACAACATCCGAACTCCCGAAGGCGGAACCCATGAGAGCGGTTTTCGGGCGGGTCTTACCAGAGCCATTTCCAACTATATCGCACAAAATGCTAATGCAAAAGAGAAAAATGTCAAAATTACCGGTGAAGATGTACGAGAGGGTCTGGTAGCCGTCATTTCAGTCAAAGTTCCTGAGCCGCAGTTTGAAGGACAGACAAAAGGAAAACTCGGTTCTTCCTATGTACGGCCTATTACACAAAAACTCACCTATGAAAAACTGACCAAATATTTTGAGGAAAATCCTCTCGATGCCAAAGCCATCATGAACAAAGCGTTGGCGGCTGCAAGAGGAAGAGAAGCTGCCAAAAAAGCCAGAGAGCTGGTTCGTAGAAAAGATAGTATGAGTGTGGGGACACTGCCAGGAAAACTGGCAGATTGCCAAAGTAAAGATCCAACTATAAGTGAACTCTTTTTGGTTGAGGGTGACAGTGCGGGAGGAAGTGCAAAACAGGGGCGAGACCGCGTTTTCCAAGCTATTTTGCCTCTAAAGGGAAAGATCTTAAATGTGGAAAAAGCGAGGCTTGACAAGATATTAAAATCTGAAGAGATCAAAAATATCATCACAGCTCTTGGATGTGGTATCGGAGAAGAGTTTGACGAAAATAAACTGAGATACCACAAGATCATTATTATGACTGATGCCGATGTCGATGGAAGCCATATCCAAACACTGCTTCTTACATTCTTTTTTAGGTTTTTGTACCCTATTGTAGAAAAAGGGTATCTCTATATGGCCCAGCCTCCGTTGTATCGATATAAAAAGGGTAAAAAAGAGGTCTATCTCAAGGATGATACGGAGCTCAATCAGTTTTTGATCGAAAACGGTGTCGATGTCTTACTCAGTGAAGTAAACATCGGAAGGTATGATCTTATAGACTTTTTAAAACTGGTAGCGCACTATAGAATGGTACTCAAAGACTTAGAAAAACGCTACTCTTTGATCGAAGTGGTTCGTTACCTCATCGAAAATCGAGATTTGGCAGCATTGGATAACAGTGAACTTTATCAAAAAATTGAAACGTTTTTAGAACAAAAAAACTATAACATACTCAATAAGCATGTTGATGAAGAAAAGATTCATCTGTATGTGCAAACAGAAGATGGACTTGAAGAGATTGTTATCGATGATGAACTCTTTACAAATCCCTATTTTGTAGAGGGTGTCTATATTTTTGAAAAAATCGAAGATAGAGTTCCTGAAGAGCTGAAAGAGAAAGATTTGATGGAGATTTTGGAAAAAGTTGAAAGAAATGCCAAAAAGGGAGCCTATATTCAGCGCTATAAAGGTCTTGGAGAGATGAATCCAGAACAGCTTTGGGAAACGACGATGGATCCTGAGAATAGAAGGCTTCTTCGAGTTACTGTAGAGAATGCAGAGCATGCCAGTGACGTTTTTAGTCTCTTTATGGGTGATGAGGTGGAGCCAAGAAAAAAATATATCGAAGAGCACGCAAAAGACGTGAAGCATCTGGATGTATAAGTGTATGCACAAAAAGAGGATAGAAAGAAAAAGCTTCTCTTTTCTATTCGTGTAGCATTCCCTATCCTCTTTCTTTTTGGACTTCTTTTTTTTGTTGTTGTTTTTGAAAAACGTTCTGTATGGTACGATCTTTTCATCATCTTTTTGGGGACCATAGCAGCTGTCTACTATATCTTTTTAATGCTTTTTTCCCAAATCAGAGAAAAAATAGTTGATGATATCTCTCAGACTTTTAACAGAAACTATATAAAAAAACTTGTTGAAAAGAGTGATGAAAAGAGCTATATCGTTTTGATTTCTATTGATAATATCAAAGAGATCAACGAGCGGTATGGGATCGAGAACGGAGATACAATTCTTCGCAAATTTGCGTATCTTTTAGATTCGTTTTTTTCCAAATATTACAAAGAGATACCGATAGGACGTATCAAAGCCGGCGATTTTTTACTGGTTGTACCAAACAGCGAGAATATTGAAACCAATGTAAAAGAGTTTCTGGACTCTTGTGATAATATGTTTTTAGACAATATTCAAATCAAACTCCTTGGAAGTTATATACAAAAAGACCACCTCACTTTTAAACAGATTGTAGATGGACTATATGAGGATATCTACTATTGTCAAAACAACTGTATCGGAGAAAAGAGAGAGCGACACTTAAAAAAGAGAAAAGATATTTTAAAACTTGAGCAGCAGATCAAAAGAGCAATTGATCAAAAAAAGTTGGAACTGCTTTTTCAACCGGCATTCAATTGTCATACAAAACGGTATGATCTTATACAAACGATCATAAAACTCAAAGATGAAAACGGATCCATTATCCATCCAAGCCAATTTTATCCCATCATCAACAGGCTTGGCCTTGAAAATCGGTTTGATCTTGTACTTACAGAAAAGTTGCTAGAAACAATTTCCAATGATTCCCCTTCGCAACATCTCTTTTTTTGTTTTCCTATCTCACCTTTTTCTCTTCGTAACAAGCGATTTGCTTTCGAGTTTTTCAAGCTTTTTGAAAGATTGCAACAAAAGAGTACCTGTGAGTTTGTTATCCAATTTCATGAAACATCTTTGTATAAAGATACCTATTTTTCCAAAAAGATTGTTCAATGGTATAAAAAGAGAAATTTTTTCCTCGCTTTCAATCATTTCGGTACTTCGGGAACTTCTATGGAATACCTTCAAAACATAGCAATAGATTTTGTTTTTTTTGATAAGATGTATACAAAAAAACTAGATGAACAAAGGCATCGAACAATTCTTACATATTGGATCGATATGTTGCATGTGCTTGATGTACAAACTGTTTTGCCGTTTATTGATAAAAAAGAGATTGCTCAAAAAGTTGAACTTCTCGGAGTAGACTATATTCAAGGATATGCAGTCGCTCCATTGATGGAATATAAAATATTGAAAGAGTTTATAGGAGAAAAACATGCGATATGGTGAGAAAGAGATAAAAGAGTTTGATCCTCAAAAAGATTTGGAAGTATGGCCCAATAAACATGATAAACCGTATAGGATAAAAATTACGCTGCCAGAATTTAGCTGTCTTTGTCCAAGAAGCGGGTATCCTGATTATGCCACGATGCATCTGGAATATATTCCGGACGGATATGTGGTAGAGCTTAAAGCTCTCAAGCTCTATATCAACTCTTTTCGGGATCGCTATATCTCCCATGAAGATAGCACAAACGAGATTTTCGATACTCTCTATAATAAACTGAAGCCAAAATATATGCGTCTTGTAGCCGATTTCAATCCAAGGGGCAATGTCCATACTATCATTGAAATCGACAGTGAAGAGATTGAGAAGGTCAAAAATGGTTGATATTTTGGTAATAGGCAGTGGTGGAGCTGGTCTTAGTGCTGCTCTAATGGCAAAAGAGCTTGGAAAAGAGGTATTGGTTGTAACCAAAAATCTTCCAACTCAGGCACAGACATCCATGGCCCAAGGAGGGATTAACGCAGCTTTACGTGCGCCAGATTCCGTTGAATCGCACATTGAAGATACCCTTTCTTCTTCCGAGGGACTAGCCGATCCAAATGTGGTGGAGTATGTATGCATTGAAGCTTCTAAAATTATTCATTGGCTCGATTCTATAGGAATGCCTTTTGATAGAGATGGTACAGCAATAGCACAGCGAAAACTTGGTGGCGCCCGGTATCCACGAGCGTGCTATGCACAAGATTATACTGGCCTCAAGATTGTACATACACTTTATGACAATGCATTGAAAGCTGGTATTTCATTTTTACATGAACACTTTTTGCTCAATATCATTGAAGAGGATGGTGTCTGTAAGGGTGCCACTTTTTTGGATATTAAAACCTCCCGGGTAAAACAGATTTTGGCAAAATCGGTTATTTTGGCAACTGGTGGATATGCCAAGATTTATGAAAACTTTAGCACGAACGGCGTTGGATCCTATGGCGAGGGTGTAGCGGCTGCGATGCGAGCTGGTGCAAAACTGAGTGATCTTGAATTTATTCAGTTTCATCCCACTGCCTTGAAAAAAAGCTCCATTTTAATCAGTGAAGCTGCACGTGGTGCTGGAGGAAAACTGATTAACCAACATGGCGAGCGTTTTACTGATGAACTGACCACAAGAGACAAACTTTCCCGTGCTATCTATGAAGAGATCGAAAAAGGAAATGAGGTTTTTTTGGATATTCGTCATTTGGGAGAAGAGTTTATTGAAAAAAATCTTCCTCAAGAAAGAAAGTTGGCTATCATTTATGAAGGTGTTGATCCTGTTAAAGAGCCAATCCCTATCAAACCGGCTGCACACTATACAATGGGTGGAATTGATGTGGATGGAAATCTTCAAACATCGATTAAAAATCTTTTTGCTGTTGGAGAATGCAGTAATGCAAAACTCCATGGAGCCAATAGACTTGGCGGAAACTCGTTACTGGAGATTATTGTTCTTGGCCGATTGGCAGGAAAAAATGCTGCATCGGTGCAAAACAACGTAGAGGAAAAAGAGTATGAACGGACAAAAATTGATCAAAACTTTATACAAGCAGTTTTTGCTCTTCCAAACCAGATAGATTTTTTTGAACGCCAGGAGATGCTCAGTAAGATCATGTATCATAATTGTGGGATAGTGAGGGAAGAGTTGCCTTTAAAGGGAGTTTTATCTGTCATTCGTCAGCATCAAAGAGAGCTTGCCTTTATGGGCATCAAAGATAAAAGCCCGCTTTACAACACAGAACTTATTCGATTTTTGGAGTATGGAAATATTGTGGAACTCAGCGAAGCTGTTTTGGTCGGAGCCATCCAAAGATGTGAGAGTCGAGGCGCCCATTATCGAAAAGATTATCCAAATAGAGATGATGGGAAGTTTTTGGCCCATACAATTATTTGGAAAGAAGATGGCGTTTTATGTGCCGATTTTCAAAAGATCCCAAAAGAGTTTAAGTAACAGTAGTGTTGCATTAATAAAAATAGCAATATAAGGTATAAATAGAGAAATTTGAAATCCAGAAAAGTTTGGCTCTTTTTTCTTGATTTTAATGAGTGTTATGTTAATAAGTATAAAAACGATAAAGATGCCATAGCTGGTAAGCTCTGCAAGTTTTACAAGATCTATAAAATAGGCAAAAAGAAGTATGAGTAGTCCTGTGATGATCGTTGCGTATATAGGTGTACGTGTATATGGATGTATAGTTGCTAGAAACCTTGGCAATGCTTTTTGTTTTGCTAATCCGTAGAGCATTCTTGAGACCATAATGATCTGTACAAGTACTCCATTCACAATAGCAAAGAGTGCAATAATACTTAGAATGTGATATTTATCTCCCGTAAGTTTTTTGAATACTTCATCCAATGGAGCATCACTTTCTCCAAGAGATTGGGGATCCAATGTGGTAACACTTATAAAAGCGACAAGAATATAGAGGAGTGTTACAAGAATAAGAGTAATAATAATCGCTCTTGGTATAGTTTTTTGGACATCTACCGCCTCTTCAGAGAGTTTGACAATATCCTCAAAACCGATAAATGCATAAAATGCTAAAAAACTTCCTAGTGCAATATGAATCCAAACATCAAAATCTAGAGGCGGAATGTAGCGCTTAAAATCTATGTTTTCTATATCTATCGATACAAAACCGTAAAAAATAATCAATAAAAGACCAAAAATTTCGATAAGGGTAAAAAGTGTAGTCAACATTACAGACTCTTTGATACCCCATATCGCAATGCCAGTTAAAAAAAGTAGTATCAAAAATTCTGTTGTAAATTCTCCAATATCGTGTAACGGTTTAAGATACCCATAAAATCCACTGATTATGGCAGAAGAGGAAAGAATGCCTGTTATGATGATAATGAAACCCACAACAGTGGAAATTTTTGGTAAAGAAAATGCCCGCTCCAGATAATACGCTTCTGCGGATGCATAAGGATAACGGGCCGCAAGTTCTGCGTAGCAAAGTGCCGTAAATAGAACTGCAAAACAAGCAAGTATAAATGAAAAAGGTGCATAATAGCCACTGATTTGGGCAATTTTACCAATAAGAACATATATTCCGGCACCTATAATGTTCCCAGCCCCATAAAAGATGAGATAAGGAAGTGTAACTGCACGTTTTAAAGAAGGTTCGCCCATTTTTCTCTCCATCTATTTTCTTAATATAATTGTAATCAATTTGCACTATAATTATTTATATCATTGCATAATAACGAGAAAAGAAGTCTGTATGAAGATAAAGGTACAAAGATATCATCCACAATTCGAGCCACCATCAATCGATATGGAGTATGAAATTCCAAAAGATTTGACACTTCTGGAGAGTTTGGAATACATAAAAAAAGAGAAAGACAGAACGCTTACGTTTTCTTGTATGTGTCGAAGCGGAGTGTGTGGCAGTTGTGCAGTACGAGTGAACGGGAAAGAGGTGCTTGCATGCGAATATAAGCCAAATGATGGTGATTTTGTTGAGCCACTCAAAAATAGTGACGTTATTCGAGATCTAGTAACAGATATGGAAAAACCTCTGAAAAGACTTATATCCGCAAAAGCCTATCCTCTTGCAATGCAACAAAAAGAGATCGATGAGCGTGAAATAGAAAAGATTGAGAGACAAAGTGATTGCATTTTGTGCCAAAGCTGTTATAGTAGTTGTCCTGTCTATGAGACCAATGACTCCTTTTTGGGTCCTTTTGCCTTGACAAGGGCATATCGATACGTTGTGGATGCAAGAGAAGAGGCAAAAAAAGAGCATATCGATGCAGTGGTGCAAAACGGAATCTGGGACTGTACACTTTGTGGTAACTGTACGATAGTCTGTCCACAGGGGATTGATCCGAAAAATGATATTTTGATGCTGCAAAGCTGGGCTGCCAAGTTTGGCTATACCAATCCCACTATGGGATCTTTTGGAAGTTTTGGATTGGAGTTTTGATGGATAGAAACGCTTACAATATAGAACTTTTTTCCGCAGTTCCAAATTTCATTATCGACGATATCAATCGATACGGCAAAATCGTTGAATTTTATAAAAACATGCCGGCAATGAATAGTGATGATACGATGCGTTATTTCTATTTTATCATAGAAGGTCGTATAAAGGTGTATCAGTTCAATTTTGAAACTTCTAAAGAACAGACAATCAAGATTTTAAGCCGTGGTGATATGTTTGATGTGGTTGTTTTGATGGATGACAAACCTCATGAAGTTGTCACCCAAGCGTATGAAGACACCAAAGCCCTTCGTATTCCAATCGATAAAGTGCGAGAGTGGATCGATAGTAACAAGGATTTTCGGAAACTTTTTTTCCGCTATGTTGCCAACGAGATGCGAAATCTTGAAGAACTTGCTACAGATTTAAGCCTTTTGGATACCTCATCCAGGTTTATCAAACTTCTTCTAAAAAATTTCGATCCATCCACTGCGAAACTCAAACTCATCCACGATCTTCCTCACGAAGAGTTGGCTTCTTTGATAGGAACTGTGCGCCATGTAGTGAATAGGCATATACAAGAGTTAAAGAAAGATGGCAGTTTGGAAGTGGAGAGAAAGAAAATCAAGCTCAACAACATTGCAAAACTGATTGATCGATTGCAACTGAAGTAGCAGATAATTTTCTATAATCGTATTAAAATCATTTCAACCAAAAATATAAAGGAGGTTGAAATGAAAAAACTCTTCGTGAGTTTTGCAGCTGCTTCACTGTTAGTCAGTGGTGCTTTTGCTTCTGTTGCAAGTAAAGCTGAATCAAACAAAGCTGTCGCGCAAGCAAAAACAGAAGTCAAAAAAGAGCAAAAAGAGCTCAAAATAGTACAAGAGGCTGTTGATGCAGTTGCATTGACCAATAAAGTACTCGCAGAGCTGGAAAAAGGAAATAAAGACAAGGCTATCAAAGATCTTGAAGATGCGATTGGAAAGCTTGAAGTAGTACTGAGTGCTCCCAACGCTCCGGCACTTATTCCAATCGACAGTGCAATCGAAGTTGTCGATTTTCCAGGGACCCTGCAAGATATCAAAACTGCGATTATTAGTGCAAAGGCGTTGTTAGCGCAAAATAAAATCCAAGAAGCACGAGCGATTCTCGATACGTTACGAAGCGAAATTGTGTTAAAAGTTGTCAATCTTCCATTAGCTTCCTATCCAGCGGCATTGAAATTAGCTGCTAAATTTTTGCATGAAAACAGAATCAATGAAGCAAAAAATGTGCTCAATCAAGCACTCGCAACATTTGTTGAGGTGGATGTTGTCACACCTATTCCACTTTTACAAGCGATTCATTTAGTGGAAGTGGCGAAAGATGTAGCGAAAAAAGATAAGAAAAAAGCGCTTGAAATGCTTGATGAGGCAAAAAGGGATTTGAAAAAAGCCGAAGCTCTTGGATACACAAGCGATTCTGATACAACATACAAGATGTTGGAGGATATGATCGCAAAAGTAGAAAAAGAGGTGAAAGGAAAAAACAAAGCTGAGAAGCTGTTTGAAGAACTCTTGGAAAAACTCAAAGAGTTTAAAGAAAAAGCTGTGAAAAAAATCAATAAATAAAGGAGAAAACCATGGCAGTAGTAGGATTTCATCATTTAGAGGAACTGTTTCGAAGAGGTGCGAGTCTAGATATCAAAAAGGGACATGCAAAAGAGGTAACAGATATTGTGGAGCAAAAACTGTATGATTTGCTTTTAATGGGACAAAAAGCGGCAAAATACAATAATAGAGATGTTATATGGAAATATGATCTTCCTATAACAAAAGGCTTGGAAGAGACGATCAATGAGTTTAAAAAACTGGAACAAGAGATAGAGCTGAAAGATATTTTGGAGCGTCTTGCAACCTATCCTCCTCTTTTGGAGTTGGAAGCGGAGCTTGAAAAGAGCCTTCCTGAGATTGTAGGTGGTTTGACACTTGTTTTGGCAAGAATCATGAAAAAACTGGATGAAGAAAACAGAACAGTGACACATGAGCTTATTGAAAAAGCAAAAGGTGTCATGGATTTGACATTATAGGAGGCTGTTATGGTTGGTTATCAAAATATGCTCGATAACAAAGAGCTACTGAAAAATTTTGAAAAGCACTCCAAAATTGCTGGAGTGATCTTTCTGCTTTTAGGATTAGTGGGAATTTTCTTTCCCGCTATCATGAGTTTGACGACAGCCTATTTCGTTGCTTTTTTATTTATATTCAGTGGGATTACCATTGGATATCATACATGGCAGACAGATAAAAAGGACTGGCTTGGATGGCTTAAAGCCTTTATTTACTTTTTAACAGGAGCACTCGTTATTTTCTTTCCACTTCCTGGAGTTGCAGCACTTGGAATCATTTTGGCCATCTACTTTTTTATGGATGGTTTTGCCTCTTTTGCTTTGTCTGGACAGATGAAGGGAGAGAATAAGTATTGGTGGCTTATTTTGCTTAATGGAATTTTGTCAATTGTTATAGGCGTGATCTTTTTAATCGGTTGGCCGTTTAGTTCACTGTTTTTAGTGGGTCTTTTTGTTGGAATCAGCCTTTTCTTTGATGGAATCATTCTTCTTACGATGAGCTCCCAAATCAAAAAACTGGAAGACGACAACTCTTAATCTTCATTGGAAAGGGGTTTGCCCCTTTCACTGTTTTGCTACATTTGTTGCTGAAAATGTACGATATTCCCAATAAACTTTATAAAAAATCCAAAGGAGAATAGTATGGTTATAAAAAAAGAGGCAGCTAAAATATTGTTAGCTCTTCATAGGAGTGATGATAAAATAATCAATGTAGAAAAGTTGAATCAAGAGGCTGTGGAAGAGCTCAATCTTTCTGGTCTTGTTCGATTTCCAATTCCTGCAAAAATAGAGCTTACATATAGCGGTTCGATCATAGCTCAAATATTGGCAGATGTGGAAAATGAGATAGAAAAGATAGATGCGTGGAAAGAGAGCTTCAAATGGGTTAGCTCTGAAGTGATAGCAATGATCGATGCTGCAATCAAAGGCAAAAACAAAACAACAAAAGTTAGTAATGAGGAGCTTGAAAAAAGAGGATTTGCAAAAAATGGAGAGCTCACGCAAGCAGCACTTGATCTATTTAACGCCTACTCTATCACTGAGCCAGAACTTGTTATTGATGCGAAGTTGGCTGAGTATATCAGAAAATCTCCAATGGGACCAACAGATGCACACTATTTGCCAATTGAAGGAAACAGTAAAGATTTGCTTGAAGCGATGAGACTTATTGCATATTCAGTGCCTCATGGAGACTTCTTTACCTTTACTGAGCTTGGACAGGCTGTCAAAGAGACGTTAACGCTTGGCGGATGGGCAAATGAGGGAAGTGTTTTGGATCTTTCTATTTTGGAGTCAATCGCTTTGGTAGCCGATGGAGAAGATGTGGATGTGGATACACTCCTTCAGCTTGAAGCGTTGGGATATGTAAGCGATGTGGATACATTGACAAAAGCTGGAGAAAAAGCATTAGAGGTCTATCGAATCTTTAAAGACAAAACAGAAAAACCACTCCGCTCTTTTGCAATTGAAAAAGAAGAAGTTGAAACACTCAAGACTATCGATCGTATCTGGAAAGAGAAGTACACTTCCAATCCTGAAGAGACAGCAAACTTTGATGAGATCAAAAAAGAGCTAGTGGATAGAAAAGTAAGAGAATACAAAAAAATTCTTGAAAAGTATGGCAGACGACTTGATGAGATGCCAAAGAAAAAGCAAGAGATTGCCAAAAAATTTGGTGAAGCCAAAGATATGGTGAAATGGTTTGAAGAAAATTTTGATTTAAGAGAATATCTTTACAATCTAGAAGGTTTTGGACTCATTACTGAAGGAGTCGATAGCAAAGGAAGAGCGGTTTATTATGTGAGTGAAAACGGTCAAAGAGTGATTGAAGATCAAAGCGATGAGCGAAGTATCCACTCTTGGAGTGTGAAAACTTTAACAATCTCCAATAAAATCTTTAGCTCACCAAACAGAGAGTGGGTAGAAGAAGCAAGAAAAGAGAGAATTCTTGGGACTTACGAGCCAAGTAGTTCGGGCTTATTGTATGAAGAGCTTGCAAATAGCGAAAAACTTCCTTTCATGAGTCGATATGAGATGGATATTTTTAAAATGATTCCGGACCATGGCGTATCTTGTGAAGATATTTTAGATAAGACTTTACATGAAGATGAGTATTTGCATCGAAAAGAAGCCATTGATAAACTCGAAGCAAAAGGATTTATCGAAATCTTGCCTGACGGACATATCATTGAGACTGAGTATGGAAAAATGATGGATGAGGCGTTGAGTGGAGTACCTGAAGGATTTGGGGCCCCTGTCAATCCTACAATTTACCGGGTTGTCAAAGCGATTGCTGAGACTGGAAGCATGTATGTGAAAGAGCAAAAGGTACGTATAATGCCAGAAAATATCAAAGAGGCGATTAATCGAAGTGGTCTGAGTAAAGAGAGTTTTGAAAAGGCTTATGTGGCTGCAAGAGAAGCAAAATTTTTAGGCAAAAACAGCGTCAATGAAGCAGGTCTAAAGATGCTTGAAGCCGTTGAAATCCTCAACGGCTAAAATGCAACAAAAGTCGCAGAAAAATTAAGTAAAAAGATGTAAACTATTATTACAAATATCCCATAAAGGAGGAAAATATGGGATTCAATGAAAAGCTGCAAGAGATATTGGATTCTCAAGTGGATGTTGTCAAAAAGGTGATGAACCTTGTAAGTGAGAGTATCGATGAACTCAAAGAAAAAGCAAAAGCAGAAAAGCGCTCTTTGGATGAGGTAATCGATGAGATTTTACAAAAAGTAAATATAAATAAGAAGGAGGGGAGCATGGGAATGCCATTACTTGGAGACAAGTTTCCATCAATCAATGTCCAAACAACACATGGACCAATGAGTTTACCAGATGATTTGAAAGGAAAATGGACAGTACTGTTTAGTCACCCTGCAGACTTTACACCAGTATGTACAACTGAATTTGTCAGTTTTCAAAAGCATAAAAAAGATTTCGACGCAATTGGTGCGCAGCTTATTGGTTTGTCAATTGACCAAGTATTTAGCCATATTAAATGGGTTGAGTGGATTAAGGAAAGACTTGATGTAGAAATCGAATTTCCAATTATAGCTGCAACAGATACATTGGCAGCAAAAATTGGCATGATCCATCCAAATAAAGGAACCAACACTGTTCGAGCAGTCTTTATCATCGATCCTGAAGGTATTGTGAGAACAATTCTTTACTATCCACAAGAGATTGGTCGAAACATTCCTGAAATTGTACGGGCTGTTAAAGCACTTCAAAAAAGTGATGCCGAAGGTGTTGCAACACCTGCTAACTGGCCGGAAAATGAACTCATTGGCGATAAGGTTATCATCCCGCCTGCTACTGATTGTGAAACAGCGAAGAAACGAACCGAAGAGTATAGTTGCTACGATTGGTGGTTCTGCTATAAAGAGTCGAAATAATTCTCAGGCCCTTTGGCCTGATGCTATTTTTTCATATATCCTTTTTTCGTATCCTTTTTAATTTTTTGATTTAGCTCAGGAAAAAATACGCTAAATTCTCCTTTGACTCCCGTTGCTTTGGTTGCCTTTTTGGCAATTTTTTCCTCTTTGAAAAAGAGAAAGTGGTGACCATGAAATTTTTTATCCATATAATGAAATAGTTTTTTCCCATCAGAATGGGTTACACGTGCTTTTTGAAGCCGTTGAAAGAAACGTTTGAACTTCTCTCTTCTCTCTTTTTGGGAGAAAAAAAGAGTTCCTCCAATGACAATAAATAAGATACCGGCTAATATGAGAATAAAAACAAAAAGATGAGTATCACTTCCCGTCGCTGATTTAAATCCATGTGTAGCGCTGATGACCCGATCGTTCATGATAGATCCTAAAAATAAAAAACTATAATAAATATAGCGCAAAAAGATATTTTTTAATTTAAATAAAAATTATAATTAATGCAGTTTGATAAATGCGGAAGGTGGAACGGATATAGAGTTGGTATCGATTTTTTCTTTGCTTTTGATATATACATATGCGCCATTTTCTGTTTTAAAAATGCCAAGAAAATGCTCTTTGAACTGTAGCCACTCTATTGATCCATGAAGGGAGTTTTTTGAAGAAGGTTGCAACAAGATCTTTTCGGGTACAATGAGGATATCACACTCTTTTTCGCATCGTATATTGGTTTGAAAGGATGTTTGCAACGAAGGGATGTAAAGAACCCCATCTTTCGTATAGGCTTTGAAGATATTTTTATATCCAAGATATTTTGCGACAGAAACTGTTTTCGGATGAGAAAAAACCTCCTCTTTTGTACCTGTTTGTTCAATTTTCCCATTGATCATCACAGAGACGGAATCGGCCAAAAAATAGGCTTCGTCCAAATCGTGTGTTATAAAAAGAGTAGGAATAGAAAACTCTTTTTGCACCCTTTTCAAAAACATCCAAAGCTCTTGCTTCAATGTTATATCCAAAGCACTAAATGGTTCATCCAATACAAGAAGTTTTGGTTGAATAGCGAGGGCTCTAAGAAGGGCCACCCTTTGACGTTCCCCTCCGCTTAAGGTGGATGGATATCGATGAAGCAGTGGTTCAAGACGGCTCAAAGTGAGCAACTCATCGAGAAACTTTTTATCGACATCTTTTTTTTGTGCTTTAATGCCATACAGGATGTTTTCATGTACATTCATATGGGGGAAAAGGGCCAAATGCTGTGGAACATAACCAAAATTTCTTTCATAGGGTTTGAGTGCAGTGATATCTTTTTGATCAAAATAGATTTTTCCAGATTGAGGATGAATTAGCCCGAGAATCAATTTCAAAAGGGTGCTTTTCCCGGCTCCAGATGGACCAAGAAGAGCATGGGAAGAAGTAGGCACTGAAAGATTAATCCCTTCGAGAGTGAATGAGCCCATCGTTGCATGTATATTGTGAAGAGCGATCACCTTTGCAACCTTTGTAGGAGCATTCTTGTAAGAAAGAGTGCTCCAAGACCAAAGGATAGAAGTATCAGAATGATTGTCACTGTACCTTTGATATCTGCCATTTCAAGATGCAGATAGATAGAAATGGGCAGTGTCTCCGTACGAAAAGGCATCGTTCCTGCAATTGTGAGGGTAGCTCCAAACTCACCAAGTGCTTTTGCCCAGCTAAGAATCATTCCTGCAATTAGTCCTCTTTTTGCCAAAGGTAAAGTGATAGTAAAAAAGGTATACAAAGGGTTTGCTCCAAGAGTATTTGCCGTATTTTCAAACTCTGTATCCACCTCGTCAAACGCCGCTTTTGCAAAGCGGGTCGCAACGCCAACGACAGTTAAAAATTGAGCCAGAACAATGCCACTGAAACTAAAAATAAATGTTATAAGATTATTTTGTATCCACTCCCCTAAAGGATTATTGAAAAAGATAAGTACAATGGCTCCAAGGGCTGCAGGAGAGACAACCATAGGGAACTCAAGGATAGTATCTGTTATGTTTTTCCCAAAAAATTTGTGACGAGAAAGAGCAAAACCTGCCGGTATTGCAATAAGAAGAGCCAAGAGTGTAGCGAGTGTTGCTGCTGCTAAAGAGGTTTTAATGGCAAAAAGAATCCTGTCAGAATGGAGGTATTCCATAAAATCGGCAGGACTGAAAAAATAGAAAATCGAAGCAATTAAACCACCATATACAAAAAGTAGAAAAATGGCAAAACTGACTGATATATGTCTCACCGCTGCATCCACTCCTGAGGTACTTTGTATTTGCCTCCTACCGGTTTTTTTGCACCGATATATTGCTGTGCTTGCTTGATGGTTGCAAAATAGTGGTATTTTGCAAAAATCTTTTGCCCTTCTTGCGAAGTTAGAAAGTCGATAAACTTTTGGGCTAGTTTTGGATGGCGGCTATATTTGGAAATGGCAATAGGGATATAACCTATACGGACAATTTCACTGGGTTTTAAAGGGATTGTTTCGATTTTTTTAGGGTTCCAGTAGTGAAACACTCTCCATCCAATCACCGCATCAGCCTGTTTGAGTGCAATAGCATTTGCTGTTTTAGCGCAAGAGCCAGTATAGCCTACAAGATTGTTTCGAAACTGCTTTTTTTGCTCTGGAGTAAAGTTTTTTTCTAATATCTCAATGGCGTATGCTCCAACACAGACTCCCTGTGGGTTAGCAATGGCTACTTTAATGCCAGGTTTTGTCAGATCTTTGAGAGAGTGAATATGTTTGGGATTTCCTTTTTGCACATTGATAGCTGAGACCAAATAGACTACGATTTTTTCGCTTTTGGGATTCACAAGTCCCTTTTTTTTAGCTATCTCCATATAGTCTGAACTGCCAGGAAAGTAGAGATCTCCTTGCTTTGTAAGCTGCATTTGAGACAGAACAAAACCGCTGCCGCCAAAGATGATATCTATATGCACTCCCGTTTTTTTCTCGAAGGCTTTGGCAGCTTCCTCAGTTGCAGGTTTACTAGCACTTCCTGCAAAGATCAAAAGCTGCTCTTTTGCTAAAAGAGCGGTTAGAAAAGCGAAAAGAAGAACTATCTTTTTCACATCCCCTCCCTCTTTTTTCAAAAATTATAGCATGTACTATGTTTACACGAAAATTGCACACTCTATTTCGTATAGTATTGGGAATAAAACCAAAGGAGATGTTATGAGACGAGTGACGATATTTGTAGCTGCAATGGCTTTGATAGGAATGATGGGTTTGCAAGCGAGCGAAATGAAGTGTGGCTCTGGAATGATGCCAAAGAGTGAAAGCAAAATGATGGATAAAAATGAGATGATGAATAAAAATGGAATGCATAAGTGTAATTCTGGAATGATGCAGAAGATGCAAGAAAAAAATAGTACGAAAAATATGAATAAATGTGGTGATGGTATGATGAATATGAAACCACAAAGTATGAATATGCCTATGAAAAAAATGATGATGGCAAAATGTGAATGTATGGAAAAGATGAAAAAGATGATGAAAGAGTGTAAAGCACGTATGAAGCAAATGAAACAAGAGTCTATGCAGATGAAAGATCAAAAAATGATGAAGTGTCCTATATGCGATAAAAAATAGATTAAAAAGATCGATGGAAAAAAGAAGAGCCTTTTTAATACTCTGTGGCGCCTCTTTTTTTGTTCCAGTCTCAACACTATTGGCTTCGGATCAAAAAAAGATACTTCAAGCGCTTGTTGAAATTCTCATTCCATATTCTGACAAACAACTACAAGACGCTGCACATAACTATATCATCTATTTTATTTTTACACATCCTACATTAAATAATCAAAAACGAAAATTTTTGAAAAAATCTCTTCTTTGGCTCAATACATTTTCTATAGAAAAAAAGAGAAAAAGTTTTGATGCCCTTGCAAAGAATGAGCAACAATACCTACTCGAAGAGCTCCTTGAGCATGACTGGGGCAAAGAGATGATAACTCATTACACAACTTTACTTCTGGAAGCAACACTGGGTGATCCGATCTATGGCATAAATCCTAAAGGGATGGGATGGGAAAGAGTCGGTTTTACACCAGGATTTCCAAGACCAAAGAGGATATATCGTGGAAGTTGATGTGTGCATTGTAGGCAGTGGTGCCGGAGGAGCTCCCATAGCCTATGTTTTACAGCAAGCTGGATTTGATGTGGTGGTAGTAGAAAAAGGTCCATATATCAAAAGAGAAGATTTCAGTAAAGATGAGATCGCGCTTCGAAGAGGGATATACCGAAGCAATATCGATGAAGAGTTTCATGTCATCTATCAAAATGGTAAGCGTTATGTTGGCAAAGAGTGTGGATGGAGTTTCAATAACGGAAGCCTTGTGGGAGGTGCTACCAATTTTATGAGTGGATATTTTCACAAGATGCAGCCTATCGATTTTCGGTTAAAAACGGAATTTGGTGCCTTAGAGGGAGCAAATATCGAGGATTGGCCCATAGCATATGAGGATTTGAAACCTTATTATGATAAAGTTGCTCATGTTGTAGGAGTCAGTGGAGAGGGACTGCCCTATCCTCCTTTGAAAGAGAATATCGCTGCACAATGGTTTGATGAAGCATGTAGAAAGTTAGAGATTTGTCCCGTGAAAACTCCCAGGGCTATTCTCTCTTTACCTAAAGGAGATAGAAACAGCTGCGTCTATTCGGGATTTTGTGGAAGTTATGGCTGCAGCAGCGGTGCAAAATCTAGTTCACGAGAGGCTATGCTGCAAGATGTGAAGATTTTAGATAACTCTTTTGCGTATAAGCTTGATAGCGATGCAAAAAGAGTGCATACGCTGTACTATTTTGATCAAAAGAGAAAATCACATAAAATTCATGCCTCAATCTTCGTTTTGGCGCTTTCACCTATTGAGACGGTTAGACTGCTTTTCAATTCAAAAAATAGATACTTTCCAGATGGCCTTGCCAACAGCTCATCCCACCTTGGGAAAAACCTCATTTTCAGTGCAGGTGGGGTTGGCGGAGGAGTGATGAAAAAAGAGATGATGCATGAAGATCTCTTTACAGAACTTCAAAATAGAGCTCTCTTTTTGAATAGAAACTTGAAAGAGTGGTATGTGTATGAGAAGGGTAATCGGCGGCAAAAGGGAGGAGTGATCGATTTTCTGTTTGAACATAGCAATATCATCATGCAGGCGCAAAATAGAATGTGGAATGGCAACAAGCCTCTTTGGGGTGCGCAGTTGGCGAAACGATTGGAGAAGATCAACAATGAGCGGGTAATACAGTTTGAAGTGTTCAATGACTGGCTACCTACCGATCGTTGCCAAATTGGCATAGAACCGGGTTTGAAAGATAGATGGGGGATCAACGTTGCAGCTATCTATCTGGATGCCCATCCAAGAAACAGAGAAGTTGCAAACTTTTTAGGAAAAAAAGGGATAGAAGTACTGAAAAAAATGGGTGCAACATCGCTCTACTACTTTTTGAGCGATGATCCACCCACCAACCTGGTGGCAGGTGGATGCCGATTTGGAAATGATCCTAGACATTCTGTTCTCGATCCGACTTGCAGATCATGGGATCTAGAGAACCTCTACATCAGTGATGCTTCTTTTATGCCAACTGGCGGAAGCATTCCTTATACCTGGACCATTTATGCAAACGCCTTTCGAGTGGCTGAGAATGTCAAAAAGCAATTACGAAAGAGCATAAACTAAAAAAGTTTTACAAATCAAACTTTTTTGCTGTATCTATCGAGCGCACTATGACAAAAATGAGTGAAAAAAGAACAACGCAAAAGATAATGGCATAGCCTGTTGGTAGATCCAAAAAATATGAAAAAAGCAAGGCTACAATAGTTGCAAGAGTGCCAAAAGCCCAGGCAAAAAGAAGTTTTGGTACCTTTTTTTGAACCATTGCTGCGTATGCCGGAGCGATAAGCAAAGCAAAAACCACTAAAACTCCTGCATTTTGTACCGATGAGGTGACTGTGATGGCCAGCATCGAAAAAAAAAGAATCTCTTTTGGTAGACCTGTAAATTTAGGATAGACAAAAAACATCACAAGGGCTACAGAAGTATATATCAAAGCGGCTTTGCCTAAATCCTTTGGCATAGTAAACAAAATATCGGTAGCACTCATTTTGTTAAACAGCTCCATTCCCTCGCTGCTTTGGGCTAGAATCAGCATAATAGACGAGATTCCAAGGGCGTATAAAAGAGCGATAAATGCTTCAATAAAGGCTACTTTTTTCGTAGCAATCGCTATGATTATACCTGCACCGAGTGCGAAAAGAAATACAAGAGGGGTTTGGTAGGCTCCATTCAAAAAGGCTACGCTTATGGCCATTCCGATAGCAGCAATCTGCCCAATAGCAAGGTCAGTAAATATAACTCCTCGTTTAATAATCTCTATCCCAAAAATGGCGTGAATAAAAACGAGCAAAATGGCCAGCACAAAGGCCGGCCAAAGAATGGTTAACGCTGACATAATCTTTTCTCATAGAGGAGGTAGAAGTTTTCCAAACTATCGGCACCGGGCACTGCACCTATATCGTGAGGAAGTATAACAACTCTTGCTCCCGTTTTTGCTGCAATGTAGCTAGCTGTCTTTTTTTCGTGGTATGGGTCTTGCAAAATGGTTGTAACATTTTCTTGCTTCATAAGAGCAATGAGTTTTAAGGTATGTTTCGAGCTTGGAGCGATGCCAGGTAGAGGTTCAATGGTTCCAACGCTCACAATTTTGTAGCGATTGAGAAAATAGTTGTAAAGCTGATGATACTGTACAATTTTTAATCCTTTGCATGGAGCCATTTTTGCGTCATACTCTTGTAAAAAACTTTTCCAGTGTTGTAAAAAGGAGGCAAGATTTTTATCATACTCTTTAGCATGGAGTGGATCAATCTTTTGCAGTCTAGATGCTACTAGCATCGCAATCGGGATCATATTGTGCGGGTCCGTATTGAAGTGCGGGTTGCCTTGAGGGTGGATATCGCCATAAGCTCTGGAGACTGCTTTTGGTTTATTGATGAGCTCTATAACCTGGCTGGCATCGACAAATCCAAGACGACCCGGATTTATTTTGCCGTTATTCGCGCTTGTCAAGAGCGGTGGAAGCCAGCCGATTTCAAGTCCGGCTCCATTGATAACAAGCATATCGGCTCGGCTCAGTTTTCCTATCAATGAGGGTTTCGGAACGACAAAGTGTGGATCGTATTTAGGAGTGGCCAATACGTTTACTTTGACATATTTGCCCCCCACTCTTTTAACAATTTCACCAAGATAGCCATAGGTTGCTATTACATGTATTTTTGCAAAGACTCCTGTAAGAATTAAAAGTATTAAAACTATTTTTCTCATTATGTATCCTTTAAAATGCATGTGCGTCGTGAGCGCCAGCTTCGATGTTGATCGAAAAGATTACTTCATTAATATCTTTTCTGACACCACCAATCATTTTGGACCGATCATAGCTATATTGGAGCCGAAGACGAGACATCTCAAAGGGTTTATACTCTATCATTGCGGTATAACGATCAAGATCATCCGGTTGATTGGCGCTATTTTTAAAGAGTGTATCGTATCGAACGCCACAGCTGTAGTTTCGGTTGATCTGATAGACAAGCTGTGTATAAAGACCGGCTTGTGTTGTGTCATCTTCTTTATGGCGCCATAAAGCTTCACTTTGCCATGTCAAAAAGCTGTAGGCATCGAGATAGGTTCTGGTAGTCAGATCCAGACCATAGATATCTGTCTCTTTGTTCTCTACATTTTTCCCATGGGCGATGCTGGCTCCTGCCAAGAGAGTTGTATCACTTACATCTATACTCGTTTTGATATAACCGACATAGAGACTGTTTTTTTCACCATATCCAAAGCTTCTCTCATTGCTTCCTTGCATAGCCTCAATTCCAAACATGAGATACGTATCAGTCGGAGCTATCCACTGCAGCTGAATACCAGCATCGTTGATACCACCAGTTCCCAGCATTGCTTTATAAACAAGTGGCTGGGTATCAAAGTGCCAGCTGTGTTGATGTTTTGCGTTGATGCGACCAAAGTCACTTCTGAATTTTCCGGCTTTCACTCTAAGATTATATGGCAGGCTTCTTGTTGTTACAAACGCCTCTTCTATCTCAAACTCATTGGGATGCAGATGAAAGATAGCAAATGCATCCAAATATGGATCCACTGCCGAGTGGAGTGCCAGTTCAGCATAGTTGAAGTTAAATCCTCTGTTTTTGTTAAATGCCAGATCTTCCTCTTCGGCTTTATCGATAAATCCAGGAATAGAATAGGCTATATACTCTGAATTTTTCACATCTCTTGCAACTGCCGAAGCATTTAAAATAAAAGAGATATCCGGCAAAAAATTCGTTTGGTTGAATGCAGCCGAAGTATTAGTAGCTTGTGTTATTTTTGCCTTGAGCTCTTCAAGTTGTCGATTTTTATCTTTTGCTTCTAGTGCGTCCAAGCGTTTTTGCAACTGCTCAATCACTTTTTGCTGTTCAGATACGATTTTTCTGAGATCTTCCACTTCCGTTTCGGCAAAAAGCACAGATGTAAGAGCAATAGAGCTTAATAAAATTTTTTTCATACTACTCCCCTATATATGATTTTTTAAAAAGAAAGAAAAATGTGTGTTTAGAGTATTGCAGGAGGAGAGCGAACTTTTAGAAGAGTGGGTCTATTTGATAGTTTTAGAGTAAGAAGCGTTCTTACAGGCAAAAAAGGGACTGTTTCAATATCTATAATCTGGCAAGATATCGGAGTGTCACCACTTGAGATATTGGATTGCAACACGCAAACAGGACAGTTGTTATGGGGTTTGAGGTCATCGTGGTGATGGAAGACTCCAAGGAGGGTTGCAACTAATAGAGTAATACTAATAAATTTTTTTACTATGAGTCTTTTTTTCATTTGGAAAAATTGTAGCATAAACTAAAGAGTTGACTAAACAGGCTCGACAAAGAGCAAATTTTTATCTATTACAATTTGCAGCTGTTTCGCCTTGTTTAGTCACTGTTTTACAATAGGCCAAGCAGCGCTACTGCTAAAACGGGAGGTGTTATAACTAGTCCCACTTTCATATACTCTCCCCAGCCGATTTTTACGCCTTTGTTAGCCAAGACATGTAGCCACAAAAGTGTAGCGAGTGAGCCAATAGGCGTCATTTTTGGTCCAAGGTTGCATCCAAGGATATTTGCATAGGCTAGGTGCTGGGCGTTTGCTTGATCCAGAGCTATATCCATCACCATAACTGTTGGCATATTGTTCATAATAGAGCTTAAAAGTGCAGATAAAAATCCTGTGCCGTATACTGCATGGGTTTGGCTCATATCTTGCAAAGCCATAATCATCTTTGCCAACTCATCGGTGAGTCCAGCGTTTTTGAGTCCAAAAACCACAACATAAAGCCCTATACTAAACCATACCACCTGCCAAGGGGCAATTTTGAGTGTCATGAGAGGTTTCACAGCCTTGAAGTGCGCTCCAAGCGCCAAAAAGACCAAAGCGCCTCCCAAAGCGAAAATTGAGACTGGAATGTGGTAGATATCTGCTATGAAGTAGCCAACAAGAAGTAGAGCCAAAAAGAGCCAACTGAGCATAAACATCGTTTGGTTTTTGATGGCACTTGATGGGTTATTGAGCAGCGCTATATCCACCTTTTTTGGAATACTTTTGCGAAAATAGACGAAAAGAACCAAAATGGATGCAACAATACTGAAAAGATTTGGCAAAAACATCGCTTTTGCATACTCCCAAAAGCCGATACCAAAATAGTCAGCCGTAACGATATTGGTGAGATTGGAGATTATAAGAGGATTGGAAGCGCTGTCTCCTATAAATCCGCCAGCCATAACAAAAGCAAAAAGCGCTTTTTGATCAAGTTTTAGTATTCGCATCTTTGATAGCAAAATAGGCGTCAAAATCAAGGCTGCCCCGTCATTGGCAAAAAGGGCGGCAACTATTGCTCCAAGAATCAAAGAGTAGATAAACATTTTTGTGCCACTTCCGCCACTCAGCTTTGCCATCTTCAGCGCTGCCCACTCAAAAAAGCCGATCTCATCCAAAACCATCGATACAATGATGATACCAATAAAGGCTAACGTTGCATCCCAAACAATTCTGATAACCTCTATCACATCACCCCAGCTTACAACGCCAAGCAAAAGTGCAGCTATGGCTCCAAGCATAGCGGTCGTACCAATCTGCAGCCCCTTTGGTTGCCAGATTATGAGGATTAAAACGACCAAGAAAAGAGTGATTGCTGTAATCATCCCAAAATCCAATTAAAAAGATAGCCAATAACCATAATGCCGATACTGACAACGCCAAAAAAGATAAGAAGCAGTTTTGTGCTCATGATCTTTTTCAAAATCATTGCCTCTGGTAGACTCAGAGCTGTAATGGCCATCATAAAGCTCAGTGCCGTTCCAAGACTCATACCCTTATCCACCAAAACTTCGATCAAAGGCAAAACTCCGGCAGCATTGGAGTACATCGGAACGCCAAGAAGAGTCGCCAAAGGTACGGCATACCATGCGTCTTTGCCAGCAAGCTGGACAATGAAGTCAGTCGGAACATATCCATGGATAAATCCACCAATGGCCACAGCAATGACTACATAAAGCCAAATCTTTTTGAGCAGATCCATTGTGTGATACCAAGCCTCTATGGCTCTATCTTTCAATGGAAGGGGTTCAGCCTCGAAAGCCTCGGCATTTATCGGTTTTGGTTTGATCAAAATCTCATCTTCAAGATCTATTTTTCCTATGATGATTCCAGCTGCAATTGCAACCAAAAGGCCAAATCCGATATACAAAGCCGTAATCTTCCACCCAAACAGAGCAAACAGCAATGCGATAGCAATCTCATTGTTCATAGGGGCTGAGATAAGATAGCTAAAAGTAATTCCAAGAGGAATTCTTGCTTGCAAAAATCCTAAAAAAAGCGGAATGGCACTACAGCTGCAAAAGGGTGTAATGATTCCAAAGAGTGCAGCTAATATATGCCCCACTAAGGGGTGTTTTGTAGCAAGATAGTCTCGGACTCTTTCAATTGGAAAGTAGCTTCTAATAAGTGTGATGACAAAGATAATGACTACCAATAGAGTAAAAATCTTAACCGTATCATAGATAAAAAAGTCAAAGGCTTCGGCAAATTTGCCAGAAAGCCCTAGCCATTGATAGATGAGTGTATCAACGAAGTTTTTCCACATGATCAGCCTAAGAGTTTTTCAATTTGATCAACTGTTAAAAGCTTACCGGTGCTCACAACCTTCTCATCGATCACAAGCCCTGGTGTACTCATCACCCCATAATTTATAATCTCGTTGATATCTTCAATCTTTTCGATCTGGGCAAAGATGCCTTTTTTGGCAACTGCTTTTTTGACATTCTCTTCCAGTGCTTTACATTTTGCACAACCGGTTCCAAGTATCTTTATTGTCATGTTAGCTCCTTTTGTATGATAGGGAATAGTCTTTGTTTCATCTCTTTGGCCAAATTTTCAAAGGCTTCATAAGGTTTGCCGTCGGGATCTTCAAATCCAACATGAACGACTTTGGTTCTTTTAGGAAAAACCGGACAGGACTCTTTTGCATTGTCACATACGGTCACTACAAGATCAAAATCCTCATCCATCACCTCATCGATCGATTTTGAATGGTAGCTATCGCTCCAGGCCCCCTCTTTTATTAGCACTCTTTTAGCATTTTCATTGACTTTACCGCTTGGATTGCTGCCGGCACTTTTGGCTTCGACATTTTCAAAATATCTGTTGATGAGCCCTTCAGCCAATATAGATCGGCAACTGTTTCCTGTGCATAAAATCAAGACCTTTTTCATATGGAGCACTCCTTACTTTTGTTTGGCAGATCAATTGGCAACTGTTTGATAACCTCTAAAGCGCATTGTTGGAATGGATCAAGCTCTCTGGATAGATCATAATAGATCCATTTTCCCTCTCTTTTGTTTGTTAGAAAGCCTGCATCTTTTAAGATTTTAAGATGGCGTGAGAGTCTTGATTGGCCAAGATCCAAAGAGCTTTGCAATTCACAAACACAACTAGGCCCTTGTTCGAGTAAAAACCGTAATATTTTGATACGTGTCTGGTCGTAGAGTGCTCCACTTGTTTGTAAAAAGCGTTCCATCCCAGCTCCTTTGGCAAAATAGTATCAAAAAAACAATCAATAAATCAATATATATTTATATAATAATATGATAATATTTTGTATAGCATTCATACAATAAGGAATCGTCATGAAAGGAAAAGTGGTTGCACTTTTACATAAAGAGTCTACTATAGGAATTTTACTTATTATCGCTACGCTTTTGGCTCTTTTTTTGGAGAATTCTCCACTATCGAGTTTTTATGATAGTTTTTTACATACACCAGTGGAGATTCGTTTCGGTGCACTACATATCGCAAAACCGTTGCTTTTATGGATCAATGATGGATTGATGGCGGTTTTTTTCTTTTATGTGGGGCTTGAAATCAAACGGGAGATCGTGGATGGCCATCTATCGCAAATTTCTCAAATGACTTTTCCAGCTATTGCAGCCCTAGGTGGGATGGTCGTTCCAGCTCTACTTTTTGTTGCGCTCAATTTTCATGATGAAAAAGCTTTGAATGGATGGGCGATTCCAACGGCTACCGATATCGCCTTTGCTCTTGGAGTCTTATCTTTGTTGGGAAATAAAATCCCCTTTTCACTCAAGGTCTTCTTAATGACATTGGCCATTGTCGATGATCTTGGGGCCATTATCGTGATAGCTCTTTTTTATACGACAAAGTTATCTTTAACCTCTTTGGTGATCGCTGCCATCACTTTAACAATACTATTTATCATGAATAGAATGCGTGTAATTTCCAAGGAAGCATATATCCTCGTTGGAGTTTTTCTTTGGGTGAGTGTTTTAAAATCTGGAGTGCACGCCACACTGGCAGGTGTGGCACTCGCACTTTTGATTCCTTATCGAATCAACAAAAATGGAAAAATATATGAGCTAACGAAGCAGATGGAGCATGGACTTCATCCATGGGTGAACTTTTTTATTTTGCCTCTTTTTGCTTTTGCCAATGCTGGAGTGAATCTGCAAAATATTTCTATGTCGGAGCTATTTGGTAGTGTCCCTATGGGGATTATGCTTGGACTATTCATCGGAAAACAGTTGGGTGTTTTTGGATTTGGATATTTGGCTGTAAAACTTAAAATTGCAAAACTACCAAAAGAGAGTACACTGATGCAGTTTTATGGAGTTGCCGTGCTAGCCGGTATCGGATTTACAATGAGCCTTTTTATTGATTCTTTAGCCTATGAAGATGCGCAGATCTATCAGTACGCCGATAAACTTGCAGTATTGATAGGTTCACTACTTTCGGGTATATGGGGTTATATCGTTCTTTCTAAAAGTAGCAAAACTTAGAAACTTTTTAAAATGTATGAAAAAACTCATACAAAAACAGCAAGTACGCACAGCTTCTAAGGCAATGCAACAGCTGCCATATGCGAATACGGGGGTGGTGATTGCCCCCTAAGCTGCAAAAATTCCTGCTACGATACTAAAAAGTTCTGCAGCTAAGACAACCATCTCCGCTTCTTCTTTATACTTTTTAATGGTTGGAATCAGTTTTGCCGTGGTTACATTATTTTCATTTTCAATATGTGTAGATGCATATTTTTTGAGTGTGTGAAGAACTTTTTCAACTTTCTGTGAGGGAGATTGATACTCTTTTGGCAAAGAGATGACAACCTCTTTTTTTGCTCTCGTCAACAGAACATAGAGTTTTCGATAAAGCAGGTCTGACTCTTTTTGATCAACGATTTTTAAAAATTCATCCAAATTGTGCAAAATGATCAAATCAGATTCCAGCCCTTTGATGGATTGAAAAGTCATAACTTTGATGTGATTGAACCCGCCTTTTTGAAACTGGTGTTGCAATTTTTGTGCCCTGTCTTTGTAATGGGTAAGAACAGTGATATCTTTGTACTCTTTTTGTGCAATGAACTCTTTGAGATCTAAAAACTCTTCATACTCTCCTATGTGGATCGTCCCATCGGCTAATAAAAAGTTGATATCATTCAAAAAACTTTTATCAAGATAGTGGGATTTTCTATAGTATGCATTGAGTTTTGTATCGTAGGAGAGGATCTCAAAAGCACATTTTGAGATATTCGAGGGCGTTCTGTAGACATTTTTTAAATTTTTGACTCTCCCTTTCATGGAGATTTTTGGAAAGCTGGGATGATGGAACACCTCTGCGATGGAGTTCATGGAGTAGGTGTAAAATTTTTGCGCTTCGTCTATAAAAAAGATGCAGTCTTTGATCTCTTCGTAGATCACTCTCATCAGATTTGGTGGCATATCTTGCGTTTCATCGCATAGAAAGAGATCGATAGGCTTTTTTTCTAGACGCAAGCGAAATTTCTTTTGAAATTCATTTGTCGCAGCTTTGGTTTTGAGTTTTTCAAACTTGTCATTGAAGGAATCTTTTTCGTCGATTCCGACAGCCTCTTCGTCAAAATCGATTCTTTTTAAAAGATCAAACAGCGATAAAAGCGCTACATTTTTTTGTTCCGATTCATTGAACGCACTCGAAATGACACTCTTGAGCTGTTTGTTGAAGCACAAAACGAGGATTTTTTCATCGGGATCATTTTTGATTCTATTGATGATGAAATTTGTCAAGATGACTGTTTTTCCCGTTCCGGCAACCCCTCTGATGATTCGAAAACCACCTGTGTAGTTGTTGAGGATGCTTAACTGTTTATAATCAAAAAACATGATCTCATTTTGGGTGATGACCGGAAGAATCTTCTCCTTCTTCTTTTCTATACTCTTTTTATCCACAAGCAGCGATGCGATAGCCAAAAACTCTTTTTTATTTGGAATCAAATTTTTGGTTGCATGAAAAAATCTTTTAAAAAGCGCTCTATCATTGAGATCCTCTTGAAAGAAGGTGTGGTTATAATAGTTTTTGTATTTAGGATTTTCTTGAAAGAAGATATCTCCCTCTTTCTTAGAGATATTGGGAAAAACGACTCTATACTCCACATTGATCGGGATTTTTCCCAAATTGTCTTCGATATGTCCCAAAAGGATATTTTTATAAAGAGATACTTGTTCAAATGGATCATTGGTTGGCGAGATATACTCAAGGGATTTCCAGTTTTTTACTTCTATCGCAAAGATGCCCAACGTTGCGTGAAGCAGTGTGAGGTCGATCTCAATGGTGCTTGTGCCATTGGAAATTTTGGCTTTGGGTATGAGAAAATAGTTATTGGATGATTCTTGCAAAAGTTTTCTAATAGCCTCCAATACTTCATCTTCCCCTTTTTGTCCAATGCCCAGGCGAGTAAATATGTTTAAGACTCCTTGCCGCATACTTCTACCCTTTCATTAAAAGCCTTCATAAAAACGGGATGTAACCTTGTAAATAATTGTATCTAAAAGGAAAGTTGCTTATAGTACAGGAAAAAAAGGTTTTTATGAAAGCTTTGCAAGAATTTATTGATCTTATAAAAAAAGAGCAGTTTTACGAAGCACATGAAGTGCTCGAAGAGATCTGGTTTCCAAGAAGAAAAAGCAAAGATGCCGATGTTTTGGTTTTAAAAGGTTTTATCAATGCTTCTGTGGCACTGGAACTTAGAAGGCTCGGAAGAGTGGAAAATGCAAAAAAAGTGTGGCAAAACTATTTGAAATATAAAGTTTTGATCAACGAATGCAAAGAGCCATTTTTTGAAAGGACAGCCAAATTTTTGGACAGCTGCTATGACAAATATCTATCATGAATCGACGAAACACTCCTACTGGAGCGTTCGCAGCAACCCAAACTATTTAGACTGGTCCAAACAGCCCGTTCCTTTCAAAATATATCCTACAACAAACCCTTTTATGCCACTAGATATGAATACTCCTTTGCACGCATTCATCTATCGAATAGGTGGTATCAATGCAAAAAAGGTCTATCCTGGAGTCGAATACTATCTTCGTACCATTCCAAGTGCCGGAGCCCTGTATCCGGTTGAGATCTATTTTCAATCTAGAGGTGTCGATGGGCTGGAGGATGGGATATACCATTTTAGCGTAGCCGAAAATGGCCTTAGATTTTTGTATCCGTTACATGAGGATGAGGGTATAGAGATATTCTTTGAAAAAAAGAGGCAAATCAAAGGTTTTATTTTTCTTTTTTCTACGATCTATTACCGTTCCAGCTGGAAATATAAAAACAGAGCCTTCCGCTACTGTCTGCTTGATACCGGCCATGCTCTTGGAGCTTTGGAAGCAAGTAGCTTTTTGTTTGAAAGAGCTTACTATATTTTGTATAACTTCGATAAAGAAGCTTTGAATGAAGCTTTTGGATTTGAAAACTGGGAGTTTTTCTTAAGTAGTGCAGTTGTAGGTATCCCGATGGAAAAAGAGGCAAAATCGTTTGATATGAAACTTCCTTTTGTTGATGGCACAAGAACATTCGAGCAAAACAGTGTGATAGAGGATGCATATAAAGAGACGCTTTATTTGAAAAACTGCAAAGCGAATTTTCGCTTTCCAAAGTTTCCTTTTGAGCCAAAAAGACTCGAAGAAGCGGTGATGCAGCGACGGAGTATACGAGATTTTGAAGGAAAGTGTATCAAAAAAGAGCAGTTTGAGTTTATTCTTTCTTGGATGCGAAGCCCTATCCCGAGTGACTGTGATGAAAAAGTGGATATCTGGTATGTAGTCAACCGGGTAGATGGGCTTCAGCCAGGACTCTATAAAAATAGTGAGCTTGTAAAGGAGGGGGATTTCCATAAGAAAGCGGGGTATCTGTGTTTAGAGCAAGCTCTTGGGAGCCAAAGTGCCGTGACATTTTTTCTTATAAGCCATGGAGAAAATTATCAGCCTCTCTATCAAAAAGCCGGACTCATTGGTCACAGATGCTATATTGCAAGTGAATATTTAGGCATTGGATGCAGCGGTATTGGAGCTTATTATGACGATGAGGTACGAGAGTTTTTACAAACGGATGATATGGTATTATATGCCTTAGCAATAGGCATATAGGAGTGAAGATGCGATTACTTCTCCTTTTTGTTCCTCTTTTCTTTCTTTGGGCAGGGGAAGCCGAGAAAGAGCAGTTCATAAAAGTCATTATGCAAAAACAAAATCCTTATGTGTTTGATAAAAAGGAGCGGTTGGAGCTGAAAAAGGCTCAACTAGAGGCAAAAACCAAAGAGAATATCGCTTCCATGGAGTATAAAAAAGCGGTTGATGTGGAAAAGATCAAGCAAAAGACGGTTGCAATTCAAAAAGAGAAAGAGATCGAAAAAGCGAAAGTAGTAAGTGCTCCTGAGGCTAAGAAAGCAGAAACCCAGTCCAAAATGGTTTGGTATCTGTTTATTTTAGGAATAGGCCTGCTTCTTTTTCTTTTCTTCGCTTTTAGACGGTATCAGGCATATAAAGAACGCATTGAGCTGGAAAAACTGCGATTGCAAGAAGAGATTCATGAAAAAGAGATGATGTTGAAGCAAAAAGAGCTGCAGGCCCAAGTTGCTTCAAAATTGATCGAGGCAGTGGCAAAAGGAAACTTAACTCAAGAGCAAGAAGAGAAGCTTTTGCAGATCGCCAATGGTTCTGCTAACCTTTTAGAAAACAAGAAATCCTAGGCCATCGTTTCGATGGCCCTATGGTTTAGACTTCGCCAACCTCCTCTTCAATCTCATGGCTTGGGAGCAAAAAGGCAATGAGAATGAGAGCAGCTCCATAAATGAATATAAACCAGTCATGTCCGACAAGCTGTGCCAAAGTAGGTTTTCCAAGATTTGGCCCCATGATGGCTTTTAGTGACGGATAGAGATAGCTAAAGAGTGCACCTGCCAAAAGTCCGCCAATGAGGCCAGTGAGTACATCGATATTTCCTTCACTCACAGCAACCGGTCCCGTTCCTGGGCACAGTCCCAAAATCGCCATACCGATACCAAAAATGATGCCACCTAGAATGAGTCCCCCTAGAATAATCGGTTTCACATGGTAGTGTGCCCATCCCATTTTGATCATAAAATAGAGACCTATACTGGCGATTCCGATAGCCAAAAAGAGCATTTTAGGCACTTTAAAACCTTTAAGCATGGCAAAACCAGCTATTTTGTCGAATGTATCTACCCTGCTCCACTGAATAATAACTCCAAAGACAACACCTATCAAAAAGATAGTAAGAATAGATCCATGATGCTGTTTTTGTACTAGATCGATTGTATGGGAAAAAAACTCTATGATGTTGAAATTCATTATTTCTCCTTATAGATTTTTATAAAATAGTCGACCAGTTACTATCAAAACAACTATAACAACACCACCAAAGATTAGGCCACTAACGGCTGTTTGGCTTGCTCCACTCAAAAAGTGTCCGCTGGTACATCCACCCGCTAGCCGTGCACCAAAAACAACCATAAAACCGCCGATGAAACTCCAAAAAAGTCTTGAAGCAGGTGAGCTGTTTTTATGCTTTTTCCATAGTGGCGGCAAGATACGAAACTTGAATGTTTTTGTAATAAATACAGATGTCAAAAAGCCGCCAAGAAGGACACCCATCAAAAAGATCACTTCCCATGCGCCTGGATTTGCTATCTTTTTGCCATATTCGCTGTTTTGTAGATCAAAAAGCCATGCTCCCATATAGGCAATTGCCGTAGATGCTCCGATAGGTCTATCTGCTCCAAAGGTGGAGAATGTGAACCAAATCAAAAGGGCAATGGCTACCGCTCCCGGGATCCAACCAAGTCTTTTTGGAAATACCATAAGGTCTCCTTATAGATAAAATTTTGTAAAATTATAATACAACAAAAGAAAATAAGCAAAATATATGGAATTTAATATTTTGTTAAATTAAATTTATTACTAAAGATTTCTGTGGCAGTGTGGTTTCGCCCAAAGGGCGGAGGATTAAAGCTGTGGACCAGCTTTTGAGTAGTCGAAGTTTCCGTAACCTTCGTATCGTTTGAAGTTGTCGATAAAAAGTTTTGCTAGATATTCAAGCTGTCTATCATAGGCCTCTTTGTCTTCCCACGTATTTCTTGGGTTGAGGATTGCCGGGTCGACTCCTTCTACGTATGTTGGAATTTCTAGATTGAATATTGGAAGGATCTCATATTCGCTTTGGGTAATGGAACCATTGAGTATGGCATTGATACAAGCTCTTGTAGCAGGAAGACTCATTCGCTGCCCTATTCCATATGGACCTCCAGTCCATCCGGTATTGACAAGATAGACATTGACGCCATGCTTATCGATCTTTTCTCCGAGTAGTTTTGCATATACTGTAGGATGAAGCGGTAAGAATGCTTCTCCAAAACATGCACTAAACGTTGCTACAGGCTCTGTAATACCCCGTTCAGTTCCAGCTACTTTGGCAGTGTAGCCGCTTAAGAAGTAGTACATCGCCTGTTCTTTTGTGAGCTTGCTTACCGGAGGCAAAACGCCAAAAGCATCGGCACTTAAAAAGATGATATTTTTTGGATGTGGCCCTTGAAGATCCTCTTTGTGCTTGCAGATATGATAGATCGGATAGCTTACACGGGTATTTTCTGTTTTGCTGGAATCATCAAAATCGACTTCACCATTCTCTTTGACAACAACATTTTCCAAAAGAGCATCTCGTTTAATAGCGGCGTAGATATCCGGCTCTTTTTCTGGATCGAGTCCTATAACTTTTGCATAGCAGCCACCTTCGAAATTGAAAACGCCATTGTCGTCCCATCCATGCTCGTCATCACCGATAAGACGTCTGTTTGGATCGGCACTCAGGGTCGTTTTTCCGGTTCCGCTAAGACCAAAGAAGAGCGCTACATCATCCTTGTCCCCGATGTTTGCAGAACAGTGCATACTGAGTTTGCCCTCTAACGGCAACCAGTAGTTCATCATGGAAAAGATCCCTTTTTTGATCTCTCCCCCATACCATGTACCACCGATAATAGCTATATTTTCTTCGATATTGAAGATAATAAAGACATCTGAATTGAGGCCATGTTCTTTGTATCGATCATTTTTGAGGTTGGCTGCTACATAGAGGGTAAAATCGGGATGAAAGTTTCGAAGCTCTTCTTCAGTTGGCCGGATAAACATATTTTTGACAAAGTGTGCTTGCCAGGCGATCTCTGTTACGACCCGAATCGCCTTTTTGCTATCATCGCTAGCTCCAGCGAAGGCATCCATCACATACAGCTCTTTACCGCTGAGATACTCTTTTGTTTTTTCAAAAAGTTCGTCAAAGATCTCTTTTGAGATCGGCTGGTTGATATCTCCCCATGCGATATATTTTTCGCTTGGAGGCTGTTTGACAAAATATTTGTCTTTTGGGCTTCTTCCGGTGAAGATTCCCGTATCGACTGCTACTGCACCAAGAGTTGTTTCGACACCTTCTTGCTGTTCTAGCTCTTTTTGAAAAAGTGTTTCGTAGTCTGGATTGTAATAGACCTTCTTGACATCTTTGATGCCAAGTTTGTCAAAATCGTTTATCTCCATTTTGACCTTCTTTGAGTGATTTTGTTATGAAATTGTAACACTTATTACTTAAAATTGGCAAAATTTATTGTTTATGTGTGGCAGCATATTCTGGCGTACAAAATATCCCGCAATGGCACTTTCCTTCTTCGGGAATCTCCTTTTCGATTGCCGGTTTGCAAGGACAGATGCGATCATCTGCGCTTTTAAATTTTCCATCCTCTTCAATCACCATAAAGCATGGACAAAAACGTTTTCCATACATGAGCTTGTTTCTTGCCAGGCCCATAGTGACACCTTCATTCACCTCTTCGTTTGGATTGTAAACCCATCCAAATTGTTGACACACTTTATCGGTAAATTTTTTTGTTTTTTCCAACTCCTCCAAGAATTCCTGGCTACTCATATCTACATTTTTTCTTTCAGCCATCATTTTCTCCTTTTGCTTTTATGTATCATACCAGTCAAAAGATTTAAGGAATTTGAAATAGATTTACTCCACTCCCGTTTTAGAATCGATAAAGAGACACTCATCAAGCTCCTCTTTCGTTCCATCTTTATCAAACCTGGTGATAACTTGACGATCCTTTTTGATGATTGGCGCGATCAAGATGCCGCTGTCGTCCAATTGATCAAAAATATTTTGAGGCACTCTTTCAATAGCTGCCGAAAAGAGGATACGATCATAGGGAGCGAACTCTCTCCAGCCAAGCAATCCGTCGGCATAACGAACATGGATATTGGTGATACCAAGCTCTTTGAAACGCTGTTTTGCTTCACGTACGAGCCTCTCGATTCGCTCTACGGTGAAGACTCTTCGAACAATTTGGCTCAAAATGGCTGCCTGATATCCGCTGCCGCATCCTATTTCAAGAACGCTGTCCGCTCCAACTGGTTCTAAAAACTGCGTCATTTTTGCAACAGTCAAAGGAGAACTGATCCATTGGTTCCCGGCAATAGGAAGGGCATCCAGTTTGTATGCATGATGTTTGAAACCAAGGGGTACAAAAAGTTCTCTGCGAACTGAGGCGAAGGCTTCTTTGATGGGAGGCTCGAGTGGAAAGATCGTATCGATGTTGTCTGCCATTTTTTGGCATTTTTGTAGTTCTATCCGTTCGACAATGTTCATAATCCGATATCCATATAGCGTCGCATTTTTTTGATAGCCGATAACTCTACCGGTTTATTGAGAAGTACTTTTCTATCATCTTTATAAGGAATTCCAAAAGGATCGATGATAGCACTACTTTTTGCCATGTCTGCATTGGCGCTGTTGCTTGCTATGACAAAACATTGATGCATGAGAGCTAAAGTTTGGGTAAACTGCTCGAAGTGACGTTTTCTAAGTTTTCCCCACATAGCAGGAACGAGGATGATATCAGCTCCTTTCAGACGTTGCCAAATTTCGATGAAACGCAATTCAAAACAGATAAGCAGTCCAAATTTTTTGCCATCAATCTCAAAAAGCTTGATTTGATCCATGCTGCCGGCGCTAAAATAGTCCGTTTCACCTCCAAATTTGAAAAGCTTCACTTTTGGCTGTTCATGAACGAGCTTTTCTTTATATAAAACTTTAGCGATGTTGTAGAACTTGCCTTGTCGTTTTTCTATTTGGGTGTAGCAGATAATCCGATTTTTGGAAAGTGGAAGAAGCTCTTCGAGAGCTTTTTGGCTAAACTTGGCAGCCTCTTCAAATCGATCATAGGCAAATCCAGTGAGTACCACCTCAGGGGCGACAACGATGTCGCCGCTTTTTTGGATCAGTTTTTTGAGGTGTGTGAGATTTTGATCAAAATCTGCCGTTGTTTGACACTGGATTGCACTAAAAATCATCGAAGTCGAGGCTACCTTTCGAGTAGTTGGTTACATTGCCTTCAAAAAAGTTTGTTTTTTGATCATTGAATTTTGCAAAATCATCCACCCATTTGATAGGGTGCTCTACATTGTACATCGGCTCTAGTCCCACTCGTTTGAGCCTGTCGTCTGCAAGATATTTGATGTATTGCTCGATGATTTCATCGGTTAGACCTAAGATTTGACCCTGGGTGATATATTTGCCCCAACTGGTTTCTAGATCCACTGCCCCTTCAAACATTTTGTACACATCATCGATGAGCTCTTTTGTAAAGAGTTCCGGCCGCTCTTTTTTGACGGTATTGATCATGTTTTGGAAAATGAGTAGGTGGGTCACTTCATCTCTTTGGATAAATCGAATCATCTGAGCGCTTCCAAGCATTTTCCCGCTTCGAGCGAGGGTGTACATGTAAGTGAATCCGCTATAGAAGTAGATACCTTCCAATATCTGGTTTGCAAACATCGCTTTGACGATATTTTCATCACTCGGATTGGCGGCCAGCTCTTCATAAACGTGTGCAATATAGTCGTTTTTTTGTTTGAGTTGCAGATCTTCTCGCCACAGTTCATAAATCTCATCGGTGTTTTGGCTGATAGAATCCACCATCACCGCATAGCTTTGGGAGTGCAATGCCTCTTCAAATGCCTGGCGCACCAGGATGAGGTTGATCTCTGGAGCGGTGATGTAAGGGTTGACGTTGTCTATAAGGTTATTTGTTTGAAGGCTATCCATGAAAATGAGCTGAGCCAAAACTTTGTCGTATGCCAGTTTTTCTGCATCGGTCAAAAGCTTATAATCCCTGGCATCCTGGGTCATGTCCACCTCTTTTGGAAACCAGGTGTTGGCAAGCATCATCTCCCACAAATTATACGCCCATTGGTATTTGATTTTATTGAGCTCAAAAATCCCTGTAGGATCGCCGCCAAAGACTTTCCTATCATTAACGCTTTCGTGTGATTCAGGGTTGTAGATCTTTTTTCGATGATATGTCATGTTCTGCTCCTTGAGTCCCATTGCAAAACATTTTGAAAATGTTTTACAATATGACTGAATTTAGGAATTAATTATATTGAGTTAGCATTAAAATAAATTTAAGGAAAAACTTATGAAAGTAGCCACCACGTTTGGGGCATCGAAAGCGGATCGGGATACGTATGAATATGAAGAGGGAATTGCCCTTGGTCGATTTTTGACCAAAAAAGGATTTATTGTGAAATGTGGCGGATATGGCGGACTTATGGAAGCGGTAAGCAAAGGTGTCTATGAAGCTAATGGTCAATGTATCGGGATAGGTTTGGAAGCATTCGATCGGTATCGTCCGCCAAATCCGTATCTGTCCAAAAAAATTTTGGCAAAGACTCTGTATGAGAGATTGGAGCTTTTGATTGAGGGAAGCGAACTTTTTATAGCCCAAAAAGGGAGTATCGGTACACTCAATGAGATCTTTATGGTTGCTGCCTTGAAATATGGAGGATTGAAACCCGATATTCGGATCGTTTTACTAGGAAAAGAGTATAAAAAAATGAACTGTTTTGATGAGAATTTTTTAAAGAGTGTAGAGATATACTCTACACTTGAAGAATTTGAAAAGAACTTTTAAAACGTTTATCTTTTTAGGCTTTTTACCCACTCTTCCATTGCATTGTTTGCTACCGGATTTGGTGCTTCAAGAAAGCTTATGACAAATTTCTCTCCTAAGTCCGCAACACCGATGCTTCTTGGACGTACACCCATGACTTCGGGTTTTGGCAGCTCTTTTCCGAAACAAAAGACGATATTCTTTGCTGCTCGAATATTGGGAGCTATTTCGCCATCTTGAAGGGATGTAGTATGCGCATAGTGATCAAATGTAGCAATATATACTGCTACAGGATGAGTTTCGATCTTCTCTTTGAGATAATTTATGATCTCGTCAACACTTTTGTGGACTGTTTCCTCTTTATTGAGTTCCAAAACAAATAAAGGATACTTTTCCATCAATGTTATCTGTTTCATGAGGCTCCTTGGTAAAAATTTTACAAATTATAACTATTTAAAATGAAAATCATTAATAGAGTTTATCTAAGTTGGGTTTATTAAATTTTTTGCAAGATTTGATCCAGTAGTGATGTAGGAAGTAATCTTTTTAAGATTGATAAAATGTAAGATGCTTTTGTAATGTGATATCTTGGTTTGGGATGCGGTGTTTGCATAATATCCACAATGATTTTTGCTGCCTCTTCACTGGTGAGAGTAAATGGAGGATCGTTTGTACCTTGCATTCTTTGGAGTTCCGCTTCATAAGCTTTTTGGTGAGGACTCTTTTGCACATCGATATATTCTAAAAATTTTTGAAGAGCGTTGGTGCGAAAATTACTTATAACCGGTCCGGTATTGAGCGTGATGACTTCTATGCCGCTTTCTTGAAGTTCCAGGCGCAGTGTATCGGTGTAGCCTTCAAGTGCAAATTTGCTTGCATTGTATGCGCCGCGATATTTCAAAGCTACAAGACCCAAAACGGAACTATGTTGAATGATTCGTCCATAACCCTGTTTTCGCATAACAGGAATGATTTTTTGTGTTAATGCATGCCAGCCAAAAAGATTGGTTTCAAACTGTTTTTGTAATGCTTCAAAAGGCAAATCCTCCAAAGCCCCAGGCTGGCCGTAAGCAGCGTTATTAAAGAGAATATCCAGTTGGCCTTCGCTTTTTTTCAAGACCTCTTCGATAGCATTGTATATTGATTGAATATCGGTTAGTTCTAAATAGATTGGTTCCAAGCCAAGCGTGGCCAGCTTTTGAAGGTCCTGCTTTTTTCTTGCAGTTGCAAAAACTTGATAGCCCTCTTTTTTGCATAGTTTTGCAGTCTCCAGTCCTATCCCGCTGCTTGCACCGGTAATAAGTACTACTTTACGCATTTGGGATGAATTTCAGACAGACTCCGTTGATACAGAAGCGCAAGCCCGTCGGAGGGGGACCATCTTCAAAAACGTGTCCCAGGTGTGCTTTGCATTTGGCACAATGCACTTCTGTTCGAATCATTCCGTGACTCGTATCAGTAGATTCTTCTACCACGTCAGGTGCAATGGGTTCATAAAAGCTTGGCCACCCAGTTCCTGAATCGAACTTTGCTTGTGAGGAAAAAAGAGGCGTCTCGCAACATTTACATAGATAGAACCCTTCTCTTTTTTCGCTGTACAAAGGACTTGTAAAAGCTGGCTCTGTTCCACGCTCGAACATCACGTGATATTCAAAAGGTGTGAGCTTCTCTTTACACTTCATAGTTGATTTCCAACTCTTTTGCCGTTTGGATATATACATTGTAATCGTGTGCGTTATGTAGCACGCATAGAACTTCCATTTCGTAGTAAGCACACTCTTTCAAGAACCAATCAATGGTAGAGAGTGCTATTTGACTCGCTTTTTCGATGGGATACCCATAAACGCCGGTACTAATAGATGGAAAGGCGATAGAGTATAGTTCATAGCTTCTGGCTATACATAAGGAGTTTTCGTAGCAGCGATGCAAAATAGAAGCTTCATTATGTGTGCCTCCACGCCAGACAGGACCCGGTGTGTGGATCACCCATTTGGCTGGCAAGTTGTAGCCGTGGGTGATTTTTGCCTGCCCTGGATTTGCACCGCCTAACGTTTTGCATTCTTCCAAAAGTTTTGGTCCCGCTGCTCTATGAATCGCTCCATCAACGCCCCCTCCTCCAAGAAGCGACGGATTGGCGGCATTGACGATAGCATCTACTGTAAGTTTGGTGATATCGCCTTGGATAATTCTTATTGACACCCTAAGCACTCCATACTTCTATCAGCTACATCTTGTACAACTTCTGGAGATTGGCTTCTTAGATAGTAGGTCGATTTGAGTCCAAGTTTCCAAGCGAGGGTATAAATCTCATGCAAATATTTTCCGCTTGCTCTATCGAGCCGGATAAAGATATTAACGCTCTGGCCCTGATCAATCCATTTTTGTCGAACAGCTGCCGCTTTGATGAGCAGGCGTTGATCAAGGTCGTATGCCGGGGTATAGTATTGCCATGTATCAGGGCTGAGGTTTGGCACGACAACGGGAATGAGCCCAGAGAGGTTCTCTTCAAACCATTTTCTTTTATAGACCGGCTCGATTGTCTGTGTTGTACCAGTAAGAATGGAGATGGAACTTGTAGGTGCGATAGCCATTAAATAGCCGTTTCGCATTCCGTCTCGTTTTACTTTTTCTCTGAGTTCATTCCAATCATAGATATATCCGAAAAGTCCTCCCCGATCGGGAGTCAGTTTTTTTGCCTCTTTGTTGGCTGTATCGATAGGAAGGATGCCTTTTGCCCATTTGGAGTTTTCAAAAAGTGGATAGACTCCTTTTTCTACTGCCAGATTGGAAGAGGATCGAATGGCATTGTAACTAATCATCTCCATAATCTCATCGATCTTTTTGAAGTGCTCATCGCTTCCCCACTCAATTTTGTGCTCAGCCAACATCTGCGCTTCGCCCATGACACCTAGGCCAATGGATCGTGTTTGAAGATTTGTTTTTTTCACTTTTTCCAAAGGGTAGAAGTTCAAATCAATCACGTTATCAAGCATTCGAATGGCGATAGGAACAACTCGTTCGATATCCTCTTTCGTGTTGACTTTGCTGAGGTTCACGCTGGCGAGATTACAAACGGCGGTCAGCCCGTCAACTTTCTCTTTTTCGACGATAAAAACCTTTTTCCCGTTGATCGAATCGATACTTGAAATCTTTTTCGCTTTTTTTACGATACCCGTATCAATGCGGATCTCATCCTCTTCATCGTAATATTCTATGCTGCCATCTTCATATTTGATCTTGACTTTGTAGTAGTTCGGTTCTGTATTTTGAAAGATTTCCGTACAGAGATTCGAGCTTCTAATAATTCCTGCATGGTCGTTTGGATTGCATTTGTTGGCGTTGTCCTTGAAACAAAGAAACGGACTTCCCGTCTCAAAGTAGCTTCTTAGAATCAGTTTCCAAAGCTCTTTTGCCCGTACCTGCTCTTTGAGGATATCGTCTCTTTTTTCATATTCCAAATAGCGCTTTTCGAACTCTTCTCCCCACACTTCTGTAAGATCACTTGTCTCATATGGATCAAACAGTGTCCAGATACCATCTTCAGCAACCCGTTTCATAAACAGATCATTGATCCAAAGGGCAGGAAAGAGATCATGGGCACGTCTGCGCTCCTCGCCGCTATTTTTTTTGAGATCGATAAAATCTTTGATATCCATATGCCACGGTTCGATATAAACAGCGATCGCCCCTTTCCGGGTACCCAATTGATCAACGGCTATAGCGATATCGTTTGTGATTTTCAAAAAGGGAACGATCCCGCCGGCTGCATGTTTGTGTCCGTCGATGTAGCTTCCCATCGCTCTGACTCTGCTCCAGTCCCAGCCTATACCGCCGCCATATTTGCTCAGTAGCGCCATCTCTTTGTAGCTGTCAAAAATCCCTTCGATATTGTCCGGTGTTGAGCCGATATAGCAGGAGCTGAGCTGATGGCGAGTGGTTCTGGCATTGGAAAGAGTCGGTGTGGCGACCATGACTTCAAACTTGCTGATCACATCGTAAAACCGTTTTGCCCAGCTTTGGCAATCGAGTTCATTTTGGGCCAAAAACATAGCAACTGCCATAAAAAGCTGTTGGGGAAGTTCTATTGGATGATTGTTCCTGTCTTTGAGAAGATATCTGTCATAAAGGGTTCTGATACCAAGATAAGTGAACTGCAGGTCTCTTTCAGGCTTGATATAGTCATTGAGGTCATCAAGATCATATTTTTCTTTGAGACCCGGGATGATTCTTCCCTCTTTCTCGCCCTTTTCGAAATATTCTCTTAAGTGTTTATACCCTGTGAACCCACTTACTTTGTGATAGAGATCATACAAAAAGAGCCTGGCTGCTACAAAACTCCAGTTGGGTCTATCTACATCGATTTTGTCGACCGCCGTTCGGATGAGAGTCTGCTGGATCTCTTCTGTGGTGATACCGTCTCGAAACTGGATTTTTGCATCAACTTCCAGTTCACTTTGGCTTACCCCTTCCAGTCCTTCACAGGCAGCCTTGGTATATTTTTGGATTTTTGTGATATCGAGGGGTTCTACTCGACCATTTCTTTTGACGACGCGGATCATTAACCCTCCTCTGTAAAAACTCGTGCAAAGATTCTATCCACGTTTTTTGTATAGTAGCTATAATCAAAAAAGCTTCGTATCTCCTCTTCGCTAATTTTTTGGGTCAACTCTTTGTCTTCCAAAAGGTACTGTAAAAAGAGGCTCTCTCCCCGTTCATTGATTGGTGCATGCCCCTCTTGGATCTGCTCCCATACTTTCATGGCATTTCTTTGCACGATTTTGTATGCATCCTCTCGTGTTACACCTCGTTTGGTAAGTTCAAGCAGTACTCTTTGGCTAAAGACAAGTCCACCTGTTAGATTGAGATTTTTCATCATATTTTTTGGATAGACCACAAGATTGGCAATAACGTTATTGAGTCGATGCAAGGCAAAATCGAGGGTGATAAACCCATCTGGTAGAATGAAGCGTTCTACTGAAGAGTGGCTGATATCTCGCTCATGCCAAAGGGCCACATTCTCAAGTGCCGGGATTGCCATAGAGCGGATTTGACGTGCAAGACCTGTGAGGTTTTCACTCAAAACCGGATTTCGTTTGTGTGGCATTGCTGAGCTTCCCTTTTGCCCCTTACTGAAATATTCCTCTGCTTCATACACTTCTGTTCTTTGGAAATGTCGAATATTGACAGCAATCTTTTCGATAGTGGAAGCGACCAGTGCCATTGTGGTAAAGAGTCTAGCGTATCTGTCTCGTTGAACTACTTGATTGGAGACAGGTGCCGGCTTCAGACCTAACTCTTCACACACATACTCTTCAAGTTCCATTGGTGCATGGGCAAAGTTCCCCATGGCCCCGCTTACTTTTCCAACACTTATCACTTCTAAAGTCTCTTCGAGGTTTTTGAGATGTCTTGCAAATTCGTCATACCAGATCGCCAAAACGAGCCCAAAAGTGATAGGCTCTCCATGGATTCCATGGCTTCGTCCCACCATTAGTGTCATTTTATGCTCAAAGGCTCTTTTTTTGATAGACTCCATCACCATCTTCACATCTTCGATAATAAGCTTCAATGAGTCTCGCATCTGAAGAGCCACTGCTGTGTCAATCGTATCAGAACTTGTCATTCCGTAATGTACCCAGCGCGACTCTGGTCCCAAAGACTCTGCTACGCTTGTTAAAAATGCAATGACATCATGTTTTGTCTCTTTTTCAATCTCATCGATTCTTTTGACATCAAACTTTGCATTTTTTAAAATCTTTTCCATATCCTCTTTTGGAATGAGTCCCAGTCGGTTCCATGCTTTGACAGCAGCAAGCTCCACATCGAGCCACGTCTGATATTTCGCCTGTTGCGTCCACTTCTCAGCCATCTCTTTTCGCGCATATCTCTCTACCATTGCCATCCTTTTTCATGAAAAAAGCTTCTTTAAATTTATTATAATGCTATCAAAATAAAACTTCTGAAATGATTAAAAGGAAAAGCTTGCCGTTTATTCGAAAAATAATAAAAACTAATAAACCAATCAAACTTTTCCTTCTGCTGATGCGTTCATTCAATATTTCACAATCACAAGCCCAAAAAATGATCGATACGAGAAAAATCTATCAAAATGGAAAACTCATAACGGATAAATCGGCAGTCGTAGAGGGAGAGTTGGAGGTTGTCGTATTTGAGCCTGTCACGAAGGGATTGGAGCCGATATTTGAAACAAAAGATTTTGTACTTTATGACAAGCCAAGCGGGATAATGGTGCATCCAAGAAATAGAAATACACACTATACATTGATCGATGAGATTCGCTATCGATACGGTCCTCAAGCAAATATTGTCCATAGAATAGACAAAGAGACGAGTGGTCTTGTGCTTGCCAGTACAAACAAGGAAGCAGAAAAAGCACTTAAGCAGATGTTTGAACATAAGCAGATCCAAAAACGTTATTTGGCATTGGTGCGAGGAAATATCGAAAAGCAACTTGTGATCGAAGAGCCAATTGCGCTCAACAGAGACTATTCGAAAATCAAACTCAAAGTGAAAATTGATCCAAATGGCAAATATGCCAAAACTATCATCAATCCTTTGAAACAGTTTGGCTCGTTTACTCTCGTGGAGGCGATACCGATTACCGGGAGGCAGCATCAAATCCGCATCCATTTGTTTCACGTGAAACATCCAATACTGGGTGATCCGATATATGGCCCTACTACTGAAGATTCCATACGGTATTTAGATGGGCTGATGGATGAGCGAGAACGCGTTGTCGCAACAGGTGCGAAAAGATTGATGCTACATGCGCATACAGTAGAATTTACCTACAAGGATACACAATATAAAATTGTCTCAAATAGAGATTTTTTACAAGAGTATTTAACCAGTTTGACTAAATAAATTCAACAAAAGAACAAATTCTGGACACTTCTCAAGAGCTAAAAATTACAAACGCTAAAGCGTCCTTATGGGTTACGTGAATTTTTTAACGCTTTTGTTTTGTTATATTGTCTTAGGCTATACGGTGTAAAATCTTTTTATTCTCCATAAAACGTTTCATATTTTCGACAGATATTTTTCTAATTCTTTCCAATGCCTCTTTTGTATAGTAGGCCATATGGGGAGTGTAGCGGATATTTGATTTTTGAATGAGTTGTAAAAAGTCGGAAGTTGGATTTTTCAAGAGCTCTTTTTCTCCCTCAAATACATCGAGCCCTATTCCGTAAATACGATCGCTAAGATACTCAATAGCTTCTCTACTGATCACTTCGCCTCTTGCAACATTGATCACGACCGCATGAGGTTGGAGGAGTTTCGCTTTTTGGATATCCAGCATATGATAGGTTTGAGGTGTCAGAGGAACGGCAAACATGACAACATCACTGGTTTGAAGGAGTTTGTCATAATTGCTTTTTTCAATATTGTATTGAGAGCAGAAAGCCTCATCGTAATGACGAGTATAGGCTTGGATATTCATCCCAAATCCATGGGCAATTCGAGCCATTTGCTTTCCAATCGTTCCAAGTCCTACGATCCCTAATCTCTTTTCAAAGAGCTCAAATCCCAAAAGATCTTTATAGACAAAACTGCCCTCTTTGGCTCTTGCAATAGCGATATCTGTCTTTCGTGATATATTGAGCAGAAGCGAAAAAGCAAATTCTGCAACAGGAGGTCCTGCATATCCTTGAACATTGGATACGATAATGCCTCGTTTTTTGCACTCTTCTAAATCGATATGATCAAATCCGGTGGATCGTGTTTGGATGTAGTGAAGAGAGGGGAGAAGTTCTAAAACAGACCGATCTATTTTGGAATGTACGAAGATACTGATCGCTTCATACGCTTTTTTCTCGTGCACTGCGTGGTTGATGTCTTGTGTATAAAAATCGATTTTTGCTTCCAGCTGTTGAAAAACTTCTTGACACTTTGTATCCGCTTCAAAAATGGCAATGTTCACTTTTTCCCTTTAAAAGTAACGACAATGAAGCCTATAAGGCCTACTAGAACGGTTCCAGCAATGATAAGTATCATCGCATCATCAAGCATTGTCATCTTTATGCTCCTCATGTTCTATAGTGATTTTCACGAATGCCACTACCATAAAAATAACAGCTATAATAAGTATCAGTGCCATTATCAGCTCATAATTTTTAAAGGGTACATCCATGACTTTTCTCCTTTAATTGTCCACATGCTGCACTGATATCAAGCCCTTTTGATTCCCGAATAGTGCACAGCACGCCATGATCCAAAAGATATTTTTGAAAAGCTTCTACGTCCTTTGGTTCTGGTCTTTGAAAAGGGCTTCCTGGATACGGGTTGAAATAGATGAGATTCACTTTTGCTTTTATACCATGGAGAAGCTTGACAAGTTTTTTTGCTGCCTTTAAATCGTCATTGAGATTTTTGATCATAAGATATTCAAACATCACTCGTTTTCTTTGATCGATTGGAAATTCTCTGACAGCTTGAATGACACTTTCGATATTGTACGCTTTGTTGATTGGCATCAATTTTTGTCGCAGATCATCATCCACTGCATGAAGACTGATTGCAAGGAGTACGCCAAGATTCATTTCCCCTAATTTTTTGATCTTTGGAGCGAGGCCGCTTGTCGAGATTGTTTGGCGTCTTGGACTGATGCTCATTCCATGCTCATCGCTAAATATTTTGACCGCTTTTGCGACATTTTCAAGATTATCCAAGGGTTCACCCATACCCATATAGACAATGTTGACTCTTCTGTTTACTGGAATATTGTTCTCTTCTCGGATAGTTAATACCTGTCCCACGATTTCACCGGGAGTTAGATTGCGGACAAAGCCACCTTTTGCAGTCAGACAAAATTCACACCCCACTTTGCATCCTACCTGGCTTGAAACGCACACAGTATAGCGTGCTTCTTTGAGGATATTACCCTTTTCATCTCTCTCCTCTTTCTTCATAGGAAGCAGTACACTTTCCACTGTATGGCCATCTTGTAGTCCCAACAGATACTTTTTGCTTCCATCTTTGCTTACCTCTACATTGAGGATCTTTGGTGGAGTGATAGTGAATTTTTCTTTCAGTTCTTCGCGCATCGATTTTGGAAGATTGCTCATACTCTCAAAATCTTTGGTCCCTTTTTGATAGATCCATTGATATATCTGGTTTGCACGAAATTTTGGAGTTACTTCTTGCTGCAGTTCTTCTTTGGTGAGATCTAAAATATTTTTCATACTCGAAATTTCTCCTTGATAAAACGTTCCAATATGTTCATAGCTTCACGTATATTCGATTTATATGCTTCATGAGCATTCGTATCACAAAAATTGGTCACGACGAAAATACCAGCTGCCGGTATTTCAAACTCTTTTGATACCTGCAAAACGGAAAAAAACTCCATATTTTCTAAGCCGATTCCTGCTTTTTGAAAATAGTTCCAAGAAGAGCTATCTGTTGTGATATAGTTTGATGAATTGATGATTGTTTCATGTGAAACATTCAATCCTTCACTCATTATTACATTATCTATCGGCGTGTATGATTTTTTTTCCCAAAAAGAGATCTCAATCTGCGAAGCTCCCCTGCTTTGGACTATGTCAAAAATGTCATATTTGCCATAACTACCTGCAGAACCGATAAAAAGCAAAAACTCCGGTTTGTCAAAGAGAGCGAGCCGCGTAAGATTGATGCTTGATTCGATAAGCCCAACTCCTATCGGGTAAGCAAAGGGGAATATTTCTGATTTTCCAGCACATACGATCATAATCTTACCGGTATCCCTTCCTTTTGCAGATACTGCTTCAACTCCATGATATCGATCTCTTTAAAGTGAAAGATACTTGCAGCAAGTGCTGCATCTGCATGCCCTTTTGTAAAGGCGTCTTTGATATGTTCCATCGTTCCTGCTCCCCCGCTGGCAATGACCGGTATTTCAACAGCATCACTGATAGCACGTGTAAGTTCCAGATCATATCCCGCTTTTGTTCCGTCTGCATCCATACTGGTAAGCAGTATCTCGCCGGCTCCTCTATTATAAACCTCTTTTGCCCATTCGATTGCATCTTTGCCGCTGTCATGTCTGCCACCAGCAGTAAAAACATGCCAACTATCACCTACTCTTTTAGCGTCGATTGCTACTACGATGCATTGACTTCCAAAACGCTTTGCAGCCTCATTGACAAATTCCGGTCTTTTGACGGCAGCCGAATTGATGCTCACTTTATCGCATCCTACTGCCAAAAGTTTATAAATATCCTCCAATTCTCGAATACCGCCTCCGACCGTAAGGGGGATAAATACCTCTTTTGCCACCTCTTCGACAATGTGAACGATAGTGTCCCGTTCTTCATAGGTTGCGGTGATATCGAGAAAGGTTATTTCGTCAGCTCCCTCTTCATTGTAGCGTTTCGCAACTTCAACTGGATCTCCGGCATCTTTAAGTCCTACAAAATTGACTCCCTTAACAACACGTCCTTTATCTACGTCGAGACATGGAATGATACGTTTTGCAAAGTATTCTTGCATTGTCAATATACCTTCTATAAGTTTTTGTATATTATACTACGTTTATGACACTCAAGCAGTTTCAAGAAATTATCAAAATCTTGCGTGATGAATATAAGAAGTGGGACGCTCCCGCAAAGCGGCTTTCACAAAGCTATAGGTACAAACGCACTCCGTTTACCATTTTGATATCTACGGTTTTGAGTTTTCGCACCAAAGATGAAGTAACTTTTGATGCAGCACATAGACTTTTTGCTATTGCAGACAATCCATATGATATGCTTAATGTTTCACGTGAAACAATCGAACAAGCGATCTATCCCGTGGGATTTTATAGAGAAAAAGCAAAGAGTATACATACAATTTCGAAAGAGTTGATAGAAAAATTTGGTGGAAATGTTCCCAATACCCTTGAAGCGCTGACAAGCATAAAAGGTGTTGGGCCTAAAACGGCTAAAATAGTCCTAGAAAACGCTTTTGGAAAATCTTATGTGGCGGTTGATACCCATGTGCATCGTATCTGCAACAGATGGGGATTGGTGCATACGAAAAATCCACAAGAAACGGACAAAATACTCGAAAAGATATTGAAAGAAGAAGATAAAAAAGGACTCAACAAAGTTCTTGTATCATTTGGGCAGATACTATGTAAACCGCAAAAACCAAATTGCGAAGAGTGTCCTGTAAAAGAGACCTTAAAGGATTTTGGCATAATATGTACAGATCCGTAAATATATTTGACATATTAATATAAACGCGCTATATTTAATCCATTCTTTATCAATGATAGGATACAATCTTTGGAAATTGCGGCAAAAAAGAAGTACGGGCAGAATTTTTTAAAAGATAAAAGCGTAGTCAACAAAATCATCCAATCGATGCCCAGCACAGACCATGCGGTGGTAGAAATTGGGCCTGGATTAGGTGATTTGACGCAAGAGCTATTGAAGAAGAAAGATGTGATAGCTTTTGAGATCGATCCTGATCTGTGTACGTTATTGCAAGAGAAGTTCCACAAATATCTTGAAAAAGGTGCATTGGAACTTCGATGCGGAGATGTATTGGATCGATGGAAGCAGCATCTTGTGGATGTAGAGTATGATCTTGTAGCGAACCTACCCTATTATGTAGCGACCAATATTGTCTTAAAAGCTTTGAGAGATCGGAACTGTAAAAATATATTGGTGATGCTACAAAAAGAGGTAGCGGATAAGTTTTGTGCAAAACCGGGCCAAAGAGAGTTTTCGGCTCTTTCTGTTCTGGCAGATTCTGTGGGAGAAGTCAAAAGAGTTACTGTTGTCAAACCAGACTCTTTTACTCCTCCTCCGAAAGTGGATTCGGCTGTTATTTTGATCAAAAAAAATACTTCATTGGAAGATGAGGGTTTTGAGAAGTTTTTGAAAATAGCTTTTAAACAGCCCAGGAAAACTCTTTTGAAAAATCTTGCGCAAAACTATCCTAAGGAGCTACTCCAACAACTCTTCCAGACACTGGGTGTTGCTTCCAATATTCGACCTCATGAAGCTAACACATCTATCTATCACCGGCTATATGAAATGTTAAAGGAGAAGATAGATGGAGCAACAACCCAGAAACAACCAACAAAACGGTAATCAACAACGAAATCAACAGCGTAGAAATCAAAACTACAACCAGGGTGTCTACAAAGACATAAAAAAAGCCCTGGCTGCCAATGAACGGATGCAGCAAAGTCGTTTGACTCCTAGGGTAAATACAAAAAGTAATGCCAAAGTGAAAATCACTCCTTTGGGGGGACTTGGAGAAATTGGAGGAAATATCACCGTCTTTGAGACGGAAAAAAGCGCTATTGTAATTGATGTTGGAATGAGCTTTCCAACAGAAGATATGCATGGTGTGGATATTTTGGTACCGGACTTCTCCTATCTTCGACAGATTAAAAACAAAATCAAAGGGATTGTCATCACTCATGCCCATGAGGACCATATCGGTGCAGTACCCTATCTTTTTAAAGAGATGCAGTTTCCAATTTACGGTACTCCCCTTCCCCTTGGAATGATTGGAAATAAATTTGATGAACATGGTATGAGTAAATATAAAAGCTATTTTCGCTATATCGAAAAAAGAAAGCCGATCAAGATTGGAGATTTTGAAGTAGAGTGGATGCATATGACCCATTCCATCATCGATGCAAGCTCTTTGGCAATAACGACGGAAGCGGGGACTATCATCCATACGGGAGATTTCAAAATAGATCATACACCGATAGACGGATATCCGGCAGATTTGCATAGACTTGCATACTATGGAGAACGAGGCGTATTATTGCTTCTGTCTGATTCTACCAATTCACACAATCCCGGGATTACAAAATCGGAAGCGAGTGTCGGTCCGACATTTGATCTGCTCTTTTCCAGGGCCAAAGGCCGTGTTTTGATGAGTACCTTCTCCTCCAACATCCACAGAGTCTATCAAGCCATTGAGCACGGCATCAAATATGGAAGAAAAGTCTGTATTATCGGACGGTCTATGGAGCGAAATTTAGAGATCACTATGGAGCTTGGCTATGTGAAATTGCCCCAAAATATCTTCATCGAGCCGCATGAACTTGGCAAATATAGAGATGATGAGATTTTGATCGTAACGACAGGAAGCCAGGGCGAGTCGATGAGTGCGTTATATAGAATGGCGACAAACGAGCATCGTCATGTGAAAATCAAACCAAGCGATACGATTATTCTCTCGGCCAAAGCGATTCCGGGGAATGAACGAAGTGTTTCAAGCCTTATCAACTTTATCCAAAAATGTGGTGCAACGGTGGCGTATCAAGATTTTAGCGAGATTCATGTCTCAGGACACGCGGCCCAGGAGGAGCAAAAATTGATGCTGCGTCTTGTGAAGCCAAAATTTTTCTTGCCGGTGCATGGAGAGTATAATCATTTGATGAAGCATAAAGAGACGGCTGTCAAATGTGGAATTCCAGAACGCAATATCTACCTCATGAGTGACGGAGATCAGATTGAGGTGAGCCCAAAATATATGAAAAAAGTAGGAACCGTCAAAACAGGAAAAGCCTATATCGATAATCAGCTCAATGAAGAGATTGAAAGCGATGTGGTGATCGATAGGCAAAAAATGGCAACAGAAGGGATTGTGATCATTGTGGCGCAAATCGCAAAAGATACGAAAAAATTCATCACGCCACCAAAAGTCTCCAGTTTTGGACTTGTTGCAGATAAAAAAGATAAAGAGTTCGAAAAAGAGATCAGTACGCTCCTTGAGCAGTTTTTGATGAATAAACCGGAACTTGTCGAGGCTCCGAAGAAGTTGGAGAACGATTTTCGACAGGTTGTTCGAAAGCATATTTTTAGAAAATACAAAAAATATCCGACAATCGTTCCAACTCTTTTTATCATGTGAGGAAGGATATGTTTTACGCCCAAATAGCAAAAGAGGTTTTGGATATTGAATCCAAAGCTTTGCAGGATGCACAAAAGAGAATTGCAGACAATATCGATAAAGCGGTTGAGCTGATCTACAATATCAAAGGAAAGCTTATCGTTACCGGGGTTGGTAAAAGCGGCCTTGTGGGCAGCAAGATTGCTGCTACATTCGCTTCCACCGGAACGCCAAGCTTTTTTATCCATCCAACAGAGGCTTTGCATGGAGATCTTGGAATGATCGGCAAAGAGGATGGCGTTCTGGCTATTAGCTACAGCGGGGAGAGCGAAGAACTTATCAAAATACTTCCCCACATCAAACGTTTTGATATACCTCTTATTGGTATGAGTTCAAACCCCGACTCCTCTTTGGGGCGTTATAGTGATGTGTTTATATCGATTGCCGTTGAAAAGGAGGCATGCCCGCTGCAGGCCGCCCCTACCGCTTCGACAACCCTGACAATGGCGCTGGGTGATGCTTTGGCTGTATGTTTGATGAAAAAGAGAAATTTTCAGGTGAAAGATTTTGCCTCTTTTCATCCAGGAGGCAGTTTGGGCAGAAGACTCTATGTGAAGGTGAAAGATTTGATGCGAACCGAAAATCTTCCAATCATCGATGAGAAGACACCTTTGAAAGAGGCTATTGTTGTTATGAGCGAAGGAAAACTTGGCAATGTTTTGATCAAAAATGGGGAAGGAAAACTGGTAGGAGTTTTGAGTGACGGTGATTTGAGAAGAGCGTTGATGAGCGATCATTTTTCCCTAGAAACTCCGGCATTTGAGTTTGCCACAAAAAACCCGAAGGCAATCGAAGATGAAAATATGCTGGCAAGTGACGCGCTGCGACTCATTGAGCAGCATAAGATACAGATGTTGGCTGTCACAAAAAATGGTACAGTACAAGGAGTACTTCATATTCATGATTTGGTAGAGGCTGGAATCAAATGAGACTCAATAAATATATTTCACACAATACGACCTACTCCAGGCGTGAAGCCGATAGGCTGATACAAGAGGGCTTTGTCAAAGTGAATCGTCAAGTTGTCAAAGAGCCATTTTATGATGTACAAGAGGGTGATAAGGTTTTTGTAAAAGGCAAGCTTATAAAACCAAAAGTGGACTATACAGTCATTGTCTACAACAAACCAAAAGGGGAGCTTGTAACCAAAAAGGATGACAGGGGGCGAAAAACGATCTATGACTCTTTGCCTAAAAAGTTTGCCCACTATATTCCGGTAGGAAGGCTCGATTTTGCAAGCGAGGGGCTTTTACTTCTTACAGATTCTCCAAAGATTGCCCAAGCTCTCATGGAAAGCGATATTCCAAGAGTATATAACGTGAAGATCAAAGGAGAAGTGACCCCAAAAATGGAAGAGGCGATGCGTGAAGGATTAGAGCTTGAGAACGCAACGGCCGGGGCCCATGAGAAAAGCAACATTACTTCTATGAAGTTTGCACCCTTTTTTGCTTATAGAATCGATAAAAACGCCCCTACCTTCAGTAAACTCAAAGTTGCGCTGACTGAAGGGAAAAACAGAGAAATAAGACGATTCTTTGCGCATTTTGGCAAAGATGTGGTAGACTTAAAAAGAGTGGAATATGGCTGGATCAAACTCAACGCCCTGCCAACGGGTAAAACAAGATATTTGAGTAAAAAAGAGTATGAAAAACTTCGAGAATTTTTAAAGGAACTGAATGCAAACAATTCAGATAAAAACAAGTCATAAATCGGAGATGATCGAAATCACGGAGATTGTAAAAGAAGCAGTCATTCGGAGTGGTGTGAGCAATGGCAACTGCATCGTCTACTCACCTCATACGACTACAGGTGTTTTACTGTTTGAAAATGTCGATCCAAATCTGCAACGAGACTATCTAGCGCACATGAGTCGACTTGTGCCAAAAAGCGATCGATATGCCCATGGCTCCAATGCGGATGCCCACTTAAAAAGCGCTCTTTGCGGCAATAGCGTCAGTATTCCTGTTGTCGATGCCAAACTGATGCTTGGTGAGTGGCAAGGGATATTTTTTTGTGAATTTGACGGACCAAGAGAGCAAAGAAACCTCTATATCAAAGTAGTCAATGGATAGATACCGCCCCAAACATTTAGATGAGTTTGTGGGACAACGACATCTCCTTGCTCCCAAAGCCCCCTTTTTGACACTTTTAAAAAAAAGAGCCTTGCCCCATTCCTTCTTTTATGGACCTCCCGGTACAGGAAAGACTACCCTTGCGCGAATTGTCGCAAATCTGTATGAGAGTGACTTCTTCGAACTCAATGCCACAAGTCTCAAAATAGAAGAGATACGAAACATTGTAAAGCGTTATAAAGGAAGTTTTATAAAGCCAATTTTGTTTATCGACGAAGTCCATAGACTTTCCAAAAATCAGCAAGAGGTTTTGCTCCCAATCATGGAAAAAGAGGAGGCGCTCATTTTGGGAGCAAGTACCGAAAATCCTTTTTTTTCGTTGACTGCCGCTATCCGTTCCCGCTCAATGCTTTTTGAGTTTAAACCGTTAAGCGATGAGGAGTTGCAAGAGTTGGTAAAGCGGGTATGTGAAACGCAGCGGTGCTTCATTGATGAAGAGGCAAAAGCGTACCTCATCCGCATCTCCCAGGGTGATGCAAGAAATCTTTTGAAATTTTTGACAAAAGCTGCTGTAATTGAACAAAATATTACGATAGAGCTGCTTCGCTCTTTAGCGCCTACAAGCTATCATGAAGGAAGCAGTACGCAAGAGACCCATTATGCATTGGCAAGCGCACTTATCAAAAGTATACGTGGAAGCGATGTAGATGCTGCTCTATACTATTTAGCAAGACTTATCGAAGGTGGAGAGCCTCCGGAGTTTATTGCAAGACGGCTTGTGATATTTGCCAGTGAAGATATCGGCAATGCAAATCCCAATGCGCTCAATCTTGCCACATCTACGATGATAGCTGTAAAGCACATAGGTTATCCTGAAGCAAGAATCATTTTGTCCCAGTGCGTTATCTATCTTGCATCTTCTCCAAAATCCAATGCTGCCTACAAAGCGATCAACAAAGCGATGAAAATGGTTGAGGATGGAGAGATCTATCCCATTCCAGAATATCTCAAACCACCCAAATTTCTTGGATACAAATATCCGCACGATTATGGAGGATGGGTGGAACAGGCGTATACGACAAAACCACTCAAGATTTACGAAAGTAGCGGTATCGGATATGAAAAGCGGCTTTTAGAGTGGTTGGAAAAGATCAAAAAGGTTCGGTAGCGCTAAAATTCTCCTCCCGCTTTCAAAAAGAGGAGCAAAGAGACTTTGCAAGCAGGATATTAAACTTGACAAAATTGATTGAATTTATTGACAATAGTATCTTTTTTTGTGTACACTTTGCAAAAAAGGTTTACTATGAAAAAACTGCTCCTCTTTGCCCCATTGGCTCTTTTTGCTACGGTCGGAGACAATTTAGTGGGAGCAGGTGCGAAGTCGAGAGGTGTCGCTGGTGCCGGTATCGCTTCATACCAGGGAGCTGAATCCATCTTTATCAACCCATCTTTACTTTCCTTTGCGCAAAGAAGCAGTGTGGAAATAGGAACTACTTTTTTCATGCCGCAAGTCCATGCCAATGGATATAAAAGCAGGGCCGATTTCGAGTTGATACCCTATTTTGGATATATCAAGCCTTTGAATAGAGAAAGTGTTATTGGTTTAGGTGTGTTTAGTGTAAGCGGCATGGGTGTGGAGTATCAGGTCCCTTCCCTTGCGTATATGAAAACGCAATTTGGTTATGCGAAATTGATCGGAGCCTATGCAAAACAGTGGAGGAATTTAGGTATAGGGATAGGATGTAATATTTCATATGGTGCACTGCGTATGGCGGCAAATATGCCAAATCAACTTGGCGATAGGTTGAGCAAAGATATCGGATTTGGACTCAATATGGGATTGCATTATAGTTGGAGAGATATTACTTTGGCAGCTACCTTCACCTCTCCTGTATCTATGAAATACAGTCGTGTTTTTGATTTCAATCATGACGGGGGAAAAGAGAATTTCCATCTTACTCAACCAGCAGAAGCGGGTGTAGGTATTGCCTATCACAAGGATGGATGGTATGTTATGGTAGACTATAAAAGGGTATTTTGGTCTCATGCGAAAGGATATAAAGATTTTAATTGGAAAAGTCAAAATGTCTATGCAGTAGGTTTTCAAAAGAGTTTTGGGAAAATTACTCTACGTACAGGATACAGTTATGCTACAAAAGCCATGCACGGCTTTACAAATAGCAATGTGGAGGGGGTCCCTTTTCGTGCTCAAGATATTGCGTTTTTCAATCTCGTAGGGTTTCCAGCGATCACAAAGCGGCACATAAGTTTTGGAATGACAACGGATATAAAATCTTATAAACTGCATCTCTCATGGCTTTATGCACCAAAAGAACATCTTGCAAACGGATCTCTGGAAGCTTCCAATAGGCAAAGTTCACTCACTATAGGGATAGAGTATACTTTTTAGTTACCCTATTTTTTGCAGCGATTGGAATTCATCACACCCTTGCCCAACCATGCATCTTTTTTGCCGTTAATGCTGTTTTGTCTTGATATTCGATCGGATTGATCGCTATGTAGTTGAGTTCTTGCAAAAGCGATTCCAATGCTTCAGCCTCTTCGTTTTGAACCAATATAATGAGATCGGCTGCATTTTTCATCATGCGGTATATTTTCCGAAAAAAAAGCTCTTTATCTTGTAGTTTCCCAATATCGTATGGGACAAAAATGGTATCAAACATCATGGAGCGCTGATTGTAACGCTCTTTGTTTTCATCGATTCTTCGAAGTTTGCCTCCTTCCACATCTTGTAAGGTTTCGAATATCTCATCTTCTAAAGCGGCAATTTCCAAATAGTGTCCTTTTTCTTGACAAAAATTGGCTAATTCCAAGGTGCTTTCTTTGTCTTCGGCAAAAAGATAGACACGAACTCCTGGTAGCCTTGGAATGATTGAAAAGAGTTCTTTCATGATTCCTCCATCCATATGAGTGAAACAAATCTTCCTGTTTGGCCATCGCGCCGATAGGAAAAATAGTTGTGATTGCAACTGGTGCAAATATTGTAATCTTGAATCGATTCTACCCCACCATCTTTTAACTGTTCATAAATCATAGCAGCTATATCTAAATATCTATTTCGTTTTATAAACCGTTTTGGATAGGTTTGTGCCATTTGTTCAGATACCTCATAACAGCAGCTGTGAATACCGGGAGATAGGATTGCTTTGATATTGCGCGCACCAAGATTTTTCATCTGCTGGATGGCTTTGGTTACTATTTTTTTCGTTGTCCCTGCCCTGCCCGCATGGAGTGCGGCAATAATTCCCTTTTCATCATACAGAAGCACACCAAAACAGTCTGCACTCATAACAGCCAGTCCCAAATTTGGTGTTATCGTTATCAATCCATCACAGGATGGCGGATCTTGCAGAGCATCGATGAAAACTATTTTGTCTGAATGGATCTGGTTGGCAAACTGAATCTGTGAGAGTTTGGTTTTTTGTTTCAAAATTTCTCTATTTTTTTGTACATCCTCCGTATTGTCTCCTACGTGCAAGGCAAGATTGAAGGTATCGTATGGCGCTTTGCTTACCCCGCCCCACCTGGTTGTAATAAGCGTTTTAATCTTCATAGTTTCTTACTATCAAGAATCAACGTGACCGGTCCATCATTGATAATTCCCACCTCCATCATCGCTCCAAATATTCCTGTTTTTGTAGGGATATGTTTTGCCAGCTCCTTGCAAAAAGTCTCATACAGCTCTTTTGCCTCTTTTGGAGGCATTGCAGCGGTAAAATCTGGGCGATTTCCTTTTTTTGCATTGCCTGCCAGTGTAAACTGAGATACAACTAAAACCTCTCCATTTACTTCTAAAATATTTTTATCCATTTTGCCTTCACTATTGGGAAAGAGTCGAAGCTTGACAATTTTTTTGACCAGTTTTTGAATATCATCTTCAGTGTCTTCTTTCATTACGCCCAGTAAAATGTTATAACCGATACCTATATGAGATATCTCTTTATTTTCTATCTTGATCCAAGAACTTTTGACACGCTGAATAAGAGCGACCATAATCTTCCTTATATAAAATCCAAATCTTCTATACTATTAACAACTTTATATATTAGCTTACTATTATTATCTGTTTGACGATCGGAAAGATAAGAAAAATGTTTTCTCGCATACTCTATTTTTGCTTTTTCTTTGCCTCTGAGCTCCATCGATTTTAAACTTCCTTTGGTTTCGGCAATAAAAAAGATAGTCTTTTGCTTTTTAAAAAGAATGGCAAAATCTGGATTGTAGTATCCTGCTGGAGTTGGAATTTTAAATTTACTTGGCAGTTTTGCATAAACAATAATATCGCTTGCTTCCAAATCTTTGGCAAAAGCTTTTTCTATTTGTGAGTCAAATTTCAAATAATCATAAATATGCTTTTTAACTTTTATAATATCTTCATCAATTTTGCCTTTGAAATTATTTATTGTAAAAATCTCACTCTCAAATTTACCACTTACATCGTAATTGATAGCACTGATGAAGATGGTGGCTTTTTCTTCTTCGATAATGTCGCGCACTTTGATGATGAAATCTTCTGGATTGATTTTAAATAGATCAAATTTACTGGGATTGATACCTTGCAAAATTTTCGCAATTGTTTCTCTTTTTAGATATGTAGCACGGCTAAGTTCTCCTAAAAGGTCATATCTGATATCGTTTAGAGCAATATCACTTTGCAAAACTACTCTTTTTTTAGCTTCAAACATATCTTCATCAAGCCGTATTTTTTCTTTTTGCTCATTTTCAACTATCTCAATTTTTACTTTTTTAACTTCTAATTCTTTGTTGATTCGCCCAATCACATTTTCTATCAACTCATTGCTATCAAAATCGATTCTATAGGTTGTTTTGAATTTGATTTTGTTCCAAAACTCTTCAAATTTTGTAAAGTTTTGATTAGGTTTGAGACTTTCAACTTTTATATTTTTTGCTTTTTCATCTTCTATTACATTTTTTAGAACACTTGAAGCATCGATTTTTTGGATAAGTTTTATGATCTCATTTTTATATTCTTGTAAATTTGAGGGAATTTCAAGATCACCTTTTTTAATATCTTCTCTTAATTTATCAGTCAAATAGAAATTCTCATCAATATAGTCGTGTTTAATAAAATTATAAACTAGTTTTCTCGCCATCTCTTCATCTATCTCTCTATCTTTAAGCCTCAAGCCTTTAATATTTTCAACAGTAAACGTAAGTGGTCTATCAATATCTTCAAAAAATTCATTTTGTAATGCTTTAGCAAAGCTTTCATAATTCTCGTTTGCTATAACAGTTAAGTTATTGATATCAAAAAACTCATCTCCTAGAACTTGCTTATCCATTCTATAGCCGTTTCTATCTACACAAATTCTAAGTCCCCTTCCAATCTCTTGTCTTTTGGAGATTGTCGATCTTGAGTAGCGTAGAGTGCAGATTTGGAAAATATTTGGATTGTCCCACCCCTCTTTAAGTGCTGAATGTGAAAAGATAAATCTCACAGGCGTATCAAATGAAAGAAGCTTTTCTTTGTTTTTCATAATCAATTCATATGCATCTTCGTCATTTTCTTTAGCGTCCTTGAGCCTTCCTTTTTTATCGATACTAAAATATCCTTCATGGATTTCATCTGTAGTGAAGCTATCCAAATATGCAAAATAGTCTTGATTAAAGAGACTTTGCATCTCTTTCTTTAACTTTTCATATTCCTCTTCAAAAATCTTCGCATACTCTCCTTTTGCTTGGGGTGCATCATAATCACGGTACTTTTTTACTTCATCGATAAAAAAGAGACTTAATACTTTTATACCTCTTTTAAAAAGGATTTGCTCTTTTTCAAAATGGCTTTTGATAGTTTCACGTATTTGGATGCGTTTTAGCAACTCTTCATTTACTTCACCTTGGGCGACACCAGGTTTTAAAACAATGCCGTTTATAAGTTTTACTTCATTAGTTAGACCATTTATCTCTTTGATAACAAATCCGTTTTTATATTCAGTGAGGTTATTTGAGAGTTCATAGAAATTGTCTCCCTCTTTAAGTGTTTTCAATACTCTCTTAACTCCATTTTGTTGCTTTACTTCAAATTCTATTCTTGCTTTTGGATAGTACTTGTCACTCAAAATTATCTCATCAAGATAGAGATATCCTGTAGTTGCTGTTGTGTTTTTAACCTCAATCCCTTTGACACTTATCTTTTTGACTAGTTTTTTTTCAAATGCATCAATTGCATCAAGTTTATAGACTTGATTAAGAACATTTTTGTGCGTAGCAGAGTAGCGCAAAACAAAAAGCGGATCAAACTCTTTGATTTTTTCTTCAGATATTTTTCCAAACTTTTGCGGCTCATCTATAATGAGTATAGGACGTGTTGATCGAATCACATCGATGGGTCTGTTTGAATTCATCAAATCAAGCTCTTCATAGATTTTTCTTGCTTCTTTAGCTCTTGTAGCAAATGCTTGATAGTTCATTATCATCACCCAAATATCATTACTTTTGGCAAAACTCTTAATATTGCTAAGATTAGTTGGTCTTTTGGTATCATAGATAAAAAATCGAAGCTTTTTATTGTAAAGCTCTTTAAAATGATCTTGTGTTATTTCTAAACTTTTATGCACTCCTTCACGAATCGCAACACTTGGCACCATAATGATAAATTTTGAAAATCCATAACGCTTATTGAGTTCAAATATAGTTCTGGTATAGACATAAGTTTTCCCTGTTCCTGTCTCCATTTCAACAGTGAAGTTGAGTCCTTGAAGTCTTTTAGAAGGTTTAATGGCGTTTCTTTTTTGAATGGTTTTAAGATTAGTTAAAATCTCTTCATTACTTATTAAAAGATTTGGATTTGCAAAAGTGTTGTATATAATCTCTTCTTCAATAAGCCCATCTTTTTTTAGTTCTTTATCAAAAATATTTTTTATTAGCTCTTTTTTAGGTTGTCCATCAAATAGATCACATACGCTATTTACTGCATCGATTTGATATTGTTGCTCTTTGAAGTGGAGTTTCATAAGGTTCCTTTATTGGCAATTTTGTCACTTATTTTTATTTTAGTGACAAATTCCATATTTTTTGTCGCTAATAAAATTTTTAGTGACACATTTGTCACTAAGCAATGATTTTTAATAATTCATCGAAATAGAAAGTTTTATTTCTCTCTTTTTCATCGCTAGAAATGATTTTTTTATCTATTAAAAAGCTAATGACTCTATATATAGATCTCTTTTCTATACCTGTTTGATTTTCCATTTTTTTAGATGAAAAAATAGGAGTTGAAAAAAGAAAATCTAATACCTTTATACTATTTTTAGGAGTTGGCATATCAACTATTTCATTTTTTAATTCATTATAGAGTGTAACAATTTTGTTGATTTTATTTATGTTATTTATAGATTGTTGTGTGATTGCTTTAAGAAAAAACTGTATCCAACTCTCCCAATCTTGCTCTTTTGATACATTATTTAGATAGTTATAATAATCTTCTCTATGAGTTTCCAAATATTCACTTAGATAAAACATAGGCATACCAATAATATCTTTGCTATACAAAAATATAGGTATTAAAATTCTTCCAGTCCGTCCATTTCCATCCCAAAATGGATGAATAATTTCAAATTGTGCATGTATGATTGAAAGCTGAACTAATGTATCTTTTTCTTCATAATGCATATATTTTTCTAAGTTTGTCATGTATTCATCTATTAATTGAGGATCAGGAGGAATATATGTAGCATTTTGGATATCAACTCCTTTTTTCCCTATAAATACTTGTCCATTTCTAAAATTTCCTGGATTTTTATTTGAACCTCTAACACCACTAAGCAAAATTTTATGAATCTCTTTGATAAGTCTTACTGAAAGTGGCAACTCATTTAATCTTGTTATGGCATATTCTATAGCTTTTCTATAATTTATAACTTCTTGAATATCTGCAAAATTTTTTACTTCTTTTGTAGGATTTGCCTCATAATTTAATACATCTTCAAAGGTAGCCTGAGTCCCTTCGATTTTAGAAGATAAAACAGCCTCTTTTATAGTCAAAGGCGCTAAAAGTAATTTGGGATTAGGAATAATTTGTAATAATCCATCATATTTTGCTAAAGCTCTATTTGCTTTTGCAATATCTTCTATTAAAAATTCCCAATTTATATTTTTTAAAGGAAGTTTTTGTGGAATATATGGTTTCATTATAAATCCTTTAGTCTATTTTTTAAAATATAATAATTCCCTTTTGTTTTCCCAATTTTTTCTAAAATTCCTTTTTTAACCATATTGCTTAAAATTTCTCTTGCTCTCTCAATTTTTATTATTTTTTTATTATTGCTAACTCTAATTATTAGTTTTTTGTCGGCGCTATTGCCAAAAGCTACTACAGTTTTTGCTACTGTTTCAGTATTGTGCAAAAATACTGGTAATTTTTTGATAAATTCTACTCTTGCTTGCATAGATTGAACGAACTCTTTCAAGAAGTTCATCAAAAATAATCTTTTTCAAAATATTTACCTTGTTTAAGTCTTTCATCATCAAGTACAAATCCTTTTGCAATAAACTCTTTTAAAACTTTTGTAGCCCATATTCTAAATTGTATTGCTCTTTTGGAGTTTACTTTATAACCGACCGCTATTATTGCATCAAGGTTATAGTATTTTGTTTGATATTTTTTACCATCTATAGCAGTATGTTTCAAAATGGAACTAACTGAACTCTTTTCTAATTCTCCACTTTCAAAAATATTTTTTAATTGTTTTGTAATAGCTGGCCTTTGAACTCCAAACAGCTCCGCCATCTGCTTTTTCGTGGCCCAAATTGTTTCATCTTTTATAAAAACTTTTAGTTTTACATTTTCGTTTTGATCTGTGTAGATGATGAAGTTTTGTGTCATTGAGTTGCCTTTTAATCAACAACTTTTAATAAACATTCGAAATACTCTTTATCTTCGTTTTGTATAGTTTCAATAATTATGTTTATTATTTCAATTATTTCTTCTATATCTAAAGGTTTCCAAGCCCTTTCAATGTATGTTAAATGTGAAAATTCATTTACAACTCTATTTATCTTTTCTGCTTCTCCATTAGTACCAAAAAAATTAAGTTTTTCTATTGTAAGTCCATCGTTATCGGGAAATTTATAAAACATATAATATTCTAAAAACTTTCTTAATGCATTAGGTATATCATAAAATTCATTATAAGTATTATTGATTCTACCTTTTACTGTTTCAATGCTTCTTCTTTTATTTTCATTATATAGTTTATAAATCTTCTCAAAAGTAAAATGTAATTCAGTAGTGTAGTTTTTTATATATTTTGGTAGTAATTTAATTGTACTGTTTGAAATATTTTGTTTTTTAATTCTTTCAATTAAAAAATATTCTATATCATCTTTATTATCACTTGTTTTTGGGATAGTAATGCTTTTCAAATATCTTAAAAAGTCTAAATTATGAGTAGAAATATAACATTGTAAGTATTTTTTTTCTTTTGTAATATGTTTTTCAATTAATGCATAAATAGAAAAAATATGATTATTATCTAGGCTAGATACAGGATCATCAATATAAATTATTACATTATTTTCATTATCTAATTTATTTTTTGCTTTTGCTAAGAAGTAACAAAATGCAATTAAACTTTGTTCTCCATTACTTAATTTTTTTGATTTTTTATTTTCTCTTAATATTTCATAAAAAACTTGTTTTTCATTTTTTTCATTAATGCTTAATTTTAAATGAGAAGTGGTGAGATTTAAAAATTTATTTATTAATTCAATACTTGCTTTTTCATCATTTAATGAATCTTCTAGTTCATTTATTTTATCTAAAATTCTGTTTTTACATTCTGTTATTTTTGATAATCTTAATTGCCAAAATTGTTTTTTATGCTCATATTTTCTAATTTTTTCTTTTGTATCAAAATAATTTATATCAGATAAAAATTTTTTTATTTCGTTTAATCTTAATTCTAGTTTTGACTTATGTTGTTCTTCTAATAAATTATTGGTATAGGAATTGTTTTTTTCTATTAAGTTTTCTAATTTTTCAAAAAAATTATCAAATTTTTTTACCAAAGAGCTATAGTTTTCAATTATTTTATAATCAACACTTAGAGATTTTGTTTTGTTTTTTAACTTTTTGTCTAATAATTTTATTAAGTTATTTTTAACAATTTCAAATTCATTATTTAATTTACTAAATTGTTTAAAAAATTCTTTCAAATTTTCTTTATATAATTCATAAAATTGTTCTTCTTTTAAATTTAAATGAATATTAATGCTTTCAATTTCTTTTTTTAGCTCTTCTATTTGATTTTCAAACTCTTCATGTGCTTTATCAAAATGTCTATCTAATTCGTCATATCTTAAATCTTCTATTGTATTACCGCAAAATGCACAAATTTTACTTTTATTTTTATGTAAATTTATTCCTTGTTTAACCCATTGTTCTAATTCATAGTTATTTAATAATTCTTGAATTATTTTTGATGGTTTAATTTCTTTTGATAGAACATTTTTTACTTTTTCTATTAAAGTTCCAAGTTTTTTATATTCATTCGGTATATGAAAGTATATCTTGTTTTTTTTGTCCTCTTTGATTATTTTCTCATATTTTTTTTGTATTGACTCGTCTAAAAAAGTAAACTTCGTTCCTTCTCTTTCAATTATATACTCAATATCATTTTTGATGGAAGTTATATTATAAGTCGCTATCCCATATAGTTGATGTTTTATATATTTATTTGCTTTATCCTGAAGAGATTTCGTCAAATTGCTTTTTTCATTTTCATAGAGTTTAAAACTACTGTTATATTCTTTTTCTATTTTACTAATAAGTTTTTCTATTTTTTCAAATACATTTTTACAATTCTCAATTTCTTTTAATATTTCTTGATTTTCTTTACCAATTTTAACTTTAAAAGATTTTATATTTTTAGTATCATCATAAAAAAAACCTAAATTATCTTTTATAAAATCGTCATTATATACCAATATATTTAAATTAGCTTCAAAAATTTCATCTTGATTTTTTACTATATTATTCGTCAAATATATGTTAAATTTTGGATTTTTAATAAAAGATGGATATTTTTTTTCTTCAATACTTCTGAAAATTCTTGATAGAGTTGTTTTACCAGAATAATTTCTTCCATATATAATATTTAATTTTTTAAAAGTTGTATTATTTAACTCGGGATTTTGTCTCCATCTAAAATCTTGATAAATACCAAAGCTTTCAATATCAAGTTTTTCAATCATTTTGTTATCCTTTTACACCACCCATATATCTGTTTCTGGGCTTTGCTCTTTGAAAATTTGCTCAAAATTTATTTTATCACTATCGCTTTTGAAACTGCTATCTTTTAGCACGACTTTAAGTGGCTGGTATTTGACTAACTCTTTTGCCAAGTTTTCATCGATATTTTCATCAAAAGAGGATATAAGAGTATTGTTTTGCACAAAATAGACTTTTTTGCCCAAAATCTCTTTTGCTTCAATCTCTAAAGTAAGCTCAAATCCAAGATTTAAGATTACTTCAAAAAGTAGATCAAGATCAGTTCTATCTGGTTTGATGTTATCGATTGTTTCAAAGAGATTTTCTTGAGTAATTTCGCTTATATCTTTGTTTTCTTTGAAGTTTGAGGTATCGACTTTGAAGTAGCGAAAGCCTGTATCTAGGAATTGGGAATTAGGAATTTGGAATTGGGATTTTATTTTTTGAGCGGCTCGGATAATACGTTCTCTTCCAATTTCTGCGATTGTTCTAAATCCGGCTTTATAGGCTTCGCTTTTTTCATCAACCTTTTCTGGGATTTGTATCATAATAAATTGTCTGTTTCCGCCATCTTCTGCGTTTAGCTCAATTACTGCATGAGCTGTAGTAGCTGAACCGCTGAAGAAGTCGAGGATGATGTCGTTTTTGGAAGTAGAAATATGTAAAATTCTTTTAATGAGTTTAACCGGTTTAGGATAGTCGAAAAATGCTTTATTATCAAATAACTTTTTAGTTTCTTGTCGCGCCTCCTGTGTATGTCCTACTTCGGAGTTGTACCAAATTGATTTTGGAACAAGACCCTGTTTTATTTCTGATAAAAATCTTTTGATACTTGTACGTTATTACCATTTTCACCGAACCATATTCTATTATCCTTTAATAACTCTTCAAATTTCTGTTTGCTTACAGACCAACTTCTTCCTGGAGGAGGTAATACTGTTCTACCACTTGGAGTGATAATTTCATATATATCTTTTTCAGTTTTTCTTGCTACACTCAAGTCACTGCTTTTCCAAGGTCCTCTTGGATCATTATCAGGGTTTTTATATCGTGATTTTTGTTCTTCTGTCATTGGCAATAAATTTCTATTAAATTTTTCTTTGTTTTTTGCATAGCAAATAATTTGTTCATGATTTAAGGAAAAATATTTTGCATCATTTTGTGGAGAATATTTTTTTTCCCAAATGATTTCTTGAATATAGTTTTTCTCCCCAAACACCTCATCACACAAGTGCCTTAGATTATGCACCTCATGATCATCAATTGAGATAAAAATTACTCCATCAACTCTAAGTAGATCTTTAGCAATCAAAAGCCTTTCATACATCATACTGAGCCAATCACTATGAAATCGCCCGTTTGAGTCAGTATTTTTAAATAGCTTTACTCCATCTTCATCTACTGCTTCAATCTCTTCTTCATATTCATCTTTGCTTTGTTTAAAATTATCTTTGTAGATAAAATCTTTTCCGGTGTTATAGGGAGGATCGATATAGATCATTTTAACTTTACCCAGGTAGCTTTCTTGTATAATTTTTAAAGCCTCAAAATTATCCCCTTCGATATAGAGATTTTTTGTTTTCTCAAATTCAACCGATTTTTCTATAACCGGGCGTAAAGTTTTATTTATAGGAGTGTTGACTTTTAAAATCGATTCTTTTTTACCCACCCAGTTTAAGCCATATCGCTCTTTGCATCCATCAATTACATGATCACTTAACATCTGCTTTAAAAGTTCAAAATCGACTTTGCCTTCTTTAACCACATTTGGAAAAATTTGCGCTAATTTTTGTATATTTTTTTGTGCTAAACTTGGAGTAGATAAATGAAGTTTTTTCATTTTTATCCTTAGTTGAGTTTAAATTAAATTAACTTATCATAAAGGCTAAATCCTTAGAAAGCTATAAAGGAAAGAGTATGGTATTTCATGATCGGTTTGAAGCAGGTGAACTTTTAGCGCAAAAGTTAGCATCTTATGCAAAAGATCCAGATACTATTGTTATAGCTTTGCCAAGGGGAGGTGTACCAGTAGCCTATGTAATCGCAAAGCAGCTTGAGCTTCCTATGGATATCTTCTTTGTAAAAAAGATTCCATCACCCTACAATCCGGAAGCTGCTATCGGGGCAATTAGTGAAAATGGACTTGAATATCTTAATGAACGGGCCGTGATGATGCTCAATGTTTCAAGACCTTATATTGATGAGCAGATCCAAAAAATTATGGAGAAGATTAGGGAAAAAAGAGCACTCTATCGAAAGCCAAGAATTGATGTTAAGGGGAAAAGAGTTATTTTGGTGGATGATGGTGTGGCAACGGGTGCGAGTATGTATCTAGCTGCAAAAGCGTTAAAAGAGGAGGGGGCAAAGGAGGTGATTATCGCCGTTCCTGTTGCACCGCCAGACAGCATTGCACTGCTCAAAGAGGCAGCTGATAGGGTGGTTGTCCTTGATACGCCACCTGATTTTATGGCAGTAGGGCAGTTTTACAGGGATTTCCATCAACTTAGTGATGAAGAGGTGATGGAGTTGCTTTTAAAAGCAGATTAGCTTCCCCACAATCCTTTGATACCGCTGATAAGGAATTGGGCTGCGATCGCTCCCACGATAAGACCCATGATACGGGTCAAGATTTTGATGCCAGTGATGCCCAATACTTTATTGATAGTACCGGCATATCGAAGAGTCACATAAGTTACGATGGATGCTATGAAAATAGAGAGTATTAATATGCTGTATGAAAGGGTAGTGCCTAAGCTGCTTGCATTATTATGGCTTAGGACGATAATCGTTGCAATAACCCCTGGTCCAAAAAGGATAGGGATTCCAATTGGAACAATCGCGATATCCTCTTTGTCTTGCGCTTCTTGTTCTTCTTCTGGAGAGTGTCTATGTTTCGAGCCTTGTCCATAAGCCATATTGATGGCAATGATCATAAGAATCACGCCACCGATAATTTTGATGGAGTAGATATTGATTCCAAAAAACTTAAATACAATCTCACCACCGAAAAGTGTTATAAGGGATGCTATAAAAATAGTTAATGAAGCCTTTTTTGCAATCTCCATAATGGCTGATGAAGTAGGTGGAGCTATCATGGATATCATAATAGAGGCTGCCGCTATTGGATTGATGATAGTGATGAGTGCAATGATGTCATGAAATAAAATCGAGAGAGCAGCGGTATTCATTAATATCCTTTTTTATTGAAAATTGTAGCACAATATTTATAAGAATTAAGAATAATTTAAAGAGTTGTTTGGTATATTTACTTACTGATAGGTAAGGATGAGAGATGAGTAAAAAGGTTGAACTTTTGCAGATTGCGGCAAAACACTTTTCCAAATTTGGATATTCGGGTGTTTCGTTGGACAAGATCGCAAGAGAGGCAGGAATTACGAAACCTGCAATCTACTACCATTTTAAAAATAAAAATGAATTGTATGAAGCGGTATTGATATACCGTTTTGAAGGGCTTCTTGCTCATTTAATGACAAAAATAGAAGGTATGAAGCCTAATGAGAAATTAGTTCAATATATCGAAGGGTTTGGGGAATTCTTACAGCAATACCCATGTTTTGCCGCTGTATTGGCTCACGAATTTGCCGATAATGGGAAGCATATGAGTGATGTTGCTGCACAATATCTTTCGAAAACTCTCAATTTGCTGACATCGATTCTCAATGAAGGAATCGAAAAAGAGGAGTTTGCGATAGAAAATCCCATGGTGGTGCAGATGATGATCGTGAGCTCGCTCATTATGCATCAAACGACCAAAGAGCTTCGTAAGCGTGTGGCAAGTTTTGTAGAAGGGTATGAGGTAATGCCTGAACCAAATATAGAGGATTTTGCAAAACTGTTAGCTAGAAAAATGATTAAACTAGTAAGGAAAGTTCCATGAAAAAAATGTTTATCTTGTCGGTAGCTGCATTTGTCACTCTGCAGGCATCCCAGCTGCAAGAGCTTTTTAAAGCTTTAAAAACGAAGCCTGTTACTGAAGTGGACAGGATCGCCATAGATATTGCGAGACTGCAAAAGCAAAAGGTACAGGATAGTCTCTATCCGGAATTCAACCTCTTTGCCAGTTATGAATACTACAACCGTGATACAAACTTACGGCCAGTTCCGCCTTCGGAAGCCAACAGGCGCATAGCCAAAAAAGAGCCTCTCCCCTTTGCCAAAAATATCCAGCGAATTGGTGGGACGTTTTCAATGCCCCTGTTTGTTAAAAAACTTTTTACACTCCAAAAAAAGCTCGATTTTTTGATAGAGGCTGCAAAACTCAAAAAAGATTTAGATATTTATAAAAACGAAGCGATTCTGCTTGCAAGTTATGCAAATCTAAACTATTTGAAAGATCTCAAAAGAGCGCTCAAAGCCAGAAAAGCTTCGCTTCTTAAAACCTATGAAGATGTGAAAATAAAGGTTGAAAGTGGCAGAGCCGCGCCGATTGCTTTGGACAAGATCGAGTCTGTACTTGATAGTTTAGACATTGCTTTGGAAAATGTCAAAGCAAATGAAGCCAAAGCAAAAGAAGCAATTGAAAGCCTTACCGGAGTTGCGGTATCACAGGTTGAGCCTATAGTGCAAAAAAATACAATTGAAAAAAATGAACTTTTTGTATTGAAGCTTTTTGATCAAAAGATCAAAGCACAAAGAAAAGATGTAGAAGCTAGCAAAGATGAGTTTGTTCCAAAGCTGATTTTGCAAGGAAGTTATACGAAAGACTATGCTCAGGATGATGTGATGTTCGATAAAAGTATCGATACCGATTATGGAAGTTTGGCGCTCAAGCTTATTATACCGCTTTCAAAAGCAAATCTCACGCAAATCGAAATTGCAAAATCTGCTCTTTTAAAGGAGCAAAAACAAAAAGCTCAAACAAAACTTGAGCTTCAGGCCCAGGCAAATTCACTCCAAAAACAGCTTGCTTTCAATGAAAGAGCACAAAAACTTGCACAAAAAAAAGTCCACCATCAAGAAGAGCTTTTGCGCTATGCAAAAACGGCATATGATGTGGGAAGACTTACCCAAGAGGAGTACTTAAGATATGAAGAAGCTCTATTAGATGCTGAAGCAAATCTAGCTTCGTTCAAAGCAAAAAAATGGCAGATTGTTGGAAAACTCGCCGTACTTTACGGAAATGATTTAGAAAGGATTGTCAAATGAAAAAGTGGATTAAACTCCTTATCTTCTTACTGATTGTAGTGTTACTCATTATAGGTGCTGTAAGGCTTGTGAAAAAGAGAAAAGCCCAGGAAGCCGCGATTCCTATTGCAAAAGAGTATGCGGTATTGGTACACACACTGCAGCCAAAAACGAAGCATGTGACTCTAACAGCTGATGCGATAGCGGTAGTACAAAATGATGCAAACATAAAGATAGCTTCAAAATATTCAGGCCGAATTATTGCGTTAGCAAAAGTTGGAGCAAAGGTTAAAAAGGGGGATATTGTTGCCAGGCTTGATGATACTCCTTTGCAATCAAAACTGACAAGTCTCAAAGCGCAAAAAGAGGCTGTAACGCAAAGCATTGCTTCTACAAAAGTGGTTTTAAGCAATCTCAAAAAGATTCATGCAAGAACCAAAAAGCTTTTAGCTGTTAAGGGTGCTTCTATTGAGCAGTATGAAAAAGAGCAAAATCAAATTAGCGCTACAAAAGCACAACTTGCAAGCCTAAGAGCGAAATTGGCTTCTTTAAAAGAGAGTATAAAAGAGATTCAAAATGAGCGTACCTATACAACTTTACGCTCAAGCGTTGACGGTGTCGTTGCAAAACGATTTGTCAATGAAGGGGATATGGCGATGCCAGGGAAGCCAATTATTGCAATCAATAGTCAAAAAGAGAACTACTTGGTTGTTCGAGTGCCAAAAGATATAAAAATATATGGAGTTGTTTATAAAGGTAAAACCTATCCAGTAACTCCTCTTCAATCAACATTTAACTCTTTGGCAGAATATAAAGCCAATGTCAATGATAGCTCTTTAATTGCGGGAGAGCGGGTTAATGTAGCAGTAGTGACTTTTCAAGGCAAAGGGGTGCTTTTACCGCATGATGCAATTTTGAATCGCAATGGTAAAAGCTATATTCTGGTTGTAAAGGGCAATAGCGCCGAGGCAAAAGAGGTACATATCATAGAAAATGCCAATCAAGGTGTCGTTGTAAAAGAGAGTTTCAATGGCAAAAAAATCATTGTTGCAAAACCAGATATCATGCTTAAACTCTTAAGTGGAATAAAGCTTAAAGAGATAAAAGGATAGCGTATGTTTGAATATTTTTATAAACGGCCCTATCTGCTCTTTAGTTTAATTGTTGGCTTTTTTGTGATGGGGATTATTGGATTGAAAGCACTTCCAAAAAATCTTTTCCCTGATGCCAACAGACCTCAAGTCGTGGTCATTACATCAGTTCCGGGAGCAACGGCCGAGGTTGCAGCAAACACAGTAAGCAAGCCGATAGAAGAAGAGATTAGCCGAATCAGTCTCGTTCGGGATGTCAGCAGTGTGAATGTGGCAAACTTTTCCATTGTGAAGGCTGAGTTTGAGTATGAAAAGGGACTTGAAGCTGCAGCTGTGGATGTGGCAAACGCTTTATCCATTGCTAGAGGGAAACTTCCCAAAAACGCCAATCCTTCTATCTATACAGTAGGGGACTTTACGCTTCCTGTCGAAGTTGTGGCACTGAGTCCTAAAAATGGCAATATCAGCTTGGCTGAGATTCGAAAAATCGCCGAGTCGCATATCAAGCCATACCTTTTAGCCAATCCTCATATTGGAAATGTTGAGGTTTTTGGAGGATATCAAAGTGCCATCAATATCGAAGTGGATCCATTCAAAGCCAAAAAGTATGGCATTGATTTTGACGCATTGGCCAAAGCACTGTTTGCTCTCAATAAAGATATTCCAATAGGCTTTACTAAAAGCAAAGAGAGCTTTTATACCATTACCTATTATGGTGAAAAAGACAATATTGAAAAGCTCAAAAATCTTCATATCTTGCCAAATGTAAAATTGAGTGATATTGCAAAGGTATCTTGGAGCTATAAAAAGCGAACAAGCGGCTATCTTGGAAACGGTAAAAATGCGATTGCTTTGTCAATTCAGAGAGCGCCAGGCGGAAGTGTGTTGGATGTAAGTGATGCTGCAAGAGCAGAGATTGAAAAACTCAAAAAACTCTATCCGAATATCGATTTTGAGATTGCCGATACGCAACGAACACTCATTGAAACAGCCAATGAGAATATGCTTGAAGCCTTAAGAGATGCGATTATCTACACTCTTTTGGTGCTGCTTTTCTTCCTTGGAAACTTTCGAGCGATTATTGCCGCTGGGATCTCCATCCCACTCGTTTTCTTTGGTACCATAGCCATTATCTGGCTAGGAGGTGGAGAGCTCAATATCGTTATCTATACTGCTATCATTTTGGCTCTTGGGATGCTGGTTGACGATGCTGTCGTTGTGCTAGAAAACATCGAAAGGCATCTAGAACTCAACGAAGATATGCAAACGGCAATTGTCAACGGGACAAAAGAGGTTTTAGGACCGGTCTTTGCCGGAACTGTAGGAACTATCGCCATCATTTTCCCACTCATGTTTGTAGGTGATTTTCCAGAGCATATATTTAGGCCCCTTATTTCAACGCTTATTATTGCACTGCTTGTTAGCTACTTTTTATCCATTACCTTTATCCCACGCTTTTCAGCGGTGCTTTACAAAAATGGAACAGGCAAAACAAAAATAGAGCAGTGGTTTGAAAATGTCTATAAATATACTATCGGGCAGCTCATAGACCCATATATCAGTGTATTGAAATTTTCCAACGGCAAATGGTGGGCGCTTAGACGGATGCTTTTAACTGCTGCTGTGGTGCTCACTTTTGTATTGAGCCTCAAAAATGTTATGCCGCTCATCGGTAAGGATGTGATGCCTCCTATGGATACGGGGATTATCAAAGCGCAAGTAGCGTTCAGTGCCAATGAGACGGTAGATAGCGCCGAGAAAAAACTGCACAAATTTTTGGTTTGGCTTCATAAACAGCCATGGGTGAAATCTAGCTCCGTTGCCTTTGGTAGCGAGTCTGGGGTATTGAGTCTTGGAAGCGGAAATCTTCCCAGTGAAGCGACAATCACTATCAATGCAGTAGATAGATTCCACAGAAACAAAACTATTTGGCAGCTCGAAGATGAGATCCGAGACAAAATCGCCCAACTTCCGGGTGTGAAGAAAAACGATGTTTTTGATTTTGGTGCAACTGCCCTTTCAACCATTAAAGCGCCTCTTGATATTCGTATAAAAGCTGCCGATTACGAGAAGCTGCCAGATAAGGCGAAAGAGATTATCGATGCGATACGAAATGTAAAAGGGCTCACTTCTATTAGCCAAAGCTGGGATAAAGATTTTCAAGAGGTGGTTATCAACATCGATAAAAATAGAGCGCTCTCTTATGGGATGACGCCGTATCAAATCGCTATGCAGATTCCACTCAAAGGGCAAGTCGTCTCATTGGCTGCCGATATGGCTACGATGAATACGCAGTTTGTGAGAATGTATCTCAAAGGCAAGTTCAATGAAAATATCCAAAACCTCAGGCTTTTGCCAATCAAAACAAAATTTGGCGAAATTCCTTTAAGCGAATTTGCAAAAATCTCTTATCAATTAACTCCTGCAAAAATTGAAAGAGATAAACTACTCTATAGCATTGATGTGAATGGCTATCGAGCAAAAAGACCGGTTACACACATCACAGATGATGCGAATAAAGCGTTGCAAAAAGTGGATACAACCGGCTTTGTCGTAACGCAAGAAGGAGATATCGCTCAGCTGCATGACAGCTTTAAGCGAATGATCAAGGCGATTGCTATCGGTGTTATCATTCTTATTATGACGCTTACAGCTATCTATGAGTCTGTAAGACTGGCAATCATTATGATTTTGGTGTTGCCACTCTCTATGATAGGGGCTGCATGGGGAATGCTTGTTTTCCACAAACCGAGCTGTATGCCAAGTATGGTAGGGTTGCTGCTTCTGTTTGGTATCATCATCAAAAATGCGGTACTGCTCATTGACTTTTACAAAGAGTATGAAAAAGAAGGCAAAAGCCCATTTGAAGCGGCGATTGAGAGTGTTAAGGTGCGATTTCGCCCTGTTATGATGACAGCATTTGGAACGATTGCCGGGATGATTCCAATCGCTTTAGAGCAAGCGGTAGGGTTAGAGCGACTCAGTCCACTTGCAGATGTGGCAATCGGCGGGCTTTTGGTAGGAACGCTTTTGACACTTATTTATGTACCAATGTATGCATATATCACAGATCCTAGAAATAAAAAGACAAATCCGATAGAAAAAATTACTGAATAAGGAGAAAAGATGCAAACACCAACACCAGAGCAAGTGATGAATATGATGAAAGATCGATTCGGATCTTTGCCAAAATCGATTGAAGAGGCAAGTAAAGTTGATCCAAGTTTGATTGTAGAGCAAGCCATCAGCTCAAAGCTTAGCATGCAAAGCGAAAAAAATGCTCTTGATCCAAAAACAAGCACATTAGTGTTTTTAGCCGCTGCTTTGGCTTTGGGCAATGAAGAGTGTGTGGAACTCAATACAAAAGCTGCCAAAAAAATGGGAGCAAGCAATGAAGAGATTCTTTCAGTCATTCGTATAGTGCGCCATGCAGCCGCAAGCAGTGTGGTAGGAGTGGCTGAAGCGGCACTAAAAAATCTACAAGAGTAAAGATGCCTCATTGGCTGGATAGCCTTTTGGCATCGCACTCTTTTTTGGCATTTTTCGGAGCGTTTGCTGCGGGAAGCCTGAGTGCAGCGGCTCCATGCTCACTCATTTCCGTCCCTTTGCTGGTTGGAACCGTTTTAGCGCTTAATAAAGATTTATCAGGTCGTAAAAAGATCCTCTTTACCTATCTTTTTTCTCTCTTTTTTGCTTTGGGAGTTGTTGTTAGTTTTTCCATTTTAGCCTTTTTGGTTGCCAAATTTGGCTATTTTTTCTCAATTGCTCCTATGTGGGCATATTGTATTGCAGGAGGAGTGAGCATATTGATTGGGCTGTATGCATGGGGTCTTTTTGGTGAGATTGAAAAAAACAAAATAATCGAAAAGCTTGTTGGATTCCGCCTTTTTGGAGGTTTTTTGATAGGTATTGTTTTTGGACTCATAAGCACCCCTTGCGCATCGGCTCCTTTGGTAGCAATTATCACTTTGGCGGCAAACAGCCACTATGTGTATGCATATATGCTTGTTTTTAGTTTTGCTCTTGGGCATTCACTGCTGCTTCTAATTGCAGGAGTTTCAGTGGGATTTGCACAAAGAGTTGTCTCAAACAAAACAGTAGCAAAGCTCTCTACTCTTTTGAATAAAAGTTTTGCTCTTGTTTTGATTGGGTTTGGATGCTATTTTTTCTATAGAGGTTTTCAGCAATTATGAAAGGGTAATAATGAAACAGCTACTGTTTGTGCTTATACTATCACTTTTTGCAGATGCAAAAATGCTTCCATCTACGCCTTTTAATGAAATTCAAAAAGCGATTGCTTCTGGAAAACGGGTTTTGGTTGAAGTTGGATCAGACCACTGCTTGAGTTGTCAAAAAATGGGAAAGCTGCTTTATACCATTAAGCAAGAGCATCCAAATTTTCAAATATTTTTTTTAAATATCGAACAAAATCGAGATGCAGCAAAAAAGTTGCAAATTATGCTTATTCCAACACAGATTTTGTACGAAAAGAAAAAAGAGGTCTATCGCCATATCGGAGTGCTTTCCAAAAAAGAGGTTATAGAACTTTTGAAATAATAGCTTAGAAGATTATGCATGCGATCGAAAAAAAGAATATGTCAACAAAATGATGAAAAAGGAAAAAACACTAATCTCCACTCCAGAGGTATAGCAGCATTAGCTGCAGCTTTTGGTGTAGTGGCATTTTGGAGAGGAAGCTGGATGCTTATGGATAAGTATCTTTTTCCAAATAACGATCTGTTGAGTGCTCTTGTAAGTATTGTAGGCGGTATTGGAATCATTTTGTTTTTAAGTTACGAATTTGAGGATCTTTTTTGAAAAGAGAAGATATGAAAACAAACAAAGGAGTCAAAGATGCCAGATCCAAGATTTTTAAAACCGTGGCATGGAATACCAAGAGAAGAGATAGATTGGCATCCCACTGTCGATCATGACAGATGTATAGGGTGTGCAACATGTGTGACAGGATGCAACAGGCTTGTGTATAGATATGATTTTGAAAACGAAAAATCGATTGTCTATGATCCGTTGAACTGTCTTGTAGGATGTACCACCTGCCATAATACTTGCCCGGTAGATGCCATATCTTTTCCGCCATTTGATGTCGTTTTAGATCTTGAAAAAAGAGTCGATGAGCATCATGCAGTTGAAGATGATCTATTTACTCGAAGAGATATTTTGGAATACAAAGATGCTAAACCTGCGCCAAAAGAGCAAGCAAAAATTGTTGATAAAGAGATCAGAGGTGATGTGACAATTTTAAGATGTGATCTTGGAAATGTGCAAAATATACGAGCCGGGCGTTATATAGAGCTTGAAATTCCGGGTAAGAATTGGCTTGGAAGGAGCTATTCTGTTGCAAATGTTCCTTTCTCTGACGGATATGTCGAGTTTCATATCAAAAAGGTTCCAGGAGGAAGATTTAGCGAATATGCCTATAATGACTTGAAAAGAGAGGAATCCCTCATTGCAAAAGGGCCGTACGGAAAGTTTGTGTGTGATTCGCAAAACAGACTCTATTTCGTGGCTCTTGGTGTAGGGCTTGCACCGCTTATCGGAATGATACGGGAGGTACTTTTAAAAGATCAAGATAGAGATATCAAACTGTTTTGGGGAGTAAGCCGATCAAAAGATTTCTACTATTTGGATGAGATTAACGAGCTTGCCCAAACATATAAAAATTTCAAACCCATTTTGGTGGCGAAAGAGTATGATGTTGCATTTAAACTGCCAAAACATGGACAGTTTTTCAAAAAAAGAGCACTGGAGGCTTTTTTAGAAGAGATTTTTGATACCGATAGGGACTACTATATAGCAGGACCTTTTGGAGCATTGAATACGTTTAAAAAAGTGCTTATGAAAAACGGAGTGGACGAGAGTAAAATACATACAGAGATATAGATGAAAAGAGCACTCTCTCAATCTTTGAAAAGTTTTTTCAAGATATTACCGATGTTAATAGGTGTTATCGGAGTTGTCGGCATTTTCAAAGTTTTCATCACTCCCGATCTGCTTGCATCTTTGTTTACCGAAAAACCGTTTTATGATACCTTCATAGGCCTTTTTGCCGGAGCCATTGCCGTTGGGCAGGCAATTATAAGTTATATATTAGGTGGGGAACTTTTAGAAAGCGGTGTGTCGATATATGGAGTGACGGCGTTTATTTTGGCTTGGGTTACTCTTGGAATCGTGCAGCTGCCGCTGGAAGCAAGTGTGCTTGGTATTCGATTTACCATTCTTAGAAATATTTTGGCTTTTGTTTTTACTTTTTTGGTTACCATCGCTACCGTTTGGACGCTGGAGCTTTTGGGATGAAGGGAAAATGGTTTTTGCTCATCGTCACTGCAAGCTATATGTTGCTTTTTCTCTTTTTCCCTCAAAAAGCTTCTTTGGCTTTGCAGGAGTCTTTTTATCTTTTGATGAAAATCACTCCTATTTTAGCCGTTGTCGTTTTAATCAATGCCCTTATCAACTTTTTTATCGACCCGAAAACATTGGCAAAACATCTAAGCCGTGAGGGCGGGATAAAAGCATGGATCATAGCACTGTTTGCCGGGATTTTAAGCCACGGTCCCATGTATGCATGGTATCCGCTGATAGAAGATTTAAAGAAAAAGGGGCTAAGGGATTCTTTAATAGCCCTCTTTTTTTATGCAAGAGCTGTGAAACTGCCGCTGCTTCCATTGATGGTGCACTATTTTGGATTAACTTTTACAATAGTGTTGAATATATACATAATCATAGGAGCCCTATTGCAAGGGATGATTGTTGAAAGAATAGAAAATGAGTGATAAAACAGTAAACCAAAAAGAGACTCCGACCCTTTGGCAGCTTTGTTGGACATATTTTCTTTTAGGTTTGACTGCATACAGTATGGCGATGCTGCAGCAGTTAAAAGACCTTATCGCAAGAAAAGGATGGCTGAGTCAAGAAGAGATAGATGAGGGGCTGGCTATGGTGCAGCTCTATCCTGGACCCATTTTTGTCAATCTGGCTACCTATTCAGCCTATCGAATTAAAGGATTTTTTGGCGCTGTTTTGGCTACTTTTCTTTTTATTTTGCCATCTTATCTATTGATGCTGCTCTTATCGTGGCTCTATTTTCGATATGGTCATATCGGATGGGTTCATCCCATCTTTATTGCCATAGAGGCGATGGTAGTAGGGATTGTTTTACAAGTAACGATCGATTTTTCCAGCCGATATATTGATGGAGGCAAAACTGCACTGATAGCCGGTATCGCGCTTATATTGATGCTGTATGGTATGAATGCCTTTTGGATTATCATAGTTGCCGCAGTACTTGGACTATTCTTTTTTTCTTTAAAAACTTCTCAAAAGAATAATGGAAACATAAAAGAGTATGAAGTAGTGTTTCCTGGCAAATGGCAGTGGCGTATGGTAGCTATTTTTCTTGCAGGTTCCATTTTTGTACTGCTTTTTGTAGCAGGATATATATGGCATACCGAGTCTGGGGAGCTGCTTTTTTCTATGTTCAAAGTGGGAGCAGTAGCTTTTGGCAACGGAATGACCATAATGCCGCTGCTGCAGCAAGAAGCGGTAGTTTCGCATCACTGGCTGACATTGAAAGAGTTTGCAGATGCAATAGCTTTTGGTCAGATTACACCAGGACCCTTCCTCATTACCGCTACTTTCATCGGTTATAAAGTCAGTGGAGTTTTGGGAAGTGCTTTGGCTACCGTTGGAATGTTTTATCCCTCCTTTTTTTATACTCTTGTTATGAGTGAAGTGTATGGGAAGATCAAAAACTTGGCTCTGATTCGCAATGCTTTAAAAGGGATATTGGCTGCGTTTACAGGTATGCTTGTTTTTGTTCTGTTAAGCCTGGGCAAAGTTGCTCTCATAAATCCTGCAACCTATATATGGGCGGTTGGAGCTTTTTTGGCAGTACGATACTGGCGGATAAATATACTATGGATCTTTTTAATCGGTGTTGTGGCTAAGCTTATACTGTATTTTAAGTGATGAGAGAGTGGCAAGAGTTTATGGACGCAATGCATCATACCAACAAACAGTGTCTCAAGATATGTCTGTTTGACTTCGTTACAAAATTTATCAGTAGGAGAAAGCAGTGGATTTTGATGAATATTTGAAAAGTTTTGATTATGAGGAACGAAAGGCTATGAAAATTGGACTTGAAGAGATGTTTGAGCTTTTGCAAAAAGACGAAGCACAAGTTGTTGATATCAGATTTAGGGAGGAGTATGAGGCATGGCATGTAGGATTTGGATTGCATATTCCACTCAATGAGCTGCCAGACAGACTCAATGAGCTAGATAGTAGCAAAACAATTGTGACTATGTGTCCACACTATGACAGAGCCGAAATTGCAAGACTCTATCTTACACTCAAAGGTTTTAACGCACGATATCTTACGGACGGACTACTCAAAGTGGTCGAATTTTTAAGAGGTGACAAAGCAAAAGAGATAATAGAAAGTATACAAGATGTATGATGTTTTATCTTTTAATCATTTTATTACTCAATATGTATTGATCATTTTTTACTACATAGGTGCAATTGTTATGCCATTTGTACTTTGGATAGCAAGGGATTGGATTGTCCAAAATATCTCAATTGCTAAAACATTAAATGATACACTTCACACACTCTATGCTTCGCTTTCCAAAAGAGGCAAGTTTGTGACAATTTTGATGTTTGTGGGGTTCTTTTTATGTGCCGAGCTTTCCTGGCGGATGATTTTTGAAGCAATGATAGGCTATTTTGATATGCATGATCTCTTGTATGAGATCCATAAACACCAAATGTCAGAAGGAAAACAATGAAACGACGAGATTTTATGAAAAATGCGGCTTTGACGATGGGTGGACGGACTTTGGTTTCTACAATGGCAGAAGCTAAAAGAGGCCTTTTGTCACTTTCACTCAAAACATTGTAGGGGATTCTACGATGGGGCACAACTACCTAGGCAATCTCAAACTTTTCCCTGGGACAGGGGAGAGTGTGTATGACCATGAAAACTCTCTAAGATTTTGCCATCATGTGCTTTCAATATTGCCATATATCGTAGAAGGTCCGATAGAGCCTTTTTATAAAACAACTGTTTTGGGAAATGGATAAATCATGAGCCCAGAGTTTATCCATTACACTCTTTATTTTTTACTTACTTTTGCTCTTTCCACTCTCTTTGCCATGGGTGGCGTGGGCTCTGCCATTGCGCTGGTGCCAACTTTTACGATGATGGGACTTCCTTTCAATCTTGCCAAAGCGATAGGGCTCTTTATTAATTCAGCTTCTACCATTACAGCTTCAATTATGAACTTTTTTCGAGGTGTTTTGGATATCAAATTCGCCCTTCCTTTGGTGATTTCCATCATGATCGCCACTCCCATCGGAGCATGGATGTCTCAATATGTTCCAAAAGAGATGGTCGAATGGATACTGGTAGCCTTTTTGATTGTCAGCGCTTTTTTGCTCCTTTTTAGCTATCGGGAGACAAAAGTAGTTTACGACAAAGCGTGGATACTCTATGTGATTGGAGGAAGTGTAGGGATTATTTCAGGGATGATAGGCGTTGGTGGCGGATCGCTTATCATGCCACTACTTATCTTGCTGGGATTTGATGCAAAAAAAGCAGCCTATGCCATCAGTTTTGTGATTCCGTTTTCCACTCTTGGGGCTTTTGCCACATATCTTAGTTTTATCAAGATGGATTGGCTCCTTTTAGCCGATGTAACCGTTGCAGCGATTATGGGAGGGTATTTAGGTGATAGAATCTTGCACTATAATTTAACAGCAGGAGAGGTCAAAAAGCTTATTGGTGTTTTGCTGTTGATTGTAGCAGCCAAGATGATAGCAAAACTGCTGCATATCACTTTTTAAGGATAGAGTATGTTACATATATTGAAAAAAATTGCTGACTGGATCGTCGAGCATGAAAAAGATGAAGCAACGGATTGCACCGTTCCTGATGAGGTGATCGATGAGTGGCTTGAAACGATTGAGGAGAGAAAAAAGCAGATAGAGGAGCATGGGCATACCGATTCAGCTCAATATGAGATGTTAAGTGACCTTGAGAAAAAGGTCAAAGAGATTCAAGCGATACGAGCAAAAAAGTGTCATATAAAATCATAAAGGAAACAAATGGGGCATCATCACCATCACGAAGTAAGTGGTAAAAACCTTTTTATTACTATTATTTTAAATATCATCATCACTTTGGCGCAAATCATTGGCGGATTTCTTTCTGGCTCTTTGGCGCTTTTAAGCGATGCGATGCACAACTTTAGCGATGTGCTCTCCCTTGTAGTTGCCTGGATAGCTAATCGTTTAGCAGCAAGACCGGGTGATAGCTCAAAAACGTTTGGTTATAAACGAGCTGAAATTATAGCAGCGCTTTTTAATGCCTCTTTATTGATGGCAATAGCTATTTTTTTGATTATTGAAGCGGTGCGAAAATTTTTGCACCCAGAGGCTGTCGATTCCATGTGGGTTATATGGCTTGGAGTTTTGAGTATCGTTTTAAATAGTCTAAGTGTTTTTCTTGTCAAAGAAGATGCCCATGAAAATATGAACATAAAAGCAGCCTATTTGCATCTTTTAACAGATGTGGCTACTTCAGTGGCTGTTGTTGTGGGCGGGTTACTCATGCAGTGGTGGCACATCTACTGGATCGATCCAGTTATCTCTATTTTCATAGCTTTTTATCTCATTTGGGCCTCTTTTGATATTATCAAAGAGTCTGTCTTTATCTTAATGCAGTTTGCCCCCAAAGAGATAGATTTGCAAAAGATTGCCGAAGACGTTTCACAAATAGCTGGAATCGAAAATATCCATCATATTCACATCTGGAGACTCAATGACCATGATCTCTTTTTTGAGGCACATGTGGATTTTAGCAGTGATCTTAAACTAAAAGAGGTGATGAAAAAGATGGAAAAAATAGAAAAAGTTTTAAAAGAAAAATATCATATTTCTCATGTGACACTGCAGCCAGAATACCGTAGAAATGATACAAAGGAGCTTGTAGTATCACCTTAAAAATTATTTATTCAAAAGATCTTCTTTGTTATAGTGTATTAGAAGTTATGGAAAGGATGGTTTTGAGAAGATTAAAAATAGAACTTAATTTATCAACACTCTATATCCTTCTTTATACCATCTTTTTATTTATTGCATCTTTTTTGATGGAGTTGCTTGAGCCTAAAACCTATAAAAATTTTTTTGATGGTTTATGGTGGTCTATTGTTACGGCTACTACCGTGGGATATGGTGATGTGGTGCCCCATAGTGCAGCTGGAAAAATAGTAGCGATTATCATTATTGTAGGTGGTGTCATTGCAGTTGCTGCATTTACAGCGACAATGACGAGCAAACTTGTAGCCCTGACAATCTCTTCAAAAAAGGAATATGAGATGTTAGATTCACTGAACAAGCACCTTGTGATCTGCGGTTTTAAAACGCCTCGTATAGAGGTTTTACAAAGTTTTAAAGCCCATTATGGGGAGAATATCGTAATCGTTTATCCTGAACTTGTACCAGAACTGAAAAATCTTCTTGAAGAGCATCATCTCAAATGGGCGCAAGGGGAATACAACGATGAAGCGGTTTTGAAAGAGGCGCATATCGAAAGAGCCGATAAAGTGATGATACTCAATATGCATGATGAGTTTGCCGATGCAAGGGTGCTGGAAACGGTCATTTTGATTCGTTCCTTAAATCCACATGTCTATATCACAGCAGAAATCATCGATCCAAAGTATGAAAACTATCTCATAAAAAGCAAATGCAACGAAATTATTATGAGCGAAGAGTATAACCGCTTTTTACTCTCAAAATCAGTGACTGAACCTGGAATGTCCAAGGTTATCAGAAAGCTGCTTAGAACACAAAATATCCATATCCAAACGAAACACTCCTATGAGGGAGTCTCTTATAAAGAGGCTTTTGAGGATAGCTTGCAAAAAGGGGAGATACTCATAGGCATCGTAAAAAACTATATAACAGAGAGTGAACTGAAAAAAATTGTCTTAAAAAAGCTGCAGTTTGGAGGGGATGTGGAAAAATATAAAAAGCTTCTCACAAAAATCAAAAAAAATCAGGTCGAGATGGAAGTGGTTATCAATCCTGACGATAATCTTGTTATTCCTGAGTTCGCAGCACTAATCGTAATGGAGAGAAAACATGAAAAATCCGCTGTTTGAAGGTTTGAATGAAGAAGAGGAACAAAGCTTTTTGTCCATTTTTGCAAAAAAAGAGATTAAAAAAGGACAGGCGATCAAAAAAGAAGGAGACCATTTAAAAAAAGGGTTTTTGTTAGAAAGTGGTCTGCTTTTGGTAAAAAAACACTCTAGTGATGGAGAGATGGAGGTTGCAACAATCAGTGACAGCAGTGTCTTTTTTTCGCTGACCTGCCTTGTTGATGGAGGTAACAGTTTGACGACTGTAGAGGCTAAAAAAGATTCAGTGATTTTGGAAGTTTCTCAAAAGGATTTTTTTGCCTTTTGTCAAAAAAATCCAGAAATTGGTGTAAAGGTTTTGAAAAATGCTACGTTGCTTCTTGCTAAATTTTTAAGAAATAGCGATGAGAAAATTGTTCAGATGTATAAAACATTAGAAGAGGTGCTATGATGAATGCAAAAATTGAACTTATTAAAGAGATATACCAACTGCAAGATGACGATCTAAAGAAGCGAAAAGAGGCATTACAAAAGATAGAGCCTTATGTGAATGAGATAATGGACAAGTTTTACGAAAAGCTCTTGCAAAAAGAGGAATTTACGAAATTCATTCCGGTTGAAAGAATCCCAGAACTCAAAAGAAAACAGATCAAGTTTGTTGCCCAGTTACTCTCTAAACCTTTTGATGAGGAGCTGTATAACAAAATCGCAAAAGTGGCCATTGCGCACTATCACATCAGACTCGATCCGATTCTGCTTTCATACGGCTATCATCTGCTCAGTGAACTCATCTTGGAGCTTTCTCAAAAAGAACCTGCTATCTTGCCCTATCTCAAGCTCATTATCAAGTATTTAAAAGTATCAGAAGAGATCATGAAAGAGGAGTATTTTTCGCAAAAAACGCTGGCAGAGTCTCCTTACAGGGCAAATGATCTTTTTATTGCAGTCAATAGCCTTCATATGGCATATATTCGATGCAAAAGCTCTTTTGAAGCGTTGAAAGTAGACAAAGAAGCAAAAGAGCTTTTTAAAAAGAGTTTGGAGGAGCTCAAAGAGTATAAAGATGTTTTGGAAGAGGCGGGTTTTCATCTAGCAACTATTAAAAGATTTTGTACGCAGTTTTCCAATGAGCCAAATGAGAAGAATTTAGGGGCACTGAAAAATGCTATCATCAAGCCACTCAATAACATCAATGTCACAGCATATCTTTCTTTAACAAGTTCTCTTGCTACAATGCGGGCAATGACCGATATTGTGTATACAAGAAGTATTATAAACGATACAAAGTTGACGATAGAGACAGTCCAGCACAATATGTATAAGCTATTGAGTGAAAATTATGGATGGGCGATAGAAGCATTGGAGTTTTTAGAGAATGAACCGGAAGAGGGCTATGATATTGTTAAATATATGAGTTTTGAAGAGAGTGTCTTTTTTCTTTGTATCAAAGTAAGAGATGTTGTAAATAAACTCTATGTCGTTGAAGCAATCGATCTGTTGGCAGAAGCTATGAAGTTGACAATCTATATCAAAAGCAAGGAATGAAATGAGTTTAGAATATTGCTATCCCCTTAAAGAAGGGGAAATGCTTCATGCAGAGCACAAAGAGTGGCCTTTGTTTGATGTGACAATCCATGGAAGTGATGCGGAGCGGGTAAAGCTTGCCAAAAGGCTTGTCTGCTCTGTCAAACATCTGCCGCTTCGATTAAAGATTCACTATGAAAAGGATGCGATGAAATCGATCGAAAAGGGTGTGGCAAAAGATCCAACTTTAGAGTGGCAAGGCAAAATCTTGGCTGAAGGGCTTGTGAGTGCCGAGGAGCTGACACAGATTTTTGAGGAGCTTGTAAAAAACAATGAGTAAAAAGCTGCTTTCCCAAATGGAGCCAAAAGAGCGGGGGATCATCAAAAAAATCGGTGATATAGGTGAGCTGAAGCGACGTCTTTTAGAGCTTGGTGCTCTTACAAAAGTTCCCGTAGAAGTAGTGCGAATCGCTCCTTTTGGCGATCCTATCGAGATAAAGATAGGCAATACCTATTTGGCGCTTCGAAAGAGTGAGGCAAACAAAATTGAGGTGGAACTTTTCAAGGATAAAAGATGATCACCATAGCATTTGTAGGTAATCCCAATGTAGGTAAAACGGCACTGATCAACGATATTGCCGGAAGCGATCTTCAGGTCGGCAACTGGCCTGGAGTGACGGTAGAGAAAAAAGAGGTGACATTTACCTATCACGATGAAAAGATTCATCTTATAGATTTACCTGGGACATATACATTAACACCATACTCCATCGAAGAAAAAGTGACAAGAAATGTTATCTGCTCTGAACAAATTGATGGCATTATCAATGTAGTGGATGTCACGGACATCAGGCGTAATATGTATTTGACCCTTGAGCTCATTGATTTGCAAAAGCCACTTGTAATTGCCCTTAATATGTTTGATGAGTTTAGTAAAAGAGGGTATGAACTTGATATCGATAGGCTTCAAGAGATTTTGGGGGTTGCCTGTGTGCCCACAATAGGCTCAAAGGGCGTTGGAACAAAAAGACTTATACAAGAGATTTTTAAAGCAGTCCAATCCAAAAAGAAGCCAAATATAATTTTTTATCAAGAGCATATCGAAAAGGAGATCGCCTTTTTGATCAAAAAGATGGAGAGTGAAGATTGCGGGTTAAAAAGATTTTTTGCCATCAAGCTTTTAGAAGGTGATGAATTTGCCATCAGGAAAGTTGTGCAGATGGACCCTGCTATCGTTCAGGCAGCCAAGGAGGCAAGAGAGCGGTTGCAGCGCCATTTTGGCATGAGTGTCAAAGAGTTTATCGTACAAGACAGATACCAAAAGATAGACAAGATTTTGGATGAGGTACTGAAAAAGCCATTGGTTGACAGAGTTCTTTTGAGTGATAGAATCGACAATTTCGTACTTCATAAATGGCTTGGTATTCCTTTTTTTGTGGTGATAATGTTTTTGATGTTTAAAATAACCTTTGATGGCAGTGCTCCGATAGTGGATTGGATGAATGGATTTTTTGAAAATTTTTTAGCATCTCATCTAAGAGCTTCCATGCATGCTTTTCCCCCTTGGATGGTATCGCTTTTTGTAGATGGTGTATTGAGTGGTGTGGGTCTGGTTCTTTCGTTTTTACCACTTTTAGCCTTCTTATACTTTTTTATGGCTCTTTTGGAAGAGAGCGGCTATATGGCAAGAGTGAGCTTTTTGCTTGATCGATTGGCTGCCGGGCTTGGGGTGAAGGGAAACGCCTTTATCTCTTTGATTGTCGGATTTGGATGTAATGTACCAGCGGTCTATTCTACAAGAACATTAAATTCCCTTCGAGAACGAATCATTGTAACACTGATGATTCCTTTTATGAGTTGCAGTGCGAGATTGCCTATCTATGCCCTTTTTACGGCACTCTTTTTTACGCACTATCAAGCACTCATCATTTTGTCGATGTATCTGCTAGGCATAGTTGTTGCACTCTTTGTGGGATTTTTGGCAAACAGACTTTTGCCAAAACAGGAGACAAAACCCTTTTTCTTGGAGCTTCCTACCTATCATATGCCAACATTGCAAGCGATATGGCGATCGATGAAACCTAGACTTGCCGATTTTGTCACACGAGCCGGCACCGTGATTGTTGCAGCCTCTATCATTGTATGGGCCATTATGAGTCTTCCCCCTTCATCCACTCCTCAAACATCTTACCTAGCAAAAACCGCTCAAAAAATTGCTCCTCTTTTTAAACCTCTTGGCTTTGGTGAGCACTGGGAGCCTGTGGCGGCACTCATTCCAGGAACGCTGGCCAAAGAGGTTGTGATAGGCTCCCTTGGAACCATTTATGGTGTGGAAAATGAAAAAAAAGAGGTAGCAAAGACTTCATGGTTCGATGATCTTTTGGATCAGGCAAAAGCTTTGCAAAAAGCATTGAAAGAATCACTACTCAATATAACAACCCTGCAGATTGCATCACTGCAAGGCGAGCAAACCTCAAGCCTGTTGATGCAAAAATTGCGCAGCCAAATCGCAACTCCGGCTGCTGCTTTGTCGTACATGATCTTTGTTTTACTCTATATTCCATGTGTCTCAACAATGGCGGCCATCAAAGAGGAGTTTGGCTGGAAACTTATGGTGTTTGAAGTGCTGTTTTTGCCGGTTTTAGCCTATTTTATTACCTTTTTTCTCTACTTGGTAGCTAAATATTTTCTTTAGTGATTCACTGGCTCCATTCGGGGGAGCCTATCTTTCAAAAGCTTTTCTGGTTCGCTAAAAGGTGCGAGACGCTCGATAAAGTCTAAAAGTGAAAAGATTGGAGTAGCATAGAAAAACTGCAGGTGGTGATCGTTTTGCCAAAGTCTATCGGCATAGAGAAGGATTTGGTAGGGGATATCACCAAAGCCGTCTTTGTTTTGATCAAATCCCTGGTAGCGATCCCAGTAGTTTTTTTCGATGATATTGTTTGCTTTTTTGATTTTTGATAGATCCCTGACCACATCGTTTAAGTTACCGAGAAAGTCGTTGTTTGTAATGGTGTTGTTGCAAATGGCAGAATGAAAATGCAAAGCTGTGAAGTTGTTGGAAAATATATTGTGTTCGATATAGCGGCGCATGCCAATTTCAGCTGGAGATGAATCGATATAGACTCCTTGGGCACAGGCAAAGATGCGGTTGTGCCGCACAAAAATCTTTTTGCCGTGAGAGAGTAAAATACCAGTTCCCGTTGCAAGACGCGTATCAAAAATTGTGTTGTGGATAAGGCTGATTTGAGCGCCCCCTTTGAGGTAGATCCCTGCATACATATCAAAAATTTTATTCAAAGAGGCTGTGAGGTTATGGTCCATCATCGCTAAAATCCCGTACCTTGCATGTTCAATTTGGTTGTTTTGTATCAAAATGTTGTTTGAGCGATTGATGGAAAGATCCCGTCCTTGAAAAAGATGATTGTTTTGAATGAGGACATTGTTGCATCCCCAAAGGCGGATAAAATCGCCTCGGTTATCCACAACTTTTTCTGGAAAAGATGCGATAGAGTTGTTTTTAAAAACAAGATTGCTGCTATAGTGCGCCACAATACCAAAAAGCGAATTATCGATTGTACAATTTTTTATTGTTACATTGCCGACACCTTCCATTACAACTGCGGCATCCATCGTATCCCTGCGATCGCCGCTTCCTTTGATATGCATTCCGCTGATGTGTACATTGGAAGATTTGATCGTGATGACACTCCCTTTTTTTGTTCCTTCAATCGTACAATTTTTGGCTTTGATAGTAAGCGGTTTATCGATGATGATAGTTTCATGGAAGGTGCCATTAGAGATGTTGATAATGGAGCTGGGTTTTGCGTTGTTGATGGCGTTTTGCAAAACAGCGCTATAGCACCAGGACAAAATGGTTGATAGAAGAAAAAGATATCTGATAACCATAGGATTCATAAGCATATCATAACGAAATTTGATCAAAAAGTTTCATGATTATTCAATTTTCTCTTTTTTGAGCTCTTTAAAAACATAGAGGGTTGCTGAGAAGATGACAAATCCAAGTAAAATCAAACTAAACCAGATTTCCATGCTGTGCGCTTCTTTGCCTTTTCCAAACAGGTATCCAATCAGCAGCATAAATCCTACCCAGATGAGATTTGCTAAAAAGGTGAGAGGTATAAAGCTTGTAAGCGGCATATGAGAAATTCCGGCAGGAATGGAGATATACTGTCCAAGTCCAGGGGTAAGGGGAGCCAAAAAGACAGAGATCTTTCCATGATGCTTGAAAAAAAGAATCGTTTTTTGAATCATCTTTTTATGGCGATATTTTTGAACAAGCCATTTTGCAAGATGATAGTTCAGCAGTGCTCCACTCAAACTTCCCAAAGCCCCACTGAAAAGAAGCAGCCAGTAGCTCTTTATTCCTGTGGAGGCAAGATACCCGGAAGGAATAAGCAAAATTTCACTTGGTACGGGAATAAAGGTACCCACCAAAAACATATATAGGTATACACCAAAATATCCTGCTTGCTCAGCGAAATGCACAAGCAAAGAAGCGATTTGATCAATCATCGATATTCCTCAAAATCAGGCTCAACAGTCCCACATATTCATGAATGGCAATATAGCTTTTTTTTAGACCTCCCATAGATGGAAAAAGATCCCATACTGTTATATCATCTTTTGTTTGATAATCACATGAAATGGGTGTTACGGAAAATCCGAAATGTTTAAAAAGTTTGTATGCTCTTGGCAAGTGGTAGGCTGAAGTGACGAGATAGATTGATGTTTGTGAAATTTTTTTGGCTGTAAAGGCGGCATTTTGATAGGTATCTAAACTTTTGTCTTCATACAAAACCGGTAATTTCACAGAAAAGGTTTTTTGCAAAGTTTGAATAGTTTTTTGGGCATCTTTGGCCTCTATTCCGGTAAAAACAAGAGGTAGATTTTTCGTTCTGGCTACATATAATCCTGTCAAGATTCTCTCTGTTGAAGAAGCGGACGTAGGAAAAAGTGTTCCTCGATCATAGCCTCCTCCAAGAACGACAACATATTTTGGCTCTTCCTTTGAAGTTGCAAACTTCCAGTTTTCCAAAGGGGTAAGAAGCCAACTGCCTACGATATTTGTAGATAAAAGATACAGTAGCAAAGCAAAAGAAAATGCAATTTTTTTGAAGTGTTTGAAGCCAAGAAGCAAAAAGCCCCAGACAAAAAGGGCTGGGGGCAAAAGAGTATAGGTAAAAAGTTTGGATACAATGTAGATCAAAGAAGCTCTACTCCCTTTGTACCTTCTTGAAGAGATCCAATGATGTATCCATCACTCTGTTCTAAAACAGCGTCTACATCTTTTGGATCAATGACCAAAATCATGCCAACGCCCATATTGAAAGTTTTGTACATCTCCTCTTCATCCACATACTGGGCGATAAAATCAAAAATAGGTAATGTTTGAATTTTGTTTTTTTCGATCACTGCTTTGAGATTGTTCGGTAACACTCTTGGCAGATTTTCCACAATGCCCCCACCTGTGATGTGCGCCAAGGCTTTAATATGGTTTTTGAGTTTTTTATAGGTTTGTACATAGATTCTTGTAGGCTCCAGCAAAACCTCTTTGAGTGGCTTGCCATTAAATTCATCATCCAAACTTTTTCCAAGCTTTTCAAAAAAGAGTTTTCGTACCAGTGAGTAGCCGTTGGAGTGGATTCCGGATGAAGGAAGTGCAACCAAAATGTCTCCAGCTTTCAGTTCGGGCCTGTTTTCTAGTTCATTTCTCTCTGCTATTCCCACTGAAAATCCAGCCAGGTCAAAATCCCCCTCCCTGTACATTCCCGGCATTTCTGCTGTCTCGCCGCCAATCAAAGCGCACTGCGCTTCCTCGCAGCCCTTTGCAATGCCTTTGATCACCTCTTTTGCTTCATCCACATCCAGTTTAGCCGTTGCGTAGTAATCGAGGAAAAAAAGAGGCTCAGCAAAGCTGCAAATCAAATCATTAACACACATTGCTACTAAATCAATTCCAACCGTATCAAATTTTTTGGCTTCAATGGCGAGCTTGAGTTTGGTCCCTACGCCATCTGTGGCACCAAACAGTACAGGCTCTTTATAGCCTTTAGGCAGGGCAAATCCTCCTGCAAACCCTCCAATGTTTCCTAAAACATTTTCATTGAATGTCGCTTGGACATATGGTTTTATCTCTTCAACCAGTTTCGCTCCCGCATCGATATCGACGCCACTCTCTTTATAGCTGATGCTCATTTTTCATCCCAGTTGCATTTGCCAAAGATTTTATTGAAAAACCAAAGGCTTGGACAAAAGTTGGTAAAGGCAAAGATAAGGAGCATAATGATTACAAAGGTCTGGATAATGACTGCTATTTTAAACATCAAAGCGTTTCCCTGTACTCCCATAGCAAAGAGATACATGGTAAATCCAAGGACGATGGCCATCAAAATTCGCTGCATTTTATCGCCGCACATATTCTCCCCCTTCAAAATTTTTAATATAAATTATAACATTTAACAGATGAAGTTTTTGTATAATTTAGCAATTTTTGTTAGAATCAGACAAATTTTATCTGAAATGGAGCATCTATGTGGTTCGAAGAGGTTCATAACGATTTTTTTAAACAGGGCGTAAAAGTAGAATCAAAAATATATGAAGCAAAGAGCAAATATCAGACAATCGAAGTGTATGAGAGCAAAGAGTTTGGTCGGATTTTAGTGATAGATGGGCATGGGATGCTCTGTGACAAAGATGAGTTTATCTATCATGAGATGATGGCGCATGTGCCAGTTTGCACCCACAAAGAGCCAAGAAGAGCGTTAGTGATTGGTGGTGGTGATGGAGGGGTGGCAAAAGAGCTGCTCAGGCACCCACAGATGGAAGTAGATATTGTGGAGATCGATGAAGAAGTAGTCAATGTCTGCAAGGAGTATTTTCCAAATATAGGCGATTGGGACAATCCAAGACTCAATCTCATGATTGATGATGGTATTGAGTTTATCAAAAATGTTCCTGCAGATACGTATGATTTGATTTTGGTGGATTCCACCGATCCAGAAGGACCAGCAGAGGGACTTTTCAATAGAACCTTTTACGCGCACGTTTTTAAAGCTCTCAAAGAGGATGGTATCGTTGTAGCGCAAGGAGAGAGCTGGTGGATCGATATGCCACTGCACAAACAGATCATGGGTGTGATTGGAGAGTTTTTCAAAATCGTCATGCCCTATCGGTTTGAGATGTATATGTATCCTGGATGCAACTGGAACTTTATCCTTGGAAGCAAACTGTATCATCCAACAGCAGATATCATTTTGCAGCGAGCCGATTTGATTGAGGGATTACGATATTACAATTCCGATATCCATAAAGCCTCTTTTGTGCTTCCAAATTATGTAAAACAAGAGCTTGGAGATCTGTATAAGTGGTAGATCCTTTTCAACACGCAATCGCTCTTACTGGCGGTATCGCCACGGGTAAGAGTACAGTTTGCAATCTTTTGAAACTGCATGGGTTTCATATCATTGATGCCGATGAGGTGGCACACCAGGTTTTGGATGCCTCTTCAGATGAGATAGCAAAAATGTTTGGCGAGAAGTTTGTGCATGATGGAAAAGTGGATCGAAAAGCTCTAGGAAAAGTGATATTTCATGACAGTGCCAAACGAAAAGCTTTGGAGCATCTGCTGCACCCAAAAATCAAACAAAAAATTACAGAGCTTGCCAAAAAAGAGGAGCGTTTTAAAGTTCCTTATATAATAGATATTCCTCTTTTTTTCGAGACAAAAAACTACGATATATCCCCGGTTGTAGTGGTTTATGCACCAAAAGAGCAGCAGATTCAACGGTTGATGAAACGAGAAAGACTTCCTTTGGAAGAGGCGAGTAGAAGAGTCTCTTTGCAGATGGATATTGAAGAGAAAAAGAAACTAGCCGATTTTATTATCGACAACTCCAAGGACCTGAAACATCTGCAAAAAGAGGTAGAGAAGTTTGTAGAGCTTATAAAGGATAAGTATGCAGTTAGTTAAATATAGTGCAAGCGGAAACGATTTTATTCTTTATCATGCATTTGTAAAAAAAGATAGAAGCGAAGTTGCAAAAATGCTTTGTCACAGACACGAAGGCATAGGAGCGGATGGGCTAATCGTCCTTTTGCCCCACAGCAAGTATGATTTTGAGTGGCAGTTTTACAATGCGGATGGCAGTGAGGCTGAAATGTGCGGCAATGGGAGCAGAGCAGCGGCTCATTATGCCTACAGCTTTGGATTGGCTTCAGATAAAATGCGCTTTTTGACATTGGCCGGTGTGATTGAGGCAAGTGTTGAAGGGGATGTGGTAGAGTCTCAGCTTACCAAGCCAAAAATTTTGGATCGTGAGATTGAAGAAAACGGAAAACGTTGGTGGCTTATCGATACGGGTGTGCCGCATCTCGTTACGTTTGTAGAAGATTTGGAACAGTTCGATAAAAATGAGTCAAGAAGACTTAGAAAAAAATATAATGCTAATGTAAATTATGGTATAATTCGGGATTTGGAAAATATAGGGGTTCGCACCTATGAAAGAGGTGTGGAAGATGAGACCCTTGCGTGTGGAACCGGAATGGCAGCAACCTTTTTGCGAGCCTTTCAAGAAGGGGTTGTAAACCCTACGGTTACGGTAATTCCAAAAAGTGGAGAAGAGTTGCAGCTTCGATACGAAAATGAAAAGCTCTTCTTCAAGGGAAGAGTGAAAAAAGTGTTTGAAACCTTTAAGGAGGGTATTTGGTAAGAAGAGTATTTGTAGTACTTGCATTTTTGGCAACATTCGCAATAGCGGGTCTGCCACAGTGGTACTACTCGATCAAAAATACAAAGATACAAAAAGAGGAGTTTTTCCGTATTTTAAAACCTCTTGTGGAAAAAGAGAACCAAAAAGTTCTTATGGAGCGAGCCTTTATCATAGCCTATTTCCGATATAAAAAGAGTCATAAAGAGATCTCTGTGCCGTTACAGGAAAAATTTGAGGCAATCGTGAAAAAATATCGCATCAAAAACAGAGAAAACATGGAAGAGTTCTTGCAAAAAATAGATGCGATACCGGTTTCATTAGTGTTGGCTCAAGCCGCATTGGAAAGTGGTTGGGGAAAAAGTCGGTTTGCCAAAGAGGCCAACAACCTATTTGGAGAGTGGACTTATGGGAAAAGGGGGCTTGTACCTAAAAACAGAAAGCCCGGTCAGAAACACAAGATACGAATTTTCAACTCCATTCAAGACTCTATTGCCTCGTATATGCTTAATCTCAACAGACATGCAGCCTATAAAGAGTTCCGAATGGCAAGGTATTTGGCAAGGAAGGCTGGGAAACAGTTTTCAGGACTACAGGCAGCTATGACAATGGAACACTACTCTGGGATCGGGGAGAGATACAACTATCTTGTCCGATCCATCATCAAAAAACATGCTTTGCACAGAATGGAAGAGAGAGCCACGCATATCACGGCTCTTTGATCTTCCTCTTTCTTATAACCCTGCTTCTTGGATTTTTTGCGCTTGATAGTGTGTAATGAGAGGTTCGATGATTTGATCGAGTTCTCCTTGCATAATCTCTTCGAGCTTATAGAGTGTTAGCCCGATTCGGTGGTCTGTAACCCTGTTTTGAGGAAAATTGTAGGTTCGTATCCGTTCGCTTCTGTCACCGCTTCCAACCTGCTCTTTTCTGTCTTTTGCCAAAGCTTCTTGCTGCTCTCGCATTCTTTTTTCAAAAATCCTGGCTTTTAAGATTTTGAGAGCCTTCTCTTTGTTTTTGTGCTGACTCTTTTCGTCCTGCATCGCGACAACAATACCTGTAGGAATATGGGTGATACGAACGGCGCTGTCGGTTGTGTTTACAGATTGTCCGCCATGACCACTGGAGCGGTAGACATCGATTTTGAGATCGTTTGGGTTGATTTCTACATCCACATCATCTACTTCTGGCATGATAGCAACCGTTACAGCAGAGGTGTGAATACGTCCTTGAGATTCCGTTTCAGGAACTCTTTGGACTCTGTGGGTTCCCGCTTCATATTTGAGCCTACTGTAGACCCCTTGTCCCTTTATTTTTGCGATGATCTCTTTGTATCCACCCGAATCACTCTCGCTAGAGCTTACAATTTCTACTTTCCAGCCCTTTTTTTCAGCATAGCGTGCATAGGCTTTAAAAAGATCGGATGCAAAGAGTGCTGCCTCTTCCCCTCCGGTTCCGGCTCTGATTTCAAGATAGATATCTTTTTCATCGTTGGGGTCTTTTGGAATCAAAAGAACTTTGATCTCCTCTTCAAGCTGCTCTTTTTTTGGTTCAAGTTCTTTGAGCTCCTCTTTGGCAAGCTCTCCAAGCTCTTCATCTTCTATCAATGATCTGTTTTCTTCTATTGCTTCAAGAACATGAAAGTACTCTTTTGCTTTATCGACAATTGGTTCTATCTCGGACTGCTCTTTCGATAGAGCTGTCATTTTTTTGATGTCTTGTGTAATTTCAGGAGAGCTTAGAAGTTCGTTGATCTCATCGTAGCGCTGAATAAATGGCTGGAGTTTTTCTTTCAGCATGGCAAGGAGGCGTTACGCCGCCTCGTTCATGGAATTTACAAGTTTATGAAGCTTTGAAACTTTTCTTGCAGCGTTGTTTTTCTTGATGATACCTTTGCTTACATATTCATGAATTCGTTTGTTCGCTACTTTCAATGCTTCGATTGCTGCTTCTTTGTTGCCACTTGCTACCGCTTCTTTTACATCTTTGATGATGTTTTTCATTCGTGTGCGGTAGAATCTATTTCGTTCTGTTCTCTTTTTTGTCTGGCGAACTCTTTTGAGTGCGGATTTATGATTTGCCATCGCTCTTCAATCCTTTTTTAAGTATTTTAGGTTAGAATATTACCCCAATTAATATTAAATTTTCTTTAAATTTAGATATTTTTAAGCTTTTTGGAGTGCAAGTATGAAACTTTTTGGAACGGATGGTGTTCGAGGAAAAGCAGGAAAATTTCTGAGTGCCGAGCTTAGCATGAGATTGGCCATGGCAGCAGGGATCTATTTTCGAAAAAACAGTGTAACCAACAAAATCGTTGTAGGCAAAGATACGAGACGAAGCGGGTATATGATTGAAAACGCCTTGGTCAGCGGTCTGACTGCCGTTGGATACAATGTAATTCAAGTAGGACCGATGCCGACGCCTGCGATAGCATTTTTAACCCAAGATATGCGTTGCGATGCGGGAATTATGATCAGTGCATCGCATAATCCATATTATGATAATGGTATCAAGTTTTTCGACCATCAGGGAGATAAACTTCAGCCAGAAGATGAAAAAGCAATCGAAGCTATTTTTTTTGATGAACAAACAATAGAAGAAAATCAAAAAACTGATCAGGATATCGGATCGTCCAAACGAATCGATGATGTGATAGGGCGATACATAGTCCATTTGAAAAACTCTTTTCCAAAAGATCTGACGCTTCATGGACTTCGTATAGTCATCGATACGGCCAATGGCGCAGCCTATAAAGTGGCTCCGACAGTTTTCAGTGAACTGGGTGCCGAAGTATTTGTAATTAACGATGAACCAAACGGTTTCAATATCAACGAAAAGTGTGGGGCTATGTATCCTGGGGAACTTGCCAAAAAGGTACGAGAATACAGAGCTGACATCGGGTTTGCACTGGATGGGGATGCAGATCGATTAGTGGTTGTGGATGAAAAAGGAAGGATCGTGCCAGGTGATCTTGTCATCGGCGCACTGGCAACCTATTTGAAGCAAGAGGGGATGCTTCAAGGCGATGCGATTGTTGCCACTGTCATGAGCAATAAAGCTCTCGAAGACTATCTTGCGACTCTGGGAATTGGGCTTGTTCGAAGTAGTGTAGGGGATAAATATGTCCTGGATGAGATGAAAAAAAGGGGAATCAATTTTGGAGGAGAGTCGAGCGGTCACATCATTTTTGGCGACTATTCCAAAACAGGCGATGGTATCGTGACGGCTCTGCAGATCACAGCCTATATGCTTCGAAGTCAAAAGAGGGCAAGCGAAATTCTCTATCCATTTTCTCTATATCCAAGCAAAATGGAAAATGTGACGGTGAAAGAGAAAAAGCCCCTTGAAACGATAGAGGAGTTTCCGGAACTTCAAAAGAGGATTGAAAAGAGCGGTATCCGCTCGTTGATCCGATATTCTGGTACGGAAAACAAACTGCGCATACTCCTTGAAGGCAAAGATCAAAAAATGCTTGAAAAGCTGATGGAGGAGTTGATCCAATTTTTTCAAGAGCGGCTCAGTTGATGAAGCGGCTTTTTGTATTTGTACTGATGGCCGTTGGCATTTTTTTCATCGATAGAGCCATTAAAGAGCTTTTTTTACAGGGGGCTTTTCTTGAGACCCGATGCATCACATTGGGATACGTGCTCAATAAAGGTGTCGCTTTTAGTCTGCTCTCTTTTATGGGATCCTATCTTAAATGGGTCATCCTCACGCTTATTGGATTTTTTTTCGGGTATTTGATCAAAAAAAGGTGGCTTTTTGAGCATCCCATTCTTTTTGGAACACTCTTTGGAGCGGCTTTTGGTAATCTGTATGATCGCTTTATTTACGGGGGTGTGATCGATTATGTGTACTGGCATTGCGGGTTTGATTTTGCAGTCTTCAATTTTGCAGATGTTATGATCGATCTTTCTGTTGTACTTCTCATCTATTTACATTTTAAAAAAACTTGATATAATTTCACTTGAGTTTGGTCGCGTAGCTCAGGGGTAGAGCACTACGTTGACATCGTAGTGGTCAGAGGTTCGAATCCTCTCGCGACCACCATAGTCGTTGGTTACTGTCCATAGATGTGGATAGTGACAAATGACTAGTAAAGGAGATTTTTGGATCCGATTGCAATAGAAAAAGATGGAGCGATACTGGACCTCCAGACTGCAAAAGTAAAAAATATCGATATAGAATCTGCAAAAAAAATCTATCCTGAAAACAGCCCCGAAGCACTAGAAGTTATCCGACACTCCACAGCCCATCTCATGGCACAGGCGATCAAAGAGCTCTATCCGGATGCGAAGTTTTTTGTAGGTCCTGTGGTTGATGAGGGGTTTTACTACGATTTTCGAACAAATGAGAAAATCAGCGAAGAGGACTTGCCGAAAATCGAAAAGAAGATGCAAGAGATTGCAAGAAGAAAACTCGATATCACCCGATATGAAGTGCCAAAATCCCAAGCGATAGAGAAATTCAAAGAAGATGATCTCAAACAAGAGGTTTTAAAATCTATTCCAAGCGATATGGTTTCTATTTATAAACAGGGTGATTTTGAAGATCTGTGCCGTGGACCTCATGTGCCAAATACCAAATATCTCAAGCATTTTAAGCTTACCCGAGTAGCCGGAGCCTATCTTGGGGGCGATGAGACCAAAGAGATGCTTACTCGGATCTATGGAGTGGCGTTTGCAGACAAGAAGTCACTCAAAGATTATCTGACAATGATCGAAGAAGCCAAGAAACGCGATCATAGAAAACTTGGCGCCGAGATGGAACTTTTTATGTTCAGTGAAGAGGTGGGTGCCGGACTTCCTATCTGGCTTGCCAAAGGTGCAAGACTTCGAAGCAAACTAGAATCTCTTCTATTCAATGCCCATAGAAAAAGAGGGTATGAACCGGTACGGGGACCGGAAATTTTAAAAAGTGATCTATGGAAAAAAAGTGGCCACTATCAAAACTACAAAGAGAATATGTACTTCACAGAAATTTGTGATGACGAGAGGAAAGAGAGCTGCGTAGAGTATGGCATCAAGCCGATGAACTGCGTCGGCCACATCATGATCTACAAATCAAAAAAGAGAAGTTACAGAGAACTTCCGCTTAAATTTTTCGAATATGGAGTCGTGCACCGCCATGAAAAGAGCGGGGTGCTGCATGGACTTTTCCGAGTGCGAGAGTTTACCCAAGATGATGCCCATATCTTCTGTAAACCTGAACAGATCAAAGATATCGTTATAGAGGTACTCGGTTTTGTCGATGAGATTATGCGAAGTTTCAATTTCCAATATGAGATGGAGATCTCTACAAAGCCGAAAAAAGCGATAGGTGACGATGCCATCTGGGAAGTAGCCACAAAAGCGCTCAAAGAAGCTTTGGATGAGAATGGCCATGAGTATGGTATCGATGAAGGCGGCGGTGCTTTTTATGGACCGAAAATCGATATCAAAATAACCGATGCGATTGGGCGAAAATGGCAGTGCGGAACAATTCAGGTAGATTTCAATCTGCCTGAGCGATTTGAATTGGAATTCGTTGACAGCGACAATAGCGCAAAACGTCCTGTAATGATCCACAGAGCTATTTTGGGCTCTTTCGAGCGTTTTATTGGAATCTTGATCGAGCATTATGCCGGGGAGTTTCCATTTTTTATCGCTCCGACGCAGATCATCTTCGTTCCGATTGCCGATTCGCATGTAGCCTATGCGAAAGAACTTCAGGCGAAACTATTGGAGATGGGCGTAGATAGTGAGATTTACGATTCCAAAGACAGTTTGAACAAACGAATACGAAATGCTGAAAAGCAAAAAGTTCCAATGGTAGCAATCATTGGTGATAAAGAAGTTGAGAGTAAAAGTGTCGCTATAAGGGATAGAAGAGAAAAAACGCAGTATAATATAAGTGAAAGTGAATTTTTCACTAAAATCAAGGAGAAATTAAGTGAGGTACGCTTTTGAGTAAGAAGAAAAAAGATCAGGTGCTCCTCAACGATCAGATAGATGCACCAGAGGTTCGATGTGTAGGTGATGACGGGACGCAGTATGGAATTATCAGTCGAGACGAAGCTCTACAGATAGCAGAGCAAAAGGGACTGGATCTTGTCCTCATAGCTCCGAATGCCAATCCGCCTGTTTGCAAAATTATGGATTATGGCAAGTTTAAGTATCAGCAAGAGAAAAAGCTCAAAGAGGCCAAGAAAAAACAGACCAAAATAGAGGTGAAAGAGATCAAACTCTCTGTTAAAATCGCCCAAAACGATATTGACTATAAAGTCAAACATGCAAGAGAGTTTCTCGAAAAAGGGAAACACGTCAAATTTCGTGTCTTTTTACGAGGTCGGGAGATGAGCCATCCTGAAGCGGGCGTAGAGGTACTTGAAAAGATCATCCCATTGATCGAAGATATCGGTGTTGTCGAGAAGAAACCCCACCTAGAAGGCCGATATGTCAACATGCTCGTTATACCTAAAAAAGAGGAAAAGAAGAAGTAGTCCCTTCTCCTCTTTTTTATCTACCCATATTTTTTAATCTCAAATTCAAGAACTTCGGCTATAATTTCTGTCTTGAATTCTATAAAGGGAGAAGCCATGCCAAAGATGAAAACCCATCGCGGTGCAGCAAAACGGTTCAAAAAGACCAAAAACAAAATCAAAAGAGGAAGCGCTTTTCGAAGCCACATATTGACGAAGAAAAGCCAAAAGACAAAAAGACACTTGAGAGCTCCTCATTATGTGAGCAAAGTGGATGAACCACGTGTAATTGAGTTGATATCTACATATTAAGATAGAGACTCCACCCCAAGAAGGGTCAAGTCCGCATAAAGCGGCACCTCAAAAATCCAAAAAAGGTAAAGGGAGTAAAGAATGAGAGTAAAAACAGGAACAGTTCGAAGAAGAAGACACAAAAAGATCCTCAAGCAGGCAAAAGGTTTTTATAGCGGTAGAAGAAAGCATTTTCGAAAAGCAAAAGAGCAGCTAGAGAGAAGTTTAGTTTATGCATACCGTGACAGAAAACAGAAAAAACGAGAATTCAGAAAACTTTGGATAACAAGAATCAATGCTGCATGCCGACTCAACGACATCAGCTATTCACGATTTATCCATGGATTAAATAAAGCTGGCATCGAGCTGGATAGAAAAATCTTGGCAGATATGGCTATGAACGAACCGGAAGCTTTTAAAGCGGTTGTAGAAAAAGCAAAAGCCGCACTCTAATCTTCAAAGCGCCTTTTGGCGCTTTGTTGCTTCAAATCTATTGATTTTCCTTACATTTTTGAGCAAAGCCATAGATTCTTTTCAAAAAAGCCTCCATTCCCTGCAGTCTCGTCGGGCTCAAGATCTTATCAAATCCTAAAGAGTAGAGCTTTTGCGGGTCAAAGGATAAAATTTCATCGGGCGTTCTATCGTTAAAAATTTTGAGCATTAAAGGAATCATCCCTTTTGCCATTTCTGAGCTGCCTTCAACTATAAAGTGGCATTTGCCATCTTTGCACTCCTCCACCATCCATGCATCACTTGCGCATCCATGGATTTTTGTCTTTTCGTTTTTCAGTTCATCAGGCAATCTCATCTCGTTTGTCTGGCCCAATTCCAAAATGTACTCTATAATGGCATTTGGATCTTGCAAAAGCTCAAAATCCTCCTTGATTTGCTGCAACGCTTCGTCCATCGTCATAACGGCTCCTTATTTTTTTTCTTCACTATAACTTAAATAAGATAAATTTACTCTTAATTTGCTTTTTTGGAAAAATATGCATAAAAAGTTATCTTTTATTTATTTCAAAGGATTATTATGATTACTTAATATATAAGTGGGTATAAAAAAAGTTAGGACAAATTACCAAAATAGCGAATGAGGATTTTGAGTATGGAAATAATAAAGAAAGAGTTTGCAAAAAAGATCGAGGGACTGGTTCCAAAAGAGACTCAAAAGCAGCTGCAGCTGATAGCGGATGATATGATCAACAAATGTGTGAGTTTCTATACCGAGCGCGAAGCTTTGGTAATTTTGGACGAGAAAAGAGATGTCATCGAAATAGATGGGATATTTTCGCAATGGTTTGACATATCGAAAGCAGAAGTCGAAGGAGGCTCTTTTGTAGAACTTTTCGATCTTGTGTATAAAAGTGTGATTGAGGATTTTTTGGATGCGCTGTATCACAAAGGGTATGCAAGTCTCAAGGGGATTTATCTAAATCTCCATAACCATAGACTCTTTGCCGATTTAAAGGGTGAAGTGATAGAGATCGATGGTAAAAAATATTATCTTCTGTTTTTGAAAAACAAAGAGTTTGATACAGTCAATTTCAAATTGAATGAAATAGAACGAGCAACTGCAAATCTTATTTTGCGTGTCAAAATATTTGAGCCATTGATAAAAGAACTTCTAAAAATCTTCATTCATTCGGGGCTTTTCGATTTTGGCTGGGCAGCACAAGTAGATCTTAAAAGAAAAAAGATCATTCCTTTGGTAGTGGAGGGAGATTCGCATATAGGCCAAGAACTGATGAAACAGATCTACGATTTTACTGCATTCAAATCTATTTTAGATGTTGTGATCCATAAAGAGGATGTGATCACATCCGAAGATCTGCTTTCAAAAGATTTCAAAAGTCAGATCATCTTCCCTTTGAAACGAAAGTGGGAGTTTGATAAGAGTGAACAGGTAGCGTATCTCGTTCTAATTGCCTCGAAGCAAAAAATATTTTTGGATGAAGAGAAACGAAACAGGCTTCGCGAGGTGATGTACAAAATCAATATGGCGATCAGTGAGATTATGTTGCAGCAAAAGGCGGATTTACTGCTATCAACAGATCCTCTTACAGCTCTGCCGACGAGGGATTTCTTTTTTAAAGAGATCGATTCCAATATTGAATATGAGCAACATTTTGCGATTGTACTCATTGATGTGGATAAGCTCAGAAAAGTAAACGATGTGATGGGATTCTGGGCTGGAGATGAAGTACTGAAGCATCTTGCGCATTTTTTGACGAAGAAGCTGCCCGATGCTATCATTGCCCGTATCGGTACGGATGAGTTTGGAATTGTTATAAAAGGAGAGAAGAAGGAGATCTATCACGCTTTAGATATGTTAGAAAAGTTCAATGAACAGTATGTCAAGGTCCATGGGAAAAAGCTTTATGTCTCTATTAGTATGGGTGTCGCTTTTTATCCTGAAGATAGAAGAAAAAAAGAGTCTCTTTTTCTATTGGCCGAGAAAGCTTTAAAAGAGGCGAAACGTAAAGGGGGCAAGCAGATCGAGTTTGCCAATAAAAATATCACCTTTTTGCCAAAAGATTATCTCGATCTTGAACGTGAACTCAAAGAGGCGGTTTCCAAAAAAGAGTATCTGCTTTATTATCAGCCGATCATTGATATCCATAATGGTACAGTATGGGGTGCAGAAGCCCTGCTTCGATGGAATAGCAAAAAAAGAGGTTTGGTCCCTCCAAATGTCTTCATCTCCATACTTGAAGAGAGTGGCCTTATCAATGAAGTAGGTGAGCTTATTTTGGATGATATATGCACAACGGCAAAAGAGTTCGAAGATCAAGAACTTCGTATCGCTTTTTCCATGAACCTCTCTGTGACACAACTTCTCAACCGCAATATGGCACGCGAGATCATCGAATCGGTAAAGCGTTATAAGGTGAAATCTCGACAGCTCATTGTCGAAATAACGGAATCGGTTTTGATGGAAAATGTCGATAGACTCAAATCCCAGCTTGAAGATCTGGATCGAAACGGTATTCAAATCGAAATAGACGATTTTGGAACCGGATACAGTTCTTTAAGCTATCTGAAACATTTGCCTATTACAAACCTCAAAATCGATATGGAGTTTATCCGGTCCATACCTTCCGATGAAGAGGATCGGGCCATTGCGGAAGCGATTATCTCGATGGCAAAGGCACTGAAGAAAGGAACGATCGCCGAAGGGGTTGAACAAAAAGAGCAGTTGGATATCTTAACAGATCTTGGTGTGGACTATATTCAAGGATACTACTTTGCCAAACCGATGCCAAAAGAAGAGTTAAAGCAATTTTTGGATAGATTTGATATGAAAAACTATATCGTTTAAGGAGGCTCGATGCCGCATCACAAACATCATGAAAAACTCGAAAAACTCAAAGAGGCTATCAAAAACTCTTCCCATTTGAGCGAAGAGGAAAAAAGCAACGCATTAGCCCATATCGAAGAGTGGTATACCGAAGATCAGGCGGACAAAGTCGTATGGGATATGCTCAAACAAAAACTGCTTGATATCAGTGCCAAAATTGAGCCGATATTGGCTGAACTGGGATTTTTGTAGGATTGGATTACACTCAATAAAGCATGTGGTTCACATATATGTGGACCAAAGGCTATAAAAACTGAAAGAGTAGTTTGAAATTGGGATGCTTTCTTTATAGTTGGCTATCAAAGGAATAGAATCAAAAGAAATTGCATGAAAATTTTCAGTTATTTTGCTAAAAGAGATTCAATTTCTTTAATGAATACTTAGTCTATTAAAGTTTTAAAATAGTCTGTATTGATTGTTTATGTTACAAAAAAAGGTTTTTATCATAGTATTTTTGTATGGAATTTTGCCTTAAAATGATAAAAAAAAATGATAAAAAATATCTATATCCTCAGTGGTGCGGGACTATCTGCTCCAAGCAGTATTCCTACCTTTCGAGATGGCGGTCTTTGGGATGAAGTGGGTATTGATGAAGTTGCAACCCATGAAGCCTGGCTGAAAAGGCCTCAAAAAGTGATCGCATTTTTTGATCAAAGGCGAATAGAGCTCGCGCATTATCAGCCAAACCCAGCCCACTATTTTTTTGCTTCCCTGCCAAACGCCATCCATCTGACACAAAATGTGGATGATCTGTGTGAAAAAGCCGGAGACAAACCTATCCATCTGCATGGAAACTTGAGAGAAGTTCGGTGTGAAATGTGTAAGAAAATCTGGGATATAGGGTATAGTGTCCAACCAAAGATATGCCACTTTTGTGGCAGTTCCGATGTCCGTCCAAATGTTATACTTTTTGGAGAAGTTGCGCCAAATTATCGCTATTTATATACAACGAAAGCCGATATTTTCATAGCAGTAGGAACAAGTGGTAAAGTGATCGATATAGCCGATATTGCCAAAAACTATCCGGTTTCTATTTTGATCAATCCAAAAAGAGAAAAAAGAGTTACAATGTTTGGAGAGTTCGAAGAGTATATCGATGAGTACTTTACCTTTTTTATCCAAAAAAGCGCCGATAAGGCGATAGAAGAATTGAAAAAACTACTCAAGGAAATATAATGGATATGCAAAAAGCGCTAAAACAGCAGCAAAACGAAATAGACGAGTATCATATCTATATGGCGTTATCGAGACTGGAAAAAGGCAAAAACAGCGAGATTCTTGCCCAAATTGCCAAAGATGAGTTGAGACACTATCAGTTTTGGCTGAGAGTGACAAAGCAAGAACTCAAGCCAAGAATGTGGAGAGTTCGCTTTTATGTCACTTTGGCCAAACTGTTTGGTCTTAGTTTTGCTCTAAAAAAAATGGAGATGGGAGAAGAGGGAGCGGAACAGTTTTATCTAGAAGTAGCAAAAGAGTATCCCGAGGCGAAAAAAATCTATGAAGATGAAGCAAGACATGAAACGATGCTCATCAATATGCTTCAAGATGAAAAGCTCATGTATGCCGGAGCGGTGGTTCTTGGTATGAACGATGCGCTGGTAGAGCTGACCGGAACACTCACAGGGGTAGCTTTAGCCTTTTCAAATGCCAAATATGTAGGAATTACAGGAGTCATCATGGGCATTGCCGCTTCGCTTTCTATGGCTGGAAGTGCCTATTTGGAAGCAAGAGAAAATGCGGACAAAGGGATAGAACCTAAAAAGTATTCCCTCTATACAGGACTTTCTTACATTTTGACAACCATTATAGTGGTGCTGCCTTTCTTTATCTTTAATAGAGCCAAAGTGGCGCTGATTTTTATGTTTATGGGTGCTGCGCTTTCCATTCTTGTGTACAACTATTACATTGCAGTGGCTAGAGAAGAGGATTTTGCCAAACGGGTCAAAGAGATGTTTCTCATTACCTTTGGTGTGGCTGCTATCAGTTTTGTTATTGGATTTCTTGTCAATCGCTATTTTGGTATAGAAATTTGACCATGCTCAAGTATAAATAGATCAATGTTTGTTATAGTTTTGTGAAAAAAGGGGAGGGATATATGCAGTTTACGCAGGTAAAACTATCGAAAAGGGAGTATTTCTTTGCCCAGCCGCATCAGCCCTTTTTTGCGCTTGGAATGATCAATGCCCTTATTTTTATGGCTCTTTTTATACCGGCGTTTCGAGGACTCTTTGATACCAATGCAAAGTTTTTGCATGCCTATTCGATGATCTTTTTAATCTTTACCAACTTCTTTTTGGGCTTTTTATTTACCACTTTTCCAAGGTTTTCCGGAACACCCCCAATTGAGCCGAGACGATATCTTATGGTTTTTCTTCTCAATTTTCTGGCTTCACTTGTTTTTTTGATTGGCATCTGGGTGCCTTTTTTATGGTTTGTTGCGCCAATTTTTATGGTGTTGTCCTTGACGCTTACGCTAAAAGAGTTCTATGGTATCTATCAAAAATGTATGATGCCAAAACAGGATCAATACTGGCTCATTGTTGGCATAGGCTCAGGCGCGATAAGCAATCTGCTTTTTTTGCTCTCGCTCATTCCTTGCAGCTGTAAATCGACTGTTTTTTACGATACGGCAGTCAATTTTGGTATCTATCTCTACTTGATTTTTGTCGCATTGGTAGTGGCTTTTCGTATGGTTCCATTTTTTTCACACGTCATGGAATATAAAAAAAGCAGATTTTTGTATGCCTCAATGTTTGCTCTTTTCTTACTCCACTCCTTTGTGAGTGGAATCTATCCCAAAGCTTTGTTTTTAATCGATCTCATTGCAGCTTTGGTTGTTGCGTATGAGATAAAAAAGATCAATCTTCCTTTTCCAAACAAGGAGCCGTTGCTTTGGATACTGCATCTGGCCCTTTTTTGGCTTCCAACTGCACTGTTTCTTGGCAGTATAACAGAGTTTTTTGAAAGTTTTTTTGGTTGGTATAGCTTCAAGCTTCCTTTGCATCTATTGGCTCTTGGCTTTTTGATGACTGTGCTTATAGGTTTTGGCACAAGAGTAACTCTTGGACACTCCGGAAATGCTTTGAGAGTAGATAGAGCTGGAATATTGATCTTTTACTTTACGCAGATCGTCGTTCTTGGCCGTATCATGTTTAGCTTGGCCGCCTCATTTGGACATGTGGCCCCGATGTTCGACATCAGTGCAACATTATGGATACTGTTGATAATTGCATGGCTGTGGAAATATTTTGAAGTGTTGGCCTTTGGAAAGAGACTTCCCTAGCAGGGCAGCTCTTTCCAGTAATATTGCATGATTTTGAGATAGTTTTTAAACCGATCACAACTAATTTCACCACGTAAAACCGCCTCTTTGACAGCGCATCCTGGCTCGTTGGTATGGGTGCAGTCCGGATATTTACAGGTATAGCGTAAAAACTCTTTAAAATAGCGATGTACCTCTTTTTTTTCCATAAAATAGCTCGCCTCCACTTTGCTAAAGCCGGGTGTATCGGCAATGAATGAGGAATCATCGAAACGATACAGCGTCACTGCAGTTGTGGTATGGCGTCCCCGCCCTATCTTTTCATTTACTTGTCCTGTTTTAATCTCAATACCAAGAAGTCTTGAAAGCAGTGTCGATTTTCCAGCCCCACTTGGACCTGCAACGATTGTAATGTCTCCTTGAATATAGGATTTGATTTTGTCAATTCCATCACTGGTTTGTGCACTGATGGCAATCGTTTCATATCCTACCGCGCTATAAAGCCTCATCCACTTTTCAAGCTCACTTTTATCTTCTATAAGAAGATCAATTTTATTAAAAACGATAACCGGTTCAATCCCTTTAAATTCATATACCGCCAAAAAATTATCCAAAAGATAACTATCGAAATCTGGCGTTTTCATAGCCATCACAACCAAAACATTATCAACATTGGCAACAGGCGGGCGTGTGAGGAGATTGCGTCTTGGCTCGATGCTTTCAATAACAAATTGATTATCAACTATTTCGCCTTCTACATAGTCTCCTGCATAGATTTTCTCTTTTTTTACCTTTTTGCGTAGGATAGTAGGAAATGTTTCAAACGTATCGAGTCTTGTAACTCGACTCGCAGCGGCGCTGCGGTAGGTTACGAGTCCTTTAACACTCATCTTTGAGTACCGCACCGTTAGCCGCATTTGTTACAAGGCTTCGATATTGTCTGAGCCATCTGCCTTTGATATCTTTTACTTTTGGTTTAAAGTTTTTACGGCGCTCTTCAAGCTCTTCATCGCTTAATTTCACCTCCAACGTATAGGTGTCCACATTGATGTATATCTCATCTCCATCTTGCAAAAGTCCTATCACACCGCCTTCAGCAGCTTCTGGACTCACATGGCCGATACTAGCCCCTCTTGTTGCTCCGCTAAATCGTCCATCAGTAATGAGCGCAACTTTGTCACCAAGATTCATTCCTGCGATCAAACTCGTAGGTGCAAGCATCTCTTGCATGCCGGGCCCACCTTTTGGCCCCTCATAGCGGATTACGACCACATGCCCTGGTTTTACTTTTCCACCCAGTATTCCGTTGATTGCTTCTTGCTGGCTGTCAAAGCAGATGGCCTTTCCTGTAAACTCTCTCATATTTGGATCAATTCCAGCCGTTTTGACAACAGCTCCTTCTTGGGCCAAGTTTCCAAAAAGGATCGCCAATCCTCCAACTTCGCTATATGGTTTATCGATAGGATGAATGATAGAGGTATCGATCACTTTTGCATCTTTGATGCGATCCCCTATCGTTCCACCCTCAATCACTGGATTATCAAGATAAAGAACCGTATCGCTTCGTTTGCTTGCTTCTTTCATTACGGCACTCACGCCACCGGCTTTGTTGATATCTTCCATATGCACCGTTTGCAGGCTTGGGGAGATTTTTGCAATATGCGCTACATGTTTGCTGATTTCATTGAGTCTTGATAGAGGAAAATCGACTCCTGCCTCTTTGGAAATTGCCATCATATGAAGCACAGTATTGGTGCTTCCGCCCATTGCCATATCCACGACAAATGCATTATGGATCGCTTTTTCGTTGAGAATATTCCTAATTTTGTACTCTTGGGTGAGTTTTTCGTCTTTTGCAATTTCACAAATTCTTCGTGCCGCTTTTCGCAAAAGCTCTTCTCGCTCAGGAGTCAAAGCCAAAATGGTTCCATTGCCCTTTAGGGCTATTCCCATCGCCTCCATCAAGGTATTCATTGAGTTTGCAGTAAACATTCCTGAACAGCTTCCACCACTTGGACACGCTTCACACTCAATCTGGTAAAGCTCTTCTTCGCTCATCTCTCCTTTTGCAACTTTACCTACCGCTTCAAAGGCTGTAGCCAAATCGATCGGAGTTCCATCCGATAATTTTCCGGCTTTCATTGGACCGCCGCTCACAAAAATGGTAGGTACATTAACCCTCAGTGCTCCCATGATCATGCCAGGAGTGATCTTGTCACAGTTTGGAATACAGATAAGCGCATCGAGCTTATGGGCATTCATAACGGTTTCTATGGAGTTGGCGATGATTTCACGGCTCGGAAGCGAATAGAGCATCCCGTCATGCCCCATTGCGATCCCATCATCAACACCGATAGTATTGAATTCAAATGGCACACATCCACATTTTCGTATTTCATCTTTGATGATGGCAGCATATTTGTTTAAGAAGAAGTGACCTGGAATAATCTCGATAAACGAGTTTGCTACGCCAATAAACGGTTTTTCAAAATCTTCGTCCTTCAATCCAGTCGCTCGAAGAAGACTTCTATGGGGTGCACGTTGAAACCCCTTTTTTATCTCATCACTTCGCATTGTTTCTCCTAGTTTTTGTCAAATTATATCCCAAAAAAGTTTACAAAGAAAAAAAATATGCTATAATTGCAATCCAAAATTTATGCGGGAGTAGCTCAGAGGCTAGAGCACCTCCTTGCCAAGGAGGGGGTCGCGGGTTCGAATCCCGTCTCCCGCTCCAGTGAAACCATAACCATAAATTCATTTAGCGATACTAAATGAATTTATTGCAAGGTACCCTGCTGTTTTGGTGCAGATATGCACATCAAAACAGCCTCGAAAAAGCCGAAAGCAAAGCAGTTTGCTTTCTAAAATCTAAAGATTTTGCTTTTTCTCGCCCGGGTGGCGGAATTGGTAGACGCAAGGGACTTAAAATCCCTCGGAGGTTTTCTCCGTGCCGGTTCAAGTCCGGCCTCGGGCACCACAGCCCGGATATGGCGCCATAGCCAAGTGGCTAAGGCAGGAGCCTGCAAAGCTCTGATCCCCGGTTCGAATCCGGGTGGCGCCTCCACATACGCTACCTCTGGGGAGGTGGCAGAGCTGGTTGAATGCACCGGTCTTGAAAACCGGCGTAGGTGATGAGCCTACCGTGGGTTCGAATCCCACCCTCCCCGCCACGATACTTTTTGTACTCCAAAAGTTCTTTTAGAGTGCTAAGAGTATGGGGAGATGGCCGAGCGGTCGAAGGCGCACGCCTGGAACGCGTGTAGGGGTTAACAGCCCCTCGAGGGTTCGAATCCCTCTCTCTCCGCCAGAATGGAGCACTCAGAAGAGGATCCTCTTTTGAATGCTCCGTTCAGACCCGTGCAACGGGCTTTCGCGGCAAAGCTTCAGGGCGGGAACGCAGCAGAGCACCGCGATTGCCCGGGTGCCGCGGGTATCTGGGCGGAGTCTTTTGGTATAATGCTCCAAAAACGGAGCACTGCATGAAAAGACGAGATTTCCTCAAGGCAACATGTACACTTCCATTTGCAATCCCCCTTTTAGCACAAGAAAATAGAACATTTCGCTTTTTACATATTACAGATTCCCACATGGATCTTTCTATGCCCCATACTGTCAAAGCGATGGAGCATCTTGTCGATGTTGTCAATAGTAGGTTTTCCCATATCGATTGTGTTCTGTTTGGAGGAGACAATTTTAACAATACCGCTTCAGGCGACAAAGATGCGAAAGTTTTCAAATCTATTTTGGATGGATTGAAGGTTCCATACTATTGCGTACGGGGCAATAAAGAGTCGACTCCAAAAGGGGATAATCAAATCGATGCGAAAGAATTTGCACGACTCTTTTTTGATCAAAAAGGGATGAAAGTCTCTGGTAGAGACTGGATGGTTCAGCACAATGGCTATGTCATCTTGGGATTGGATAGTACGATAGAACATAGTGGAGCTGGAATCTATACGAAAGAGACGATCGCTTTTGCCAAGAAAGCACTCGATTTGGGAAAACCCACCATTATTCTCAATCACCATCCCTATCTCAACTACTGGGGTGGAACAGATCCAAAAGATATTCACAAATATGTTCTGCAAAATACAAAGGAAGTACAAGAAAAGCTTTTTAGATATCCAAATCTTATATTGACCCTATCGGGGCACAAACATATTGACAATGTCAGTCATATAGGCCATGTCCAGGTTATTGCTACCAGAGCCTTCAAAGCGGCTCAGACCCTGTATAGAAATCCGATGCGCTATATCGAAATCGATGGCAGCACCGTCACGCAAAAACTGATTACGACCTGAGAAAATTTTCTATATTTTCTATAATCGAGGCAAAGAGTCTCTCTCTTGCTTCGATACTGGTCCATGCGATATGGGGAGTAATGAGAAGCCTGTCTTTGTTTTTGACTTTCAAAAGTGGCGAATCTTTCGGTAACGGCTCTTTTTGGGTTACATCAAGACCTACGTAAATCTCTTTTTGATCAATGATGTAAGCCAAATCTGCTTCATCGATGATGCCGCCTCTTCCAAGATTTAATAGCACTGCCTTGTCCTGCAGTTTTTGAAGCTGCTCTTTTTTGATAAGGCCTTTTGTGTGTTCATTGAGTGGAGCATGGATAGAGATGATGTCACTTGTGCAAAGAAGGGTGTTTAAATCAAGATGCTTATAGGGTTGATCTAGATTTTTCCCGCTAGTGGAGTGATAGACCACATCGCAGCCAAAGCTTTTTGCTACTTCAGCAACACGTTTGCCAATAGCTCCTAATCCAATAATGCCCCATCTTTTGCCAAAAATCTCAAAAAACGGCCTGTCGATACAGGTAAAAAGTCCAGAGTTGCTCCATTGCCCGCTTTTGACATACTCATCATAATATCGCATATGTTCAATCAAATAAAATGCCATGGCAAAAGTGTGCTGCACAACGCTTTCAGTGGAATATCCTACAACATTTTTGACTGCTATATTCTTTTTTTTAGCATACTCAAGGTCCACATTGTTCATCCCGGTAGCAGCGATGCAGATAAGCTTGAGATTGTCTGCATGATCCATCGCCTCTTTGTCGATTACCACTTTATTGGTTACGATGATATCGGCATCTTTGATTCTTTGCAGTTTCTCATCCTCGTTTGTGGTAGGATAGACATCAACATCACCGAAACGTTTCAGCAAAGAAAAATCCACTTCACCCAGGGTCGCTGCGTCCAAAACGACAATCCTCATCTACTCTCCTATGATTGTTGCGTAAATTTTTCTGTTTCCGGCAAAGTCCCTGTGTTCGCAGAGGTAGATTCCTTGCCAGGTTCCTAAAATCATTTTCCCGTTCGTTATAGGAATTGTCAAGGCATTGCCATACAGGCTGCTTTTGATGTGGGCTGGCATATCTTCACTGCCTTCTAAAATGTGGGTGTAGTAGGGCTCGTTTTCCGGGACAAGTCGATCGGTGAACTGTAAAAAATCCCTTCGCACACTTGGATCGGCATTTTCGTTGATGGTGAGGCTTGCACTGGTGTGCATCAAAAAAAGGTGTAAAAGACCGGCTTGTATATCTTCGAATTCCAAAGCTTCGGTAATTTCATTGGTAATAAGATGAAAACCTCTCGGCCTTGCTTTCAAGGTAATCATCTTTTGGACAATTTTCACTGGTCACTCACTTTCGCAATCAGTTCATTCGCTTTTTGTAGAGCCTCTTCGGCAGTTTCGGCCAATGTCAAAACAACAGCCATACGTCTTCCTTCATGGGACTCAGGTTTTCCAAAAACGCGCAAGAAGCTCTCTTGATCAAATACAGACTCATCCGCTTCGATAATAGGAGTGAAACTTTCATGTTTTGCTTTATAAGCAGCACTCGCTCCAGGTGTGTAAAAGGTAAATCCAAGCCCAAGACCCAAAACGGCTCGAACATGCAAAGCAAATTCGCTCTGGCTTTGGGTGATCATTGTAACCATTCCCGTATCATGAGGACGCGGCGAGACTTCACTAAAATAGACCTCATCCCCTTTGATAAAAAGCTCTACTCCAAAAATCCCGCGTCCACCAAGTCCGTCTGTGATTGTTTTGGCGATCTCTTTTGCTTTTTGCAGTGCCGTCTCACTCATTTGCATCGGTTGCCAGCTAAAGATGTAGTCCCCGTCTTTTTGAATATGCCCGATAGGCGGACAAAAAACTGTCCCCGTTTCATTGCGTGCTGTCAAAAGGGTAATCTCATAATCAAAATCGATAAACTCTTCGACAATCAGTTCACTTGCATCACCTCGAGCCTCTTTTGCAATCTCCCACGAATTTTGTAGATCCGTTTCACTTCGAGCAATACTTTGCCCGTGCCCGGATGAACTCATAACTGGCTTAATAACACATGGAAAACCAAGCTCTTTTGCCGCTTCCTTTAATTCTTCGTAATTTTTGACAAACCGGTATCGGCTTGTTTTGAGGCCTAGTTCTTCCGCGGCAAATTTTCGGATATTTTTCCGATTCATCGTTTTGTTGACCGCTTCCGCATTGGGAATAACACGAAATCCTTTCTTTTCTGCTTCAAAAAGGGCTTCTATATTGATCGCTTCAATCTCTGGCAAGATATAGTCAGGTTTTTCTCTCAAAATTACTTCCAAAACCTGCTCTTTGCTTTTCATATCGATCACATAGCTTCTGTGTGCTACCAAATGAGCCGGTGCGTTCGGGTATCTATCTACCGCTACAACTTCTATTCCCAGTCGCTGCGCTTCGATCGCAACCTCTTTCCCAAGTTCACCACTGCCAAGGAGCAGAAATTTTATGGAATTGGATTTAAGTGGAGCTGGAAACTGCATAGGACCCCTTTTTTTGACAAATTATAACTTTTTTTGGATTATGTTCTGAAGAAGGTATAGGAATTTGTAGATAGTTCCTGTTTTTTTTATCCTGCAAAAGATCATCCAATGAAATCTTCAAAGGAAAGGATGTGATCATTTTTGCATCATCCAAAAATATCACTACCCATGTATCTTTTACAAAAAAGATTTTATCTCTCATATTGGGGTTTCGCCCTTTGAGGTAGTAGATGACATTGGGTCTGCAAAGGGTTTGAATCGTTTTTTGGAAGTAGTCTCGGCGGTTGGCAATATCACCTCTTTTGAGTCTTTTTTTGAGGTGTTTTAAAAAATCTTTCTGGCTGACCCAGAGGCGTACAAAACTGTTTTGGTTGATTTTTTTCATCGATTGTATGATCTTTTTATCAATCTCGTCAAAACGGCGATATATCCGAAGGTAGTTTTTTATCTGCATCTTTTTGCCTTCAAAAGCCGCACATATCCTTGAAAATAAAAATGCTCTTGAAAATCACAAAATCCAAAATTTTCAAGCATCTTTTTTGTATCTCTTTTGATAAAATCTTCGGCTAAAGGGCACTCCACTTTTCGTATAGCAAATCGAACATACCAAGGAGCTTTGTCCACATTAAAATTTGCATAGTCCAAGATTGCGAAGGTTCCTTGCGGCTTTAATGCATTATAGGCATTTTGAATAATAATATCTCTTTTTTCCTGGATAAATCCGTGGAGTACGAAAGAGATAAAAACCATATCGAACCGGTTGCGATAGGGAAGCGGTTCGTCGATACGCAAATTTTCAAGTTGAATATTGGGATAGGAGGCGGTTCTCTTTTGAAACTGCTCTTGCATCTCTTTGCCAATCTCTAATCCGACAATTTTTCCATTTTTGCATATATACTCGCTCATCAAAAGAGCATTTCTGCCAGTGCCTGACCCCATATCGAGAATCTTTTGTCCAGGTTTCAGCCCAAGATCTTTGATCACGTTTCGTATGAAAAAGGGATAGTATCCCAAAGTGATCAGATCCATAAGTCTGTCATAATATTTTGCCTCAAACCCTTTGACCTCGACTTTGCTCATCTCTTGGGTAAGATTCATCACTTTTTCCTTGCTAAAAGAGCTAAAAACGCTCCGCCCTTTTTGCATCCATCATATATCTCGTAGCTCAAATGATCCAAATCGGATCCAAAAAGCGCTTCTGCACATTTTTCCAAAACAAATCCATGTTTTTTGAGGAGTCTGAAAATCTCTTTTTTGCTAAAAAATGTTGCTTCTTTGTAAAAACGGCTTTTATCTTTGTTCTTTTCATACATTGTACCAAGTTCTGAATCGCGATCGACGAAAGCAATGAGGAGATAGCCATTGTCGGTGAGGATGCGTTTGGCTTCTTGCAGGGTCTTGTCGATATCATCCACAAAGCAGATTGTTGTCACCATCAAAACAAAATCGAAAGATTTATCTTCAAATGGAAGATGCTCTGCGTATGCTTCGATAACTTCAACTCCTCTTTGTTTTGCGATTTGGGCCATCTTTTTTGAGGGCTCAACTCCTTTTTTGATGCCAAGAGGAGCTGCGAAGCGACCGGTGCCAACACCGATTTCGATTCCTTTTTGAAAAGAGGGCAGAATCTTTTTGATGGCTTTCAACTCTGTTTGATAAATCGTATCGTGTTCATCAAACCATCTGTCGTAATAGTTGAAATTTTGATCAAAAAGCTGCTCTTTTGGCATTTTGGCTCCTTTTCTATGAATATTATACGATTTTAAGTTCAAAGTAGGGATAATAGAAAAAACATATAAGGAATTTTTATGAAAAAACTCTTGATCATCTCTCTTTTTAGCTTGGTTATATGGGCAAACAACTGTCTGGAATGTCATACAGGAATAGAAAATATCCGTGATCCTCACAGTGGCATGGCAAAGGCGATTGCCAAAAAGGCAAAAGAAGCGGGTTTTGCCGACAACAGCTGTATCGTCTGCCATGGAGGCAATCCAAAAGCTACGACCAAAGAGAAAGCTCACAGTGGTACAATTGCGTACTTTTTGAAGCATGAGGGTCCAAAAGAGTTCTATCCAGATCCCGGAAGCGCATGGATCAATAAAAACACTTGTGGAATGTGTCACAAAGAGCAGGTCAGTGCACAGATGAATAATTTAATGAATACAGAACAGGGAAAGATTCAAGGAGCATTGTGGGGATTTGGATGGAATATACGAGAGCATAAATACGCAAACTACAATCTTACAAATCTACATAAAAGAATAGGCACAAAAACGTATCAAAACTATATGAAGCAAATTTCTCAAAAAGAGCCGCAAGTTTTTGTAAAAAAGACGATTGAGTTGCCTCCGGCACCTACTGCCGATGAAGTTGCAAAAGATCCGAAACTGGCGGCCATAACGTACCTGAGGCAAGAGTGTTTGCGATGCCATACGGCAAGCAAAGGTAGAAGCAGAAGAGGTGATTTTAGAGGAATGGGGTGCAGCAGCTGCCATATTCCATATTCAAACGATGGATTTTACGAAGGAGGTGATCGGGCGATACCAAAAAATGAGCCTGGGCATCTATTGACGCATCAGATTCAAGCAAGCCGAGAAGCGAAAGTACATATCCATGGCATTACCTATAGCGGTATTCCAGTTGAGACATGTACGACCTGTCACAATAGAGGTAAGCGAATAGGGGTGAGCTATCAAGGGCTCATGGAGACAGCCTACAATCCAACCTTTGATGAACATGGCAATCCTCAGCCAAAACTCCATACAAAGCACTATTTGCATATGAGTGAGGATGTGCATTATAAAAAGGGGATGTTGTGCCAAGATTGTCATACCAGTATCGATTTACATGGAGACGGAGCGATTGCGGGATCCACACTGGGGCCTGTAGAGATCGAGTGTCAAGATTGTCACGGCACAGTCAAGCGCTATCCGTGGGAATTGCCTTTGGGGTATTCGGATGAGTTTGGACGAAAACTTTCCAGTAAACCAAGAGGGGTGACAAAAACTTTGGCTGAATATCTGAAAAAAGGGACACTATACGCTCCAAAAGATGGATATCTACTCAGTGCCAGGGGCAATCCTTTGCCAAATGTTGTTAAAAGTGGTGATGAGGTGATTGTCCATCTTGCAAGCGGAAAAGATTTGAAATTAATGCCTCTTAAAAAGTTAGCAAAAGAGCATAAACTCTCTCAAGCGGGTGAAGTCGCCATGGGACAGATCGGCAAACACCTTGAGAAGATGGAGTGCTATGCCTGTCACGATACCTGGGCACCGCAGTGTTATGGATGTCATGTGAAAGTTGACTATAGCAAAGGTAAAAAGCATGTAGATTGGTTGGCTGTAGCACATGACCATGATATCCACGGGAGCGATGCAGCCAAACGAAAAATGCTCAAAGAGCATTTGATCGATGGGCAGGTAACGGAGACGAGAAGCTATCTTCGATGGGAAAATCCGATTTTGGTACAAAATGGTGAGGGACGCATCGCCCCTGCGATTCCGGGATGCCAGACCACAGTGACAGTTATAGGGAAAGATGGCAAAGCGGTAGTGCAAAACCATATCTTTACCGGAACCGATAACAGCAAGGATGTATTGGCTATCGACATGGCACCGGTGCATTCACATACGGTGCAAAAAGAGGCAAGAAGTTGTGAAAGCTGTCATAACAATCCCAAATCGATGGGGTATGGTATTGGAGGTGGCAAACTTGTAGCAAGTCCGGGTGATACACTTATTATCGATCTGATGACAGCCGATGGGAAAGTGATACCAAAAAAGGTGACCATCCAAAAACCAAAAGTCGAAGGACTGAGCTTCGATTGGAGTCGTATCATCGATGAAAATGCAACGCAGCTTGTAACGGTTGGACACCATTGGACGCTTTCGCGCGCACTCAATCATGAAGAGCTCGAAAAACTTGATCGAAGAGGTGTGTGTATGAGCTGTCATACAATGATACCGAATAAGGATTTGGCAGTGAGTTTGATGGTGCATGTGGCGCAGATGGCAAATGTCAAGATTAATAACTCGATGCATAAAACTATCTTGCATAAAAGTCTGCTGCTTAGTGCATGGGTACAGATTTTGGGAGGAGTTTTTGTTGTAATAGGAGTATTGTATTGGATTATCCGAAGGAAAAGAAGGGTATGAGCTGACAATTCAAATTACAACCCACGAACAGTGTACCTTGGCTGCAGTATATAGAGTCTTGGTTTGATAAACGATAATGTGTTTTTTGCTGGATAATGCAATTCAATTATATTTTCGGCTTGTTGAATTGCAAAAATAGAAGAAAAAAGCAGGTGAGTGATTTATCTTTAAGAAACTTTTGTAGATTTTTTCTTTATACTGGTTATAGATAGCTTGAAAAGATATATTATGAGCCGAAATACTATACAATGGAAAATTTTCTCCCTTCTTCTCATTTTTGCAGTCGTTATCATGCTGCTTTTTGTTTTTATCGAAAATAGATCCCTTATAAAAAATGTACAGACGGCTGCTTTGGAGAATGCGATTCAAAAAGCAAATGAACGAGAAAAGGTATTTCATGCTTTTTTGGATCAACAAGCAGATCTGTTAAAGGCGCTTAGTCAATCTCATATTCTCATGAACACGCTCAGCAAAAAAAGGATCGATCCAAAACTTGAGGATCTTTTTGTAACAATAATGCGGGCTAATCCTCAAATATTTCTTATAAAGCTGACGATTCCAACGTCTGGTGTTGTCATTGGAGTTAAAAAAAACACAAATCGCTATGTCTGTTTTAAACAAAAAGGTAAAAAAATTGCAAATCCATCAAACCAATTACATAAAAAGGTTATTTTTTCCTCAATTTTTGTAAAAAAAGATGAAACAAATACAACGGTACCTTTTATTACAGCTTCGCTACCACTGTATAGGAAAGGAGTGCTTAAAGGATTATTGAGTGCGGATATCTCAATACAGTCTTTTTTGAAACGACTGCTTGATATGCCGCTGTATGACATTGTGCTATTTGATAAAGAAGGCTATCCACTTTTTCATTATAACTCTAAATATAACTGGGCACGATACAACAACATAGCCTACACGCTTTTTACCCAATATCCTGATGATTATGAGAATATCATACATCATAAGATATATACAACCGACAGTTTTGTGACCGCTCGGCTTGATACCGACCTGAACGACTCCTTGTACATGTTGTTCAAACTCAAAAGAAGTTATTTAACGAAGCAGGAAAAACTGTTTGCCAAACAGATTTTGATTGTCTTGATTTTCGTTTTTGTTCTGACTATTGTGATTGCTTGGCTTCTGGCCAGAATTTTTCATACACATTTTGCTTCCTTGGAACAGATTGAAGCCTTGCATAAAAAACAAACGAAGATCAATAAACAACTTGCAATGCAGAAAAAGGAATTTCAGGCACTTTTTGAATTTGCGCAAGCCGGGTTTGCTATTATCGATATGTATACGAAAGATATTCTGCAGGTCAATAAAAAAATGACGGAGATATTGGGTTATGCAAAAAAAGAGATGCTTGGGAAAAAATATACCGATTTTGTGGCTTCCAGATTCCAAGAGCGTATGAAAGCGATATTAAGAAAAGTAATTGAACAAGAAAAGATAGAAAATTTCATTGCCGAGTTTATCGCTAAAAATGGGCGGGTTAAAATTCTCAAAAGTTCCATTATCTTTTTACCGAATCAAGAAAAGTTTTTGATTACCTCTGAGGATTATACTGCTGTATATTTGCGGGAGCAAAATTTAATTAAAGCTGCACAGACAGATGCATTGACGGGTTTGCCGAACCGGAATGCATATCAGATGAAACTGGAAGAGCTCATGAGTCTTTTTGAGCGATATCAAACCGTGTTTTCGATACTTTGTATCGATATAGATCATTTTAAAAAAATCAACGATACCTATGGACATAAAGAAGGGGACAAAGTTTTACAAGAAGTTGCAAAAATTATGCGAAACACGCTCAGAGTTTCTGATATAGTTTTTCGAATCGGCGGCGAGGAGTTTGTGGCGTTGCTCCCTGAAACTGATCTTGCTGCAGCGAAGCAGGTGGCCCACAAACTGCGAACAATGATTGAAGATCAGATGAAACTTGCTCAATACAATGTAACAGTCAGTATAGGTGTGACCCAGGTAGAGTCCAAAGATACATATGATTCTATATTTATACGGTGTGACAAGTGTCTGTATCGTGCCAAGGAAAATGGCCGAAACATGGTAGTATCCAGTGAAGATCTGTAATATTTTGTGCAAATATAGTTATCTGTTTTTATCTTTTTTTATCTTGCGCTACAAAAGCTGTTACAATCACACAAGTACAGAAAAAAGGTAAGTAATGCTGAGATTCGCTGTCTGTCCTCACGATACCGAGTTACAATCAGCAAAAGAGTGTTGGAAAAAAATAAGCAAAAAATTGGCATCTATACTTCATCAAACAGTAGAATTGGTAACTTTTGAAAACTACATTGAAGAGCGGCAGCGTATCAAAAAAGAGCGATTTGATATCTATTATGCCAATCCAATCATAGCCTATAAACTCTATAAGCAAGGATATCGACCTATAGGAAAACGAAATGAGGAGCAAGATTGTTTTGTCATCATAGGCGATAAAGGTGGCAAAACAGATGATGAAGTTCTTTTGGTTTTGGTCTATTTAGAGACTCATATTTTGCCGATTCTCCATTTTGAAGAGGTGGATCTCCTTAGAGCAAAAGTTGTGTATGTTCATTCACAGCGGGAGATTTACGAAAAAGTGAGACGAGGTGAGGCCGATTTTGGGATTATTTATCAAGATATATACGATTCCATTGAAGATAAAGAGAAGATTCCGGTTTATCGCTATTTTCCTACGACATTTTCACACTTTTTTATGGCTTTGGAGGAAGTTGCTGATATAGCAGGTGATGCATTGGAGCAGATTGAAGAGTTGGGTTTTCAGAAGGTATCCGATCAAGAGTTTCTTGAAAGCTATCGTTCCACATTTCCGATAAAACCTCTATTGCGCATTAGAGAGCTGTTCGATCTTTCCAAAGCGATTTACAACATCCCATTTATCGGCGTTATTGTCTACCAAGAATATATTATCTATGCAAACCGCTATATCCAAAATCTTTTGGGATACACCCTTGAAGAACTTCAAAATAGCAGTGTATCCGATTTTGTAGCAGATAAGTATAAAGATGCCATAGAAAATGCTATTCAAAAGCGCCTGAGAGGGGAACAATTTGTACAGAACTATTTTGATCTGAAAATTCGGACCAAATCAGGTTCTTTTCGATATGCCATCTCTTTTTCGAACACAATAACTTATCAAGACGAATTTTCAGGAATCGTTTTTTTAATCGACGTTACAAGAGAAGTTCGTTATCAGCGATTGTACAAAGCTTTGAGAAACATTAATAGGGCAATTACAAGTTTAATGAGTGAGGGGGAACTGTTTGAAACCATTTGTCAAACGGTCACTCATGAATTGGATATTGCATTGGCATGGATTGCTGTTCCTGATAAAAAGAGCAAGATTTTTAAAAGAAAATATGCATGCGGGAATATCTCCTATCTTGAGGAGATCCAGATCACTTTTGATGAAAAAGTTCCATTAAGTAAAGGACCAACAGGGACTGCTTTTAAAGATGGAACGATACATATCAATGAGAACACATTGCAAAATCAGGCAATGAAGCCGTGGCGTGAATCCATGTTGCGATACGATTTTTACTCTTCAGCTGCCATTCCTATCAAAAAATCGGGTGAAGTGGTGGCTGTACTGAATCTTTATGCGACACAGCCATATTTTTTCAGTGAAGAGAATAAAACATTACTGGAAGAACTTGAACATGATCTTGGATTTGCTTTAGAAAAAATAGAACATATCCAACAAAGCTATATGCTAAGAAACGCTCTTGAAAAATCGGATGAGTGGGTTCTTGTAACAGATGAAAAAGGAAAGATCATCTATGTCAACGAGTTTGTTGTGAAAGTGTCTGGATACACAAAAGAGGAGATTTTGGGTAAAAAACCCAGTATATTCAACTCTGGGTACCAGTCGGCAAATTTTTATAAGCAACTATGGTCTTGTATTGCTGCTGGGAAAGAGTTTAAAGCCATTTTTGTCAATCGGGCAAAAGGAGGAAAACTTTTTTATCTTGATCAAAAAATAGTACCTATCCTACTTCCTGGTGCATTGAAGCGTTTTATTGCTCTTGGGCGGGATGTAACAAAAGAGAAAGAGCTTTCGAGGGAGCTTGAGCATATACGGTACCATGATGTCATTACAGACCTCTATAATTTTAATGGATTCAAATTCAAAGTAGAAGAGCTTCTAGAACAGACTGAGCAAGATGAATATGGTGCTTTAGCGGTTATCGATATCGATAGGTTTTCCTATTTCAATAAGATTTATGGTGTTAGTAGAGTTGATGAGATTCTAAGACGAATAGCAACCATGTTGCTTGTCCATTTCGGCAAAGATACAATCATTGCAAAAACCGGAGGAGACGAGTTTAGCCTTTTTTTCTCAAATATTCATCAAGAAAAACAGCTTTTCGTCATTAAATTTGAATTGGAAACTATATTTAGACAGTCGTTTCGGATAGAAGAGAATGTAATCAAACTTGCTGTTCACGGAGGGATAGCTCTATATCCGAGTGATGCAAAAAGTTTTTCCGAACTGTATGAAAATGCTTTTTTGGCATTAAAAAAAGCAAAACTGGAGCATCAAAATATTCTCTTTTTCAATCCAGATATTGAAAAAGGAGTTCGTTACTCCCTTCAAGTGCAACAGCTTTTGGCTCAAGCCATAGAAAACAAAGAGTTTCTTTTCCATTATCAGCCCTATTTTGAAGCGAAGACACAAAAATTGGCAGGATTTGAGGCACTTATTCGGATTAAGGATGCACAAGGCAATATCCATTATCCAAACGATTTTGTAGACTATCTTGAAGAGTCCTCTTATCTCAAAGAGTTTGAGTCCTGGGCATTGCAGGAAGTGGCGGAAAAAATCAATCAATGGAATCTCCCCATCAGCATCAATATCTCGGCAAGAACGTTTCAAAATCCTGATTTTCCTATCAAAGTAAAACAGTATACAAAAATGCTGAAAAAGCCGTTGAAAGTAGAGATAACAGAGCGGCTTTTTATGAAAGATATTCGATTTACCAAAAAGTTGATTGAATCATTGAAAATGTCCGAGACAGTAGAGATTTGCGTGGATGATTTTGGAACCGGCTATTCATCTTTATCTTACCTCGAAGAGCTGGAAGTTGATGTTTTGAAGATTGATATAAGCTTTGTACGAAAAATGGTTCACAGTTTTCGGGCAAAAGCGGTTGTACAAGGGATTATTTCTATCGCCAAGGCACTTCATATGAAAACGATTGCAGAAGGGGTTGAAACGAAAGAGCAGTATGAGCTTTTACGAGATTTTGGTGTAGATTATATTCAAGGGTTCTATTTTGCAAAACCAATGCCGGAAGATGAAGTAGTTGAAAAATATTTTACATAGTTTCGGCCCAGAGGCCGAAATATCACAGACGAGATTCGTATCGTCTGAGCATATAGAGTCGTTTGAGCATTTTTTTGCGTGCCGCAATCTTCTCTTTTTTTCGTCTTTCGGTTGGCTTTTCGTAAAATCTACGAGCACGAGCTTCCGTGACGATCAAGTTTCTATCAACTTGCTTTTTGAAAAGGCGGTACGCTTCCTCAAACGACTGATCAGGTCTTACGAGGATGCCAGGCATACTGACATCACCCCCTTTCGGTTTGAAATTGGCCGTTATTATAGCATAAAACTATAACTGCTTTTTCAAATCAATCTTTTGGAGATAGAATATATATACTTTTTTGATTCTTTCAAAGATCTTTGCTTTTTTGTTGATCATAGATGTGTAAATTAAGATTGCTACTTCTAACATATCGAGTATAATCTCATTATCAATGAAATGTGCTTTGAAGGCTGCTTTTATACAGTTTCTTGGTGAAAAAACTCGATTTGTCAATTGACTCTTTGAGTTTTCTTTTTGCTTGAAAGTCGGGGGATAAATCAAGAGTGACATCAGAATATTTCGTAGCATAACCTTTCGCACGTAAACCAAAGAGTATTATCTTTTTAGAATGATAGGTTTTAAGATAGCCGATTTGTGGGTCAGTCAGCTTTTTCATTAGGAACCCTCACTAAGGATAAAAATTATAACCCAATAGAACCCTTATTTAACAGGAAAAAAATTATTAATAAAAATTTAATGTTATTAGCGATATAATTTTGAAAACATTTAAGGAGGTGCTATGAAAGTAGCAAAAAGTATCGTTTTGGCAACTGCGTTGATTGGTGCAAGTGCATTTGCAAAAGATGCTCTTATCGAGAAAGCGAAACAAGCAGGACTTCAGCCGATTCCTCAAGAGGTGAGTAAACTTTTCAAGTTGATCGATAATCCGAAAAACCCTATCACAAAGGCAAAAGTTGAGCTTGGTAAAAAGCTCTATTTCGATCCACGCCTTTCTCGAAGCGGCCTTATCAGCTGTAATACATGTCATAACCTTTCTACTGGCGGAGATGACAATGTACCGGTGGCAACTGGACACAAATGGCGACACAATCCACACCATCTCAACTCTCCGACAGTCTATAATGCTGTTTTTAACCAAAAACAGTTTTGGGATGGTAGAAGTCCGGATCTAGAAGATCAAGCGACTGGTCCGATTCAAGCAGACGTAGAGATGAATATGCCAAAAGAATTGGCAGTGAAAGTTGTCAAAAGCATTCCAGAATATAAAAAAGCGTTTGCAAAAGTCTATCCTGGAGAAGAGATTACAATCAAAACTATCGGAAAAGCGATCGGAGCATTTGAACGAACGCTCATAACTCCAAGCAGATTCGATGCATATCTGAGTGGCGATGAAAAAGCTTTGAGCAAGGCTGAAAAAGAGGGTCTTAAAACATTTATCGAAGTAGGATGTGCAAGTTGTCATAACGGTGTAGGACTTGGTGGCGGCATGGCACCATTCCCGGCAGTTGGAAAATATAAATATGCGAATATAGGTGATTTCAAAGGCGATAAGAATGGAATGGTGAAAGTGCCAACACTAAGAAATATTCTTGAAACTGCTCCATATTTTCATAATGGTACAACCTATGATATCAAAGAAGCGATTGCGATTATGGGAGAAACTCAGCTAGGTAAAAAACTTACTAAAAAACAGATTGACTCAATTGCCACATTTTTCAAAGCACTTACTGGTAAAAAACCATATGTGCGCCTTCCAATGCTTCCAAACAGCACTCCATCAACTCCAAAACCTGATCTGAACTAATCTTGGGGCTTTTGCCCCGTAACCTTTTTGCTACAATAAAGCAAAAAGGAACCACATGGAATACCGCTATATTGGACAATCTGGTCTGAGGGTTACCTCTATCTGTCTTGGAACGATGACCTTTGGTTCCACGACATCAAAAGAGGAAGCTTTCAAAATTTTAGATAAAGCCTACGATTTTGGAATCAACTTTTATGATACGGCAGAGCTTTATCCCGTGCCGCCAGATAGCAAATGGGCTGGTCAGACAGAAAAAATAGTAGGAGAGTGGCTTAAAACAAAGCCAAGGGATTCCATCATATTAGCTACAAAAGTAGCGGGAGCTGCCAGTGGATGGTTTGTGCCGCCGATTCGCCACGGTCTCACTGCAATGGATCGCTTTCATATAAAAAGGGCAATTGAAGGATCATTACAAAGGCTCCAAACCGATTATATCGATCTGTATCAGATGCATTGGCCAGATACGGTAGTGCCAATAGAAGAGACAATGCGAGCTTTTGATGAGCTGGTACAAGAGGGAAAAGTACGATACATTGGGACTTCTAACGATACTGTTTATGGTCTTACGAAAGCAAACATGGTAGCCAAGTACGAGGGGCTTGCACGGTTTGAATCGATTCAGAACAATTTTAGTCTGCTCAATCCCAGATTCTTCGATGAACTTGAGACGGTTTGCAGAAGGGAAAAAGTGAGTCTATTGCCATATTCACCTATAGGTGGTGGCATTTTAAGCGGGAAATACAACCAAAAGTTTATCCCTGAAGATGCCAGATTTTCACTCTATCGCAAGCATCCTGTCAAACGTGTGCGAGAGCATGCAAAAAGATTTTTTAATGATAAAACCCTTGGCTTTACGGCCGAATATCTCGAAATTGCGAAAAAACATGATATTCATCCGGTGACTTTAGCCGTTGCCTATTGCAAACATTTCGATTTTGTAGCTTCTACCATCATTGGTGCAAGAAAGCTTGAACAACTCGATGCGAGTCTAGCTGCAATGGAAGTAAAACTTTCCCGTGAAATCCTCAAAGAGTTGACTTCTTTGCAAAAAAAGTACTGCTATCCTATGGGGTAGCAGCATCCCAAGAACATTAAAATAATCTAACACAAATTAGTCTTGGACAATATACGTTATACCAAAGATCTATATGCAGATGAACAAAATGACGAAAAAATTAGTCAAAACACTTGACTTTTTCCGCCAATAAATCTATAATTGCACGTAATAATAAATATAAAAAAACAAAATGGTGCACAATGGACTATATCTATATGCGTTCTCATATTGAGAAGTATTCAATCGCGATACAGGAAAAATCGATACAAGAGTATCTTCATAGCCATAATATAAAGGAAGCTGTTACATATACAGAAAGTGCACCTACTTCCAAAAAACTCGATGAAAGAAAAGAGCTTAAGGAGTTCATTCATTCATTAACTGCAGGGGATCGTCTCTTTATTTATGATCTCCGGGTTATTAGCCAAAGAGTTGGAGAAGTGGTTCAGTTTCTCAACTGTATTTTTAATCACAATTTGCAACTCATTGTTACGAAATATGCTGTTAGAATTCAAAAAGAGACTCCTGCATACGTCGTTGTTTCTCTTTTAAATCAGCTGCGCCAGGAGAACAGAAACGAACCGATGCATAAAGGACGGCCGAAAGGAAGTCTTTCAAAATCCAAATTCGATGCATTCAGAGACACAATCATCATGATGCTTAAGGAGGGATATAGTGTGAGTCAAATCGCTAAAAAGATAGGAGCTAGCAGAAGTTCCATTCGAGACTATATAACAAGTCGTGAACTTGACAAAATTGTTCAGGGAGAAATCTCAAGTCTTAAACTCCCTCATATTTCATGTGAAATCAACAATAAAGGATAACTATGGCAACTGCAACAGCAAAACCCAACAAGGCCAAAGAGTACCTCAAGAACTGGGTACCATATCGATATAAGCGGTATATAATGTTTGCGATTGTGACAATCGTAAGCTTGGTGCTGCCCTGGATACGAATCAACGGCAACCACTTTTTTCTATTAAACTTCGATCATATGCAACTGCATCTGTTTTTCGTACGGTTCGATATGCAAGAGCTGTACCTGATGCCGTTTTTGCTCTGGATTTTGTTTTTCGGGATATTTTTCATCACGACCCTTGGCGGTCGAGTATGGTGCGGATGGAGCTGTCCACAGACTATTTTTCGAGTGATCTATAGAGATTTGATTGAGACAAAACTGCTGCACTTGAGAAAACGGATCAGCAATAAACAGATCGAACCGGATATGAGTAAACCGGAAAATAAAGTGAAAAAAGCAATAGCGATTCTCATCTGGTCCGTTCTTGCTTTCATCGCAGCGGCAGATTTTCTGTGGTACTTCGTTCCACCAGAAGATTTCATAAAATATATCCAAGATCCGGCCAACCATACGATCTTGATGGGATTTTGGGTAGGGATCGCTCTGTTCTTGATTGCAGATGTGGTCTTTATCAAAGAGAACTTCTGTATCTACATCTGTCCATACGCAAGAGTACAGTCCGTTTTATACGATGAAGATACCTTCCAGACAGTGTATGACTATAAACGGGGCGGACGCATCTACGATGAACATGGCAACCTGATCGTCCATAACAAAAAAGAGCTCAAAGCCCAAAGCGAAAACGCAGAGTGTACCTTGTGTGAATCCTGCGTCAAAGTGTGCCCGACCCATATCGATATACGAAAAGGGATGCAGCTAGAATGCATCAACTGCCTTGAGTGCGCAGACGCCTGTACAAAAGTGATGGGGGCCCTAGGAAAAGAGAGCCTGGTCCGCTGGACAAGCTACTACGCACTGGAAAGCGGTAAACCTACACGCGTCTTTCGATTTCGAATTATCGCATACATCGTGATGCTCACCATCGCATTCGTGGCGCTCTTTTGGATGGGAAGCAAAAAAGAGCATATGCTCTTAAACATCAACAGAACAAGCCAGCTCTATAAAATAGAACCAGACGGAAGAGTGAAAAACACCTACGTCTTCTTGTTCCAAAATACAGAGCGACAAAAACATAAATACTATTTCGAAATCGTAAACAATAAAGATATCAAGATAGAACGGCCAAAAAAACCATTTACCGTCATTCCAGGTAAAAAAGTGAAAAAAGTGGTAGTACTGTATACAGACAAAGTGCTGGTCAAAAACAGCAAAAAAGATACACCAATACCAATCAAGATCAAAGCCTATGCGGTGGATGATCCGAAAAAGATTGTAGTGTACAGAAACACCATCTTTGTCTTCCCGCGTTGGGATATCTATCAAAATCATCTGAAAAAATAGGGGATATTCTCCCCTGTTGCTGCTACATAGGAGGGGTGGATGAAAGTAGCAATACCGGTAAAAATGAACAAAAAAGATTCAGCGATTTCGCCGTTATTTGGCCATGCAAAATGGTTCGCATTTATTGAAAATGGAAATGTCACCATTACACAAAACCCTTATGATGGGGGGATACAGGTTGTCCAATGGCTGTTGGATGAGGGAGTAGATGTGGTGATCACGCAACATATAGGACTTAAGCCTTTTACACTGCTGCAGAAAATGGACGTTGATGTGTACTATCCAGGAGATGGTCGAATAACCATTGAAGAGGCTATGCGATGTTTTGATCAAAAAGGGTGTGAAAAAATCACATTTGATACAATAGATAAATTTGCACGCCATAAGCATTGAGGAGAGGGAATGGGCAAAGAGGGATTTAATGAATTTGGTGAGCCAACACTACAAAAACTGGATGATTACGGCAAAAAAGCGCCAGAAGAGAAGAGAAAAGCGATATTTTGGGTGATTATTACAGGGCTTGTTCTTGGCGTTTTCTATGCGATGGCGAAGTACTACTTTAAAGATGTCGGTGAAAAAGAGATCAATGTTCCTCAAGAGCAGAAAATCATGCACTATTAGGAGTGAAAAATGAAAAAAGCAGTTGTACTTGGAGGTGGGTTTGCTGGAGTCGAAGCGGCAATATTTTTGAGAAAAGAGGGGTTTGCAGTTGATCTCATCTCGCCAAGACCTTACATGTATATCTATCCAACCTCTATCTGGGTGCCGGTATATGAGGCTGAGTTTGCGGATGTATGCATTCCTATGAGTGAACTCTCCGAAGTTCACGGTTTTACCTATATTCAAGACAGTATCGAAAAAATTGATGCGAAAAACAAAAAAGCAGTTGGCAAAAAGGGTGAATATAGTGGCAATTTTTTGGTTATCGCCATGGGTGCTGGGAAAGTCAAGCATGAAGGAAGCGAACATTATATGAGTATATGTGGTGAGCCTGAAGATGCCATTCGTATGAGGGACAGGCTTGATCTTTTGATCACCGCAAAGGGTCATGGAAAGATTGCCATGGGGTTTGGTGGCAATCCAAAAGACAGTTCTGCTGTGCGTGGAGGACCTGCATTTGAGATGATATTCAATGTCCATAACTATCTCAAGAAAAAAGGGCTTCGTGACAAATTTGAACTGACCTTTTTTGCAACAATGGCAGAACCCGGGAAAAGACTTGGTCCGCAAGCTTTAAAAATGATGGATGTTTTTTTCAATAAGCTGGGCATTAAAAAGCATTTTGGCAAGAAAATAAAACGGTTTGAAAAAAACGGTATCGTTTTTGAAGACGACTTTTTAGAGAGTGACTATACGATGTTCATACCTGCAAATGCCGGTCACCCCGTCTTTCAGGAATCGGATCTGCCTCTTAGCGAAGCCGGTTTCATTTTAGTAGATGAGTATTGTGAAGTTAAAGAGAAGCCAGGTGTTTACGCCATAGGAGACAGTGCCTATATCGAAGGACCTCAATGGAGGGCAAAACAGGGACATATCGCAGAAGTCATGGCAAGAAACACGGCAAACAATATCGCCATCGATGCTGGTGTGAAAGTTGGAAAAAAAGAGAGTTATATCGAGCATCTTAATATTATCTGCGTTATGGATAGCGGTGACGGAGCGGCTTTCGTCTATCGTGATGAGAAGCGAGGTTTTATGCTTCCTATGCCATTTGTGGGGCATTGGCTCAAAAAAGGCTGGGGATGGTACTGCAGAAACTCCAAACTCAATAAAATTCCAAGACTACCGGGACTGTAGTCTTGGGTTTTTTAAAAATGCATAATATGAAAACAAGTATTACAAATATTATCAAATTTTACATTAACGGTTTTCGAAATATGAGCAAGCTTGGTAGAAAGCTTTGGCTCATTATCGCAATAAAGTTATTTATTTTTTTTGTGGTAATCAAGATGCTCTTTTTTCCCGATATCTTGCATGAGAAGTTTCATTCGGATAAGGAAAGAGGAGACTATGTTATGAAAAATCTCTTGGGAGGGGAAAAATGATCGATCCAACACTCGTTGATTGGAGTAGAGCCCAATTTGCTCTGACTGCAATCTATCACTTTTTGTTTGTTCCGCTGACGTTGGGCCTCTCATTTATCGTAGCGATAATGGAGACACTCTACGTCACCACAGGAGATACAAAATGGAAAGAGGTGACACTCTTTTGGATGAAGCTCTTTGGGATAAACTTTGCCATTGGACTTGCTACTGGAATTATTATGGAGTTTGAATTTGGAACCAACTGGGCAAATTATAGCTGGTTTGTTGGTGATATCTTTGGAGCACCTTTGGCAATTGAAGGGATAATGGCTTTCTTCTTGGAATCTACCTTTTTTGCCGTTATGTTTTTTGGTTGGAACAGAGTAAGTAAAAAATTTCATCTGCTCTCCACCTGGCTTGTAGCCATCGGATCAAATCTCTCAGCCCTTTGGATTTTGGTGGCCAACGGATGGATGCAGCATCCTGTCGGTATGCAGTTTAACCCTGAAACTGCCAGAAGTGAAATGGTCAACTTTTGGGAAGTCATTTTTAATCCCAATGCATATAATAAATTTTTGCATACTATTAGTGCGGGCTATATCACTTCCGCAATCTTTGTAGTTGCTATAAGTGCTTGGTTTTTGTTGAAAAATGAAAAGATGAAAGATTTTGCAAAACGATCTATTTTGGTTGCTACTAGTTTTGGTCTGATTACTTCAGCTTATAACATTTTAACAGGTGACAACTCAGCCTATACGGTTGCTCAAAACCAACCGGTCAAGCTTGCTGCGATGGAAGGGCTTTATCAAGGAAAAAAAGGTGCTGAGATTGTTGCTTTCGGTATTTTGAATCCCGATAAAAAACTGGGGGACAAGCAAGAGGATTTCTTATTTCAAATCTCCATTCCAAAAGCTCTTTCAATTCTTGGATACCACAAACTGGATGCCTATGTCGCAGGGATGAATGATCTTGTGTATGGAAATAAAGAACACGGGATCGAATCGGCTGCAAGTAAGATAGGAAAGGGAAAAAAAGCGGTCGCTGCTTTGAAAGCTTTTAAAGAGGCGAAAAAGCAAGGTGATATCCAAAAAGCTAGTAGTGCATTGGCTCAGTTTAGACAATATGAAAAGTATATGGGGTATGGCTTTTTGGACAAGCCTGAGGAGATTGTGCCACCAGTACAGATTACGTTTTATAGTTTCCATTTGATGGTCGGGCTTGGGATCTGGTTTTTTGTACTTATGATCGTAATGCTCTATAAAGCGATGACAGGTACTTTAACAAAAACCAGAACATGGCTCAAGTTGGCTTTTTACTCCTTGCCTCTTGGATTTTTGGCAAATGAGCTTGGATGGATAGTGGCAGAAGTCGGGAGGCAGCCTTGGGCCGTACAGGATCTCTTACCAGTGAAGATGGCAACGACCCATATCTCTACGACTTCGGTGATGATAACATTTTGGCTTTTTGCAATTTTGTTTACCTTTTTGCTTATTGCTGAAGTGAAAATTATGGCTACGCAGATCAGACTCAAAGGGGGCGAAAATGTTTGAGAAACTGAGTACGTATGCACTGCAGGAATACTGGTGGTTTATCGTTTCGCTCCTTGGAGGTCTTTTTCTCTTTCTCACTTTTGTTCAAGGTGGCCAGACAAAGCTTGGTCTTGCTGGTAATGAGGAACAAAAAGATCTAATCGTCAATGCTTTGGGGCGGAAGTGGGAGCTTACTTTTACAACATTGGTTCTTTTTGGTGGAGCCTTGTTTGCTGCATTCCCCCTCTTTTATGCAGTAAGTTTTGGTGGAGCCTATGGGCTTTGGATGGCGATTTTGTTCAGTTTTATCATTCAGGCGATAGCATACGAGTATAGAAAAAAGCCAAACAACTTTTTCGGACAAAAAGTGTACGAGTTCTTTTTATTTCTCAATGGAACAGTCGGTATATTCTTAATCGGTGTGGCATTGGCATCTTTGTTTACTGGAGCCGCTTTCAAACTGGATGATATGAAACATATGATATGGCTTGGAAGTATGAGAGGATTGGAGGCTTTGGGAAATCCTTTCAATATCCTTTTTGGCGTCATGATGGTTTTTCTTGCCCGTCTCAATGCCAATCTCTATTTCATGTTTATTTTAGATGATCCGGAGCTTGTAGAAAAAGCAAAAAAGGCAATAAAAACAGATTTTGCGATATTTTTGGTTCTTTTTTTAGCGGTAGCCGGATGGATATTAAGTATGAGTGGTGTAGGATATGAACAAAACAAATTTTTTGTTGTAGTGCACAAATATCTCAACAACTTTCTTGAAATGCCGCTTGTTTTAGGTGTATTTGTGGTTGGTGTCGGGTTGCTCCTAGGAGCAGTCGTGATGGCTTTAAAAGGAGTGAAAAAAGCTTTTTGGTTCAGTTCGACCGGTATTACAATGGTAGGGCTTTCTCTTCTGCTTATTTTAGGATACAACCATACAGCCTACTATCCAAGTATTGCCGATATTGGAAGTTCACTTACCATTGAAAACAGTTCGGGTAGTAGAGTGACGCTCATTACGATGAGTTATGTCTCTTTGATGGTGCCATTTGTTGTGGGATATATCGCCTATGTATGGAGACTTATGGATAGTAAGCCGTTAAGCGAAGATGAAATAGAACACGATGTTATGAGTTATTAAGGAGAAAAAATGGGTGAAGCTCTATTTTGGTATGCAAGCTGGCCTGTTGTGATTTGGCTGGCATATAAATTTGTGCGATTAAATTTCAAATATATTTCAGGAGAATGCTGAGCCTTTAAGGCTTAGCTAAATTTAAATTTTTTGGTGTACAATTGAAAGAGGACTTGTGAAAGGAAGTAATGAAAAACTTTTTACAAGAAAACAAACAACTCTTTCGATGGATTACTATGGAACATGAAAAATTTTTAGAAGAACTGCTGACTTTATTGATCCAAGACAATATTACGAATGAAAAAGCAGAGGATTTTGGTGCCGAAATTTTTGAAAAGGGGATCAGTTTTTCAAAGCTTGCTATTTTTTTAGATCTTTTTTCTCAAAAATTGAATACGAAAGAGTATGAAAACTATCTTATAGTTCGGGATAAAGTAGCCAAAGGTTATCTTCGAAGAAGACTTCCACAAGAGATCGAGAGCTTGAAACTTGGTATCAACAACAATCCAAATATTGTGTCAAAAGATGATTTAGCGATTATTACAGAACTTTTGCACTGGCTGGAAAAATTGATAGATTCTGTTTTACATGAAACCAAGCCTCCTGAAATCAATGGGAGAATAGCTGAATTTATAGCATTTGTGAATGAAAGAAGCGGGATATTTTTTGATAACGCAACGGTAAAAAAAGATTTTTTAAAAACAAACAACGAACTATATCAATGCGCCAAAGAGGCTGTTGATTTTTATGAGCAAAGACGCTATTTTTATTTTAATCTTACCTATATTGAGCTTATAGCTCTTTTTTTAAAAATGACTACACTGATGAGTGGAATGTTTTTGGAAGAGGAACTTCTATCTATTTATATCGATCCGATTACGAAATTACCAAATCGTTTCCAGCTTCTAAAAGATCTTGATAAATTTTCCAATGTGTATCTTTTGATTCTTAATATCCGCTCTTTTTCAAGACTGAATGTATTGTATGGGTACGATTTTGGTGATGGGATTTTGAAAAAACTGGCAAATATTTTGATGCAAACGTGTGCCATAAAAAGTTATCGAATTTATGGGGATGAATTTGCTGTTTTGGTTGAAAATGAAGAGGATGTGTATCGGTTGTATGATAGACTCAATGGCACAATAGAAATTAAAACGAAGGATGAGCCGTTTACCCTCTATTTTTATGGTGCGTTTGATGAGTTTGTTCCTCAAGCTTTGGAATCATGTGAATTTGCACTTTTTCGAAGTGATAAAAAAGAGTTATTGGATTCAAGAGTAGTCAAAGAGATGATTCATGAAGTAAAACATGAACTTACAATGACACAAAAACTCAAAGAGATAATGGTCAAAGACAGCATCATTCCATACTATCAACCAATATATAGTACACACGAGGATAATGAAAAAATCATTAAATATGAAGTGTTGATGCGATTGGAATATGATGGAAAACTTTTACAGCCAGGAGAGTTTTTATCAATTTTACTAGAGGCGCCTTTCTATACGGAATTTACTAAATCGATACTTATTAAAAGTTTTCAAACCTTTGCAAATAACGATTTTACCTTTAGTGTCAATTTTACGCTCAAAGATATAAAAGATAAAAATATAAAGATACTGCTTGACACTTTATGCAGACAACAACCTAAAGTTGCTAAGCGACTTACGATAGAGATTGTTGAGAGTGAAGCTTTAAAAGAGTTTGAACTGCTCAATGACTTTATCCAATATTTTAAAAAATGTGGCATTTCATTTGCATTAGATGATTTCGGAAGCGGATATTCCAATTTTGCGCAATTTGCAAAACTTGATATCGATTATATCAAAATTGATGGTTCAATTGTCCAAAATCTTCTAACAGATGAGAAAATGCAAAAGCTGTTGGATTCTATTATCGCATTTGCCGATACATTACAACTCAATACAATTGCAGAATATGTGGATAAGAAAGAGCTTTTTGATTTATTGAAAAATCGTGTTGATATGATACAAGGATATTATATCGGTAAACCTCAGCCTATCCTACAAGAATCGCAACTTTAGTAGCAAAAAGTTTCCTTTAAAAGAGTTATAATTTTTAAAACCCTATAAAGGAGGCCAAGATGGCTAAACTAACAGAATTTGAACAAACGGTAGCACAAAGAATCAAAGAGCAGATTGAGCTCAATAAAGAAAAACCGGAACTTGGCAATGTAGACCTGGAAAAAGCGATGGAGCTATTAAAAGAAGCAGGAGCGATTTTGCTTGATGTGCGACCACCTGCCAAAGTAAATGGAGAAAATGCAGAAGAGGCTGATATTCCGGATAGCTACTATACTCCGTATACTGAATTTACTGAATATCTTGACATCTTGCCTGCTGACAAGACAACGCCTATTATCACGGCGTGTTTAAAAGGTTACTTTGCCAACAGAGTCAAGGGATATCTTGAAATGCTTGGATATGAAAATGTCTATGCATTCGGTGGCAATATAGAAGACTGGATAGCGGCGCATAAAGCGCATACAGGTGAGATATAAACTGTTACTGGGGCTTTTGCCCCTTCTGTTTTTAGGGTGTGAATCCAGAGTTTACAAAAAAATTTATGCATATCCCTCAATTCCCATAACATGTCTCAAACTCAAAGCTTCAAATCCTATCGTTGCTTATGCTTTGCAAAAAAGAATCGATTTTCAAAACAGCTGTCCATTTATTTTAAAAACTACTTCACACTTTGTTGCTACCTGTTCTTCTGCAAAAGCGAAAGCATTAGGAAGCGACTTTGACGGATTTTTGCGTTTGGAACTTTTCGAAAACAACAAGCTTTTGTATAGAGACCAAGTTGATTTTAAAGGGTGTATCACACAAAAAATAGTTGATACACTGTTACAGTCGCTGCAAAAGGATATGAAACTCTCAATAGATATACGTTATAATCCCAAAAAATAACATAAAGGTCCCACATGCAACTTGGTTTGAGTCCCTATCTGGATATTGGTGGGAAAAGAGTGGATATTCATAAAGTGTGTACACTCTTAGAAGCTTTGCAAGAAGAGGGTTCCCTTCTTCGGGCTTCAAAAAAGTGTGCAATGAGTTATAAAGGGGTATGGGATCTTTTGGCTTTGCTCAATAGCGAAAAGGAGCAGCTCACTTCATCGAAAATTGGTGGACTACGAGGTGGAGGAAGTGATCTGACACCGTTTGGCAAAAGGTTATTGCAAAAGATGCAAGAGCTTTTGGAAATTGAACACCAACTCAATAGATTGATCAAAAGTTATGAAACTATAAACGGACTCAAGCAGTTTAAAAAACTTCTGCAAAATTCGCTATATAAAAATATAATACCTGTTGTGATAGAAGAGGTGAAAACGAAAGGCAAAGAGGTTGTGGTTGCCGGAAGTTACAATCAAAATCGCCTAAAGGCGAGAGTATCCAAACCAAAAGAACAATTTTTTGTAGGACAAAAGGTCTATTTTGTATTTGATCCATCGGCAGCAAATCATAAAGGTGAGAATTTCTTAAAAGGAATTTATGCCGGTAAAGAGAGTGGAAAAACGAAGCTGATTGTCGATGATCTTGAAATTTTGGTAGAAGGAAAGGTCGAGCTGAAAAATGGTTTAGCCTATGTATCAATCAGGCCAAAAAGTATTCAGGTAATTCCATGCAATTTCGATTAAAAAGGGAGAGACGAAAAAGTTTAAAGATAGAAATCCAAGACGAGGAAGTTATTGTCAAAGCCCCATACTGGATATCCAAAAGAGGGGTTGATCTGTTTATAAAGGCCCATCGGTCCTGGATAGAAAAGGAGCTGCAAAAGGCCTCACTAAGAAAAAAGAGATTCTGTTTTGAGGAGAAATTCTTACTTCTTGGAGGGCGTTATCCCCTTCGAAAAGGGAACAAAGAACTATGCTTTCAAAACGGTTCTTTTTGGGTTGAAGAACCGAGTCAAGAAGCCTTTCAAACATTTTACAAAAATTTCGCCATGGGATATTTGCGCTTGAGAACAAAAGTTATTGCAGCAAAATATAACTGTCTATATAACGATATCAAGATTACAGGTGCCAAGAAGCGATGGGGAAGCTGTACATCGAAAAGAAATATCAATTTCAGCTACAGAGTAGTAATGCTGCCTCCCGATCTCATTGATTACATTATTGTGCATGAGCTTTCTCATCTGACATATATGAACCATTCCAAAGCGTTTTGGAGTCTTGTTCATAGCAGAATGCCTGATTACAAAGAGCGGCACAGAAGGATTGCCGCATTTTTAGTCGATGATATTTAAAAAGTGTAGGTTAAAGAGAGTTTTGTAAGAGTATCACTCTTTTTTTTCCCTTCTGGTGGGAGGTTGTCGTATTTGATCTCATAGGAGAGTTTGAGACCGAGCTGATCAACTATGTGTAGGTCGAGGGACGTATCGAGTTTGCTCTCATAGTCTCGGTTTTCTTCCATATTTTCAATGGTATAAAAATTTGCTGTTAAACTATTTTTTGAGGTTATGTGATAAGTATAGTCGATTTCTGCTTTTATATAATGAAAATCCTGTTTTTGGTTCGTTGTAAGGTCATTGTAACGGTACTCGTATCCGCCAAGCAGATTGACTTCATGTTTTTGGTTGAGTGAGAGTTTATAACCGATTCCCGGGTTGACGCTGTACTGGGCATCATATCCCTCGAATCTATTGCGCAAGAAGCCAAACTTTACAAACGTAAAAAGACGTTTGTTGTAATTGAAGAAAAGATCGCTACCGAGTCGGTATCGCTCATTATCCGTTTCTCCATCCTTCTTTGAATAGAGCATATCCGCTTTCAGGTCAAATTTGGTCGATTTGGTCCAGTACGTTTGAAGAGAATATCCGGCACTTACGGAACTGGAGTTGGAGTTTCCCGTTGTAGCAAAATAGCCAAACTCTATTTTTTGCTCTGTTTTGGCAAAAAGCGAAAAAACAATAGATGCCAGTATCAAAAACTTTTTCATCTCTTTTCCTTTTTGAAACAAGATTGTACCAAACGAATATTAAGCAATATTTAGATAAAATTTTTCTTAAAAAACGAGGGTTGGAGATGACCAGATATATATTTGTTACAGGTGGTGTTCTCAGTTCACTGGGAAAAGGAATTTCTAGTGCCAGCATCGGTGCGCTTTTAAAAAATAGCGGTCTGAATGTTTCAATACTCAAAATCGATCCGTATATCAATGTAGACCCAGGAACGATGTCTCCTTTAGAGCATGGTGAGGTTTTTGTGACGGCTGATGGAGCTGAGACGGATTTGGATCTTGGCCATTATGAGCGTTTTTTGGATGTGAAACTCTCCAAACTCAATAATTTCACCACAGGACAGGTTTATCTTTCGGTGATTCAAAGAGAACGAAAAGGGGACTATCTAGGAAAAACGATCCAGGTGGTCCCACATATTGTTGAGGAGATCAAGAGTCGCATCAGAAAAGCCGGAAAAGGCAAAGATGTTTTGATCGTAGAGCTTGGTGGAACGGTTGGGGATATCGAAGGCCTCCCTTTTTTGGAAGCGATTCGAGAACTTACCCACGATCTAGGCATTCATAAAGCGTACAATATCCATGTTACCCTTGTGCCATACATTGCTGCAGCTGGTGAACTTAAAACCAAACCGACCCAACATAGCGTTCAAGAGCTTAGACGTATCGGGATCAGTCCAGATATGATCATAGCGCGGTGTGAACGACCGCTTCCAAACGATGTGAGAACGAAGATCGCTAGAAGTTGTGGCATTCCGGAAAATAGCGTTATAGAAGCGAAAGATGCAGAAACTATCTATAAAGTGCCCCTCAATTTCCTTAGGCAAAATATCCTTGAACCAATCTCACATCAATTGAAGCTTGGCCATCTCAAACCGCAGATGGATGAGTGGGATATGATCGTCAAGAAGATCATAGCACCAAAAGATGAGGTAACGATCGCTTTTGTGGGTAAATACCTGGGGCTCAAAGAGTCCTACAAGTCTTTGACTGAAGCACTTGTACATGCCGGAGCGGCGCTGGATACAAAAGTCAATATCAAATGGGTAGACAGTGAGCTCATAGAAGCAGAAGGTGTTGAAGAGTTTATGAAAGATGTTCATGGTATCCTGGTTGCTGGCGGTTTTGGCGAGCGAGGGGTCCAAGGCAAAATTGAGGCTATCCGATATGCAAGAGAGCATCAAATTCCATATCTTGGCATATGCCTTGGTATGCAGCTTAGTATCATAGAGTTTGCAAGAAATGTTTTAGACATCGAAGATGCAAATTCGATGGAGTTTGATCCAGACACGAAACATCCATTTATATACTTAATAGATGAGTTTATCGATACATCAGGTCAAAAGCAGATCCGAACACACACCTCCCCGATGGGTGGAACGATGAGACTTGGTGAATATGCATGTAAAGTAAAAGAGGGCACAAAACTATGGCAGGCGTATCATCATCAAGATGTGATTTATGAGCGCCATCGTCATAGATATGAAGCAAACCCCCAGTATCGGGATATGCTCGAATCACAGGGTATGATTGTAAGCGGAGAGAGCGAAGAGGGGCTGATAGAAGCTGTAGAAATTGAGAAACATCCTTGGTTTGTAGGCGTTCAGTTTCATCCCGAATTTACCTCCCATCTTCAAAAACCAAATCCATTGATCACTGCTTTTATTAAAAACTCTTTAGAGCATCGATGAGAGTCCTTACAAAACAGGATGTTTTAAGGCTTTTACAGGAGCGTTTCCAAGAGGGTTTTGTGAAACTCTCCTCCCTTCCTCATCCATCAACCCTGAAAGATATGCAAAAAGCCTCTTTGCGAATTGTCGATGCAATAAAAAAAGGTGAAAAAATTGCCGTTGTCGGTGATTATGATGTGGATGGAGTGGTTTCGACTGCTTTGATGAAGGAGTTTTTCCATTTACTGGAGTATCCAGTTGTTGCTAAAATTCCCAATCGATTCAAACATGGGTATGGTTTGAGTCCAAAAATCATTGAAGAGCTTGGCGATGTTGATCTTATTATTACTGTAGATAACGGTATCAGTGCCCATGAAGCAGCAATGCTCTGTAAAGAAAAAGGAATCGATCTCATCATCACTGACCACCATACACCTCCTAAGACTCTTCCACCAGCATATGCTATCGTCAATCCAAAACAGGAGCAATGTTCATTTGCTTATACGGAGATTTGTGGGGCTCAGGTTGCCTGGTTTTTGATAGGACAGCTCAAACAGGATTTGGGGCTGGATGTGGATATGAAACAGTTTTTGGATATTTTGGCTGTGGCAATTATAGCGGATGTGATGCCCCTGCGACATATCAACCGCTCATTAGTGCAAGCCGGATTAAAGATGTTTGAGCGAAGCGAAAGACCTGCTGTTGCCTATCTTCGCTCAGTTTTGAAAAAACATACTTTTCACTCTGAAGATATAGGATTTACTATTGCTCCGATTATCAATAGTGCCGGGCGCATGGAAGATGCCGATTTGGCGTTAAAGTTTTTAAATGCCAAAGACTTTTTTGAAGCAAGTGTCTATTACGCGAGACTTCTTTCGCTCAATGTGCAAAGAAAAGAGGAAGAGAGAAGGGTGTTACAAGAATCTTTGGAACAAGTCGGAGATGAAAGAGTCATCGTGGTAGCCGGAGAGGACTGGAATGAAGGAGTTGTGGGGATTGTTGCTTCTAGATTGGTGGATCGATTTTCCAGACCCGCTATTGTACTCACAAGGGATAAAAACGGTTCGTACAAAGGAAGCGGAAGAAGTGTAGGTGCAGTGGACCTGTATCGATTACTGGAAGGAACAAGCCACTATCTTACCCGTTTCGGAGGGCACAAAAAGGCTGCGGGGCTTGGCTTGAAAAAAGAACATCTGCAACCTTTTAAAGAATCCATCAATGCACTCGCTCAAGAGATTCCTCAAGAAGATTTCATCGAAACATCGACAGTATTGGGGGAACTCCCATTGAGTGAGATAGACTGGGAGTTGATCGATATCCTAGAGAGCTTTGCGCCCTATGGAGAAAGCAACCCTGTGCCCAAATTTTTTGCTTCCAATGTGGAGGTTTTGGAAAAGAGGGGGGTTGGAGAAGATGGAAGACATCTTTTGATGACGCTCAGACAAAACGGTAATATATTCAAGGCTATTCATTTCCATAATGCAACAGAACTGCAAAATGATAGGATTGATATCGTGTATCAGCCTGTAAAAAATATTTACAATAATTCTATCTACATACAGTTACATATCAAGAAAATAGTTTGATGACAATTATCACCATAATTTAATGATAATTAAAAGTTATTTATGTAATAATTTCATTTAATATAAATATTTCATTCAGGAGTAGATATGACAGAGAAGCAGAAACTCAAGCAGGCACAAGAAGTGATGGAAGAGCTGTTAAAAAAAGAGGGGCTATCGAGACGGGATGCTCTCAAGATAATGGGTCTTGGCTCTGTGGGGGCTTTTGGACTCGGTGGTTCGACTGCATCTGCGGCTGAAGGTGGAAGAAGCAGCGGCAAAAAAGCGACTATCGTCATCGTTGGCGGTGGGGCAGGTGGGATTATGGCACTTGCCAGACTTCATAGAAGTGCGCCGAATGCAAAAATCATTCTTATCGCTCCAAACGATATTCACCTCTATCAACCGGGCCAAGTATTTATGGCTGCAGGGCTCTATACGGCAGATGAGATTAAAAAACCAAACAAAAATTTCATTCCAAGTGATGTAGAGTGGGTGAAAGAGAGTGTCAAAGAGTTTGATCCGGACAACAACCAAGTTATTACTGACTCCAACAAAAAAATCAAATATGACTTTTTGGTTGTAGCAACCGGGCTAGCGTATGATTATGAGCGAATTGAGGGAATGAGCAAAGATCTTGTCGGAAAACATGGCATTTCAAGTGTGTATCTCAATGATCCCGTGAAAGGGGATGTGAGCGGCGGATCAAAAACATGGGAGTGGTTCAAGCAGCTAAGAGTGGCAGCAGAAAAAGCATCCCCGGACAATCCTATCCAAGCAATCTACACCCAACCCGACACGCCTATCAAATGTGGTGGGGCTCCGCAAAAGATTTTATACCTCAGTGATGATTTCTTGCGAGGTAACGGGCCTGGAGGCGGAGCAGATGTGCATAAAAATGTGAGATCCTATTTTTGTAAAAAAGGAACAAAACTTTTTGGAATCCCTTCTTACAATAAAACCCTTGTAGAAGAAGTAACGCCAATGTATGGCAACATCGAAGATAAGTGGAATCACGTTTTACGAAAAATCGATCCTGTTAAAAAAGTTGCTACATTCGAGCATACCTATAAAGTCAAAGGGGAGTGGGATCCAGATTTAGAAGAGTATGACTACATTACAAAAAAAGAGATGGTTGAGATGCCATATGATTTCATCCATATCGTTCCTCCGATGAAACCGGTTGATGCTGTGGCGAATTCTCCACTTGGATGGCAAAAAGGAACGGCAAAAGGGTGGCTTGAAGTTGATAGATACACATTGCAGCATCGACGATACAAAAATGTTTTTGGTATCGGAGACATTTTAGGTATTCCGCTTGGAAAAACAGGAGGAAGTGCAAGACACCATGGACCAGTACTCCAAGAGAACTTGATTGCTGTGATGGAAGGAAAAGAGCCAAAAGCGAAATTTGACGGATATACCGTATGTCCATTAAAAACCCAATATGGCAAAATTATGCTTGCGGAATTCAACTATGATGGACCGGCACCGACGTTCTCATTTTTGGATCCTTCCAAACCTCGATGGATCTGGTGGGCATTTGACTTGTATATGCTCAAACCGATGTATTGGACATTAATGCTTCGAGGTTTAATGTAAGAAGAGTGTAGACGCAATGGGTAAAGTGATCAAAAGGGAGCTAGGGATCTATCTCTTTTTACTTATATTTTTATGCATCTGGATGCATTACAAAGAGCTTTTATCGCATCCAATAGAGCATTTCAAGCATCTTCCCGAGGCCCCTTTTGGCCTGTTGCACCCTCTTATTTTTACTTTTGTTGTCTATTGTGTGATTGTAATCGTACGTATTTTTGTTCACTTCATACGAAAGCTCAAAAGAGGTTAGTTCACTACAGACTGCCAAAGAGGTTCTTCATCGATTGCAGGAAAACCCTCAAGTATTTCATAGGGCTGGAATTTTGTTTTGTAAGCAAATGAAGCGCATCCATCCACCCAGTATCCCAGATAGATCCAATCAAGTCCGAGATTTCTGGCAAGGTTGATCTGTACGATAAGTGAGTAGATGCCCAGAGAGAGCTTTTCGTAATCTGGATCATAATAAAAATAGATTGCGCTGATACCATCGTCTAAAATATCTATCAGGTCCACCCCTACCAGTCTGTTGTCATGAAAATACAGGACTTCTTTGCCAAAAACGTGAGCGCCTACTACAAACTCTTCATAATAGGTTTGTAGATCCATCTCATTATATTTCCATCCGCTTTTTTTCTCTTTGAATTTGTGGTATTTGTTGTATAGATCAAGGTGTTCGTATGTCAAAGAGGGCTCATTGATATAGATTTTTGTGTTTGCGTTTTTTTTGATGGCTCGTCGCTGGCTTTTTGATGGTTTGAAGCTTTTTACGTCAATTCTTAGATTTTTACACTCGTTACATCCCTGGCATATAGGATGAAAATAGGAGTGCCCAAAGCGTCTCCAGCCCCTTTTGATCAAAGCGCTCGCCAACTCTTTGGTGGCTTTGGGGATGTAGCGATACAGCATTCTTGTTTTTTTATCGGGCAGATAGGCACACTCATAATCGAGTGTGCAAAAATCGATAGAATGACACTCTTGTAGTTTATTCATACCGAAATTATAGCCAAGTTAGATAGGAAGAACTCTGATATTTTGTTCTCCGAGCTTTTCTCGCAATGTGTGCTCTATGCCAAAAAGAGTTCCTGTCGTGGCACTTGCACAGCCTACACATGCTCCCATATATCGGATATAGACATCGATGAAGTCGCCATTTTCCTTGATATCGATGATCTCAAGGTTTCCGCCATCCATGACCAAAAACTGTCTGATGCCTTCATCTATAGCTTTTTCGATGGCGTTCCATTTCTCTTCAAAGGGCAACTCTTTAAAACTTGTCGTTTTGTTCTCTGTCTGATTTTCCATTGCCAGATCTCCTAATTAAGATAAATTTTATCCTAATTATACTACGCCACACTTAAATGTAGCGAAAAGTGAAAATTTAAATAAATGTGCCGTTTTGCTATACTTTTGCGTACGAAAAGATAGGAATGAGGAAATATTGTTTGAAAGAGAAGATAACAAAAGAGCAGCTGGATCAACTATATAATAACCTCAAATATTCATTAATCTCTACTGTATTGTTGTCAACACTTATAGGTTTGATGTTCTTTAATCATGAAAAGAGTCCAAAAGCACTTCTTTGGCTTCTTTTTATGCTTTTTGTATCTCTTGTTCGACTGATCGTTAAATGGCGATATGAAAGAGCCAAGTTCCCTGATATCCCATATTATTTCACTCTTTTTTTATTGCTTCTTGTCACAAGCGGAGCTGGGTTTGCCTCTTTGATCTATGTGCTGTTCCCAAACAGTATATTTGATCAAATGCTGTTCATTTTCGTTATGGCGGGACTAAGTGCCGGGGCAATCTCATCGCTGCATTATTCCAAAACTGCCGTAATCCTCTATCAAATTTCGCTTATATTGCCTATCGCCTTACGCCTTTTTTTTGTTCAGGGATCCATTTATCCTGTTATGGGTTTTGTGCTTCTTTTTTATCTTGTGATGATGATCAATCTGTCGTTGCGGACATACCGTACCTATATAAACACATTGAAACTCAAACTGGCCTATTCGCAAAAACAAAAAGATCTCAGTATCCAATCTCAGCGGTTTTATTATCTTTTTCACAATATTCCTTTAGGAATATTTTTCTATAACAAAGATTTGCGGATTACCGATTGTAACGATTTTTTTGCCCATGTGCTTGGTGTTTCGAAAGATGAGTTACTGGGGTTTGATATGAATAGATTGCAGGATAAAAGGATTTTGCCTGTATTGAAAGAACCTTTTTCGAAAAAAAACGGTTGGTATCGAGGGTTTTATCACTCTACTCTTTCGCAAAAAGAGTTTTTTATAGAGCTATATACCACATATATCCAAGTCGATCACCAGATTATAGAAGGCCTTGGTGTAGTGATCGATCTTACCCGTCTCAAAGAGTATCAAAACAAAATTGAACAGATGGCTTACTATGACGAACTGACAGGACTTGCTAAACGAACCGTTCTCTTCGAAAGTATCGACCTGGCCATAAAAAAAGTGAAGCGTGATAAAAAATACAGCATTCTGATCTATATGGATTTGGACAATTTCAAAGAGATTAATGACACGTTGGGACACAATATTGGCGATCTTTTTTTAAAAACAATTGCAAAGAGAATACAAGAATATACAAGAGAGGTCGATATTGCTGCACGAATGGGTGGAGATGAGTTTGCCATACTGCTCCTGGAGATTTCAGAGGATAAAAACAGAGCTTTAATCGAAGGATTGGAGGTTGCAAAACGGTTGGCAAAAGCGATAAGCCAACCGGTTGCCATTGAAGATCATACAATGCAGACAACTGTCAGTATCGGTGTTGCTTTAATTGATGAGAAGAGCAAGAATGCATATGAAGTGATCAAATTTGCCGATAGTGCAATGTACAAAATAAAACGAAAAAACAAAAATTCGATTCAACTTTTTGATCAAGAGCTGAAAAAAGAGATAGAGCATCTCTATAAAGTGAAACATGATCTTGAAAGGGCATTGCAAAACAGAGAGTTCATTCTTTATCTTCAGCCACAATTTGATCAAAAGCGAAAAATAGTGGGTGCGGAAGCACTGCTTAGATGGAAGCATCCTAAAAAAGGACTTGTATATCCAGGAGAGTTTCTACCGGTTGCAGAGGAGTTTGGTATGATGCAGCGTATCAGTGACGAAGTCCTTCGGCTGGCGAAAGATATTTTAGAAAAAATTCCTCAAAAGATAAAAGTTGCAGTCAATGTATCTGGTAGTGATATTTATAGCGAACATTTTTACAATCATTTGAAATCGCTTTTGCCTCATTCGTTTGCGAGATATCTTAATCTTGAAATTACAGAACAGGTTTTGATCAAAGATGCTTCAAAAGCCATGGAAAACATATCGCGAATCAAAAAAGAGCTGAATATTCAGTTCAGTATCGACGATTTCGGGACGGGTTACTCCTCTTTACAGTATCTCAAACAGCTTCCGATCGATTATTTAAAGATTGATAAAAGTTTTGTGGATGATATGTTCGTAGACGGTAACGACTATATTATCGTATCTACGATTATCAATATGGCGAAAAACCTAGGACTCAAAACGATTGCCGAAGGCGTGGAGACGAAAAAGCAGTTTGAAGAGTTGAAAGATATGGGAGTCGATTTTTTTCAAGGGTACTATTTTGCCAAGCCGATGCCGTACGAGGAGTTTGTAAAACTTCTCAAAACCTCGTCGTTTGAGGGGCGTTAATGAGGCTGAAAAACTCCTCTCGTGTTTTTTGATTGGTTTTAAAGATACCTCGAAGAGCCGAACTGACCGTTGTTGAACAGATCTTCTCCACCCCTCGCATCTCCATGCACATATGGCGTGCCTGCACAACAACTCCAACCCCTTTTGGTTCAATCGTTTGCATCAAAGCATCGGCGATCTGTTCCGTCATCTGTTCTTGGATCTGGAGGCGTCTTGCGAAAACGTTGACCATTCGTGGAATTTTGGACAGACCTACCACTTTTCCATTGGGGATGTAAGCTACATGGGCGCGGCCGATAATTGGTAACAGATGGTGTTCACACAAAGAGTAAAATTCGATATCCCGTACCAGAACCATCTCGTCATTGCTCGATTCGAAAAGCGCTTCTCCCAATACCTCTTTTGGGTCTTTATGATATCCTTCTGTAAGATGTAAAAAAGCTTTGTAAACCCGCTGGGGAGTTTTGATCAGACCCTCTCTTTGTGGATCTTCTCCAAGTAGTTGCAATATCGCTTTGACATGGTTTTCGAACTCTTTTTGGCGATTCATCTGTAGCTCCCAGAAAATTTTGTCAATTGTAGCAAAAAATTTGGTTTGAAGCATTATTTTGATAAAATTAGAGCCAAAAATTTTTTCAAAGGATATCGATGGAGATCAATGCGCAAAAGCTCAATGAAGCGAACGCTACTGTAGAAGCGAAAATTGCAAAGCAAGATGTAGAGAAAAAAGAGGAAAAGATAGCGAAAGAGCTTGCAAAAACGATGAATATTCCTGGATTTCGAAAAGGAAAAGTACCACCAGCGGTCATCAAAAAACGATACGGTGACAAACTGGCACAAGACGCAGAAGCAGAACTTGTCAGAGAAGCCCTAGACCAAGCCCTTGAGGAACTTGGTATCGAAAAAGATGCGATGCTGGGTGAGCCTAGGTTTACCAAATATGAAAAAGGCGAAGAAGTTATTGAGATGGTTCTTGAAATCGGTGTTCGGCCAAATATCGACATTACCGGATACGAAGAGGTGATTCCGGAGTATGAAGAGCCACAAGTGAGTGATGAAGAGGTTGAAAAGAGAATCGAAGAGCTTGCCGATGCGATGGCCCAATTCAAAGAGGTCGAAGAGGACAGACCTGCCAAAGAGGGCGATCTTGTAGTGATCGATTTTAAAGGGACTCTCGAAGATGGTAGTGAGATCGAAGGGGGAAGTGCACAAAACTTTGAGCTTCGCCTTGGAAGCGGCCAGTTTATCCCAGGATTTGAAGAGCAGGTTGAGGGTATGAAAAAGGGTGAAACGAAGACGATCGAAGTGACATTCCCTGAAGATTACCCAAATAAAGAGCTTGCTGGCAAGAAAGCAAATTTTGAAGTGACACTGCATACAATCAAAGAGAAAGAAAAAATTAATATCGATGATGAACTTGCCAAAAAGATGCTCCAAAAAGAGGATGCGACATTGGATGAGCTCAAAGAAGAGGTGAGAAAGCAGCTCAAAAGTGAAAAGCTTTCCAAACTCTACAATGAAGAACTCAAACCGAAACTGATCGAAGCACTCGTTGAGAAGTTTGAGTTTGATTTGCCCAAAAACATCGTAGATCAAGAGATCGATGTGCAGCTCAACAATAAAGCGGCACAGATGAGTGAAGAGGAGATCAAAGAGCTAAGAGAAAACAAAGAAAAGCTTGAAGAACTTCGTAAAGAGCTCGAACCTGAGGCTCAAAAAAGTGTCAAAGCCACATTTATTGTTGATGCATTGGCGAAAGCGGAAGGTATCAATGTAGCAGATCAAGAAGTCGTACAAACGATTTATTATGAAGCACTTCAGATGGGAAGAAACCCTCAAGAGATTTTAAAAGCGTATGAGGAACAAGGGTTGCTTCCGGCGATCAAAATGGCGATGATCGAAGATAGACTGCTTACACATCTTTTGAGCAAAAAAAATGAGAAGCAAGAGGAAAATGCATGAGTTATTACATTCCATACGTGATTGAACGTACAGGAAGGGGTGAGAGAAGTTACGATATCTACTCCAGACTCTTGAAAGATCGCATTATTATGCTTAGCGGCGAGATCAACGATGCGGTTGCCTCTTCCATCGTGGCTCAGCTGCTTTTTTTGGAAGCGGAGGATCCGGATAAGGATATCTATCTGTATATCAACTCTCCTGGGGGTGTGATTACCAGTGGGATGAGTATCTACGATACGATGAATTACATCAAGCCCGATGTCTCTACTATCTGTATCGGACAGGCTGCAAGTATGGGAGCCTTTTTGCTCAGTTCTGGAGCAAAAGGCAAACGTTATGCTCTGCCGCATGCTCGTATCATGATCCATCAGCCGTTGGGAGGAGCACAAGGGCAGGCAACCGATATCGAGATACAGGCGAAAGAGATTTTGAGGCTCAAAAAGATACTCAATGAAATTTTGGCCCAAAATACAGGGCAATCGGTGAAAAAGATAGCCAAAGATACTGAAAGAGACTTTTTTATGAGCGCTGAAGAAGCGAAAGAGTATGGACTCATTGATCAGGTATTGGAGAAGAGTGCTCGATGATTCGCCAAATCATCACATATCCTGACAAACGCCTTTTTATGAGAAGCAAAGAGGTAGAAGATTTTGATGAAAAGCTTCAAACGCTGCTTGATGACATGTATGAGACGATGATTGCCAAAAACGGCATTGGACTTGCGGCTATTCAGGTAGCAGTACCTCTTCGTGCCCTTATTATCAATTTGCCAGATGAGGAGGGAAACCAGCATAAAGAGGATCTTCTCGAACTCATCAATCCGGTTATTATTGAAAAAAGAGGAACCCAGGTGTATACAGAAGGGTGTCTGAGTGTACCGGACTACTACGATGATGTAGAACGGGCCGAATGGGTCAAGGTAGAGTACCAAGACCGCTACGGAAATAAAAAAACTTTAGAGACGGATGGCTTGCTGGCCGTTGCTGTACAGCATGAAATGGATCATCTCGATGGACACCTTTTCATCGAAAAACTTCCTTACATGAAACGAAAAAAGTTTGAAAAAGAGTGGAAGAAGAAGCGTAAATCTGCCAAAAGCGGTGTGAAGGTATAAGGTGAAAAAGATCTTTTGCGCTACCCTCGATGGAGTAGACGCAAAAGTAGTGGAAGTGGAGAGTTCCTTTATTCGGGCTCTTCCTGCATTATCGATCGTCGGTCTTGCATCGAGTGCTATACAGGAAGCAAAAGATCGTGTCAAATCGGCACTTTTGGCAAACAACTTCTCTTTTCCTCCTCAAAAGATAACGATCAACCTAGCTCCCAGTGATCTCAAAAAGAATGGAAGTCATTTCGATTTGGCAATTGCTCTTGGGATTGCGCTGCAAAAAGAAGATGTTGATTTTGAAGACTATTTTGTCTTTGGGGAGCTTGGGCTCGATGGAGCAGTGAAAGATACAATGATGATCTTTCCTCTCGTTTTATCACTAGCTAAAAAACCTGTAAAAGTTGTCATACCTCTGGAGAGCTTGCCAAAAGTGCAAAAGATTCCAAATATCGACATTGTCGCGGTACAAACACTTTCGGAAGCGATTGCATTTTTTAAAACAAAAGAAGCCCCTTCGCATCAGCCGATTCCATTCTCTTTTCCCCATTTTGAAATGGATGGTGAAAAGTACTATTATAACCCTTCATACCCTCTTGATTTTTCAGAGGTCAAAGGGCAGGAAGTGGCTAAAAGAGCCGCTTTAATCGCTGCTGCTGGATGTCATAATCTGCTTATGGAAGGAAGTCCTGGTTGTGGCAAGAGCATGATAGCAAAAAGGCTTCGGTATATTTTGCCACCAATGAGTATGCAAGAGATTTTGGATATGGCCAAAATGGAGGCTTTGGATGGAAAAGAGCCAAGTTTTACGCCGCTACGATCGTACCGGTCGCCCCATCACTCCTCCACGAAAGCCAGCATCTTTGGTGGAGGGTGTGAATTTCCAAATATAATTGGACTTTTTCAAAGTTATTTTGACTTTTTCCAAAAATATTTAGACTCCTTAAAATTTGGTTTTACTTCTTCATTCTTCCATAAAACCCGTTATTCCTTTTTGAGGATTTAGTCATGATCAATGATGTTGTCAAGCTATTAAAGAAAGAGAACGAAGCCGTTGCCGATATGCAAAACAACCGTCCTCTAATCGTTATGGGCAATTCTCCATTCAAAATCTATATTAAAGGTAAATATAAAAGCCAGGTATTGACGAATATAGTTTTTTATGACGAAAAGTACGATACGAAACGCTATGCGAGAAACATTCAGCTGGAAACTCTTAATATTTTTCAGCCAAACTCTGTTCTTTATAAAGGAAACTTGACATATTACGGAGAGATGAAAAATTTTGCCATTGATCTTGAAATGGCAAATAAAGAAGCCTATCGGTTTGATTCTCTGGATAAAGATCTTCAAATGAAGATTTTAAAGACGCTGGCTGCTAGCAAATGGGATTATTTCCGTATCATCGAGAGTGAAAATATAAAAATAATCATCCCCGCCTATTCGATAGGAAACTTCTTTTATTATCCCAATTCTTATATCAAAAGGGCTTTTTTCGCTCAAAGTATGGCGGAGACTCTGGTAAATGAAGGACTGTCGGAATGCGAAGAGGGAGCGATATGCTTTGCCTATGGAGTCAAATTTACCAAAATCAATGTGATACTCTCTTATTTTTACCACTGTGATCCCAGAGCTTCAGCCTATTTCTATAACGCTTTCTCCTATTTTATGAAAGAACCTGTCAAAAAATATTATGAAAACGGCTTGCGATCCACGGAGTCGGATTACATTTTACAAAATCCGAAATTCGCGTTTCCTCTTGTAAGCCGAAAAGAAAACGTGACGGATGTTTTGTTCAGGGGAGCGTATTTGGATGAAAAGACATTTCTGGTTTACGAGATAGTAGATGTTGATTTCAAAAGTTTACTGGGAAAAGAGAAACTGATCGGATTCTACGAGGGAAAGAAAAAAGCGAAAACCGTTACAACTAGTGGGTTTTCTCATGGGAAAGCGGACACGAAAAGTATTTCCAATACTGCCCCGTATAACTTCAAGTTTGAACGGGGAGACAAGGCCTTTGCGGAGAGGGGGAAAGAGAGTATAGACGAGCTGATAGTTGAAAAAGGAAAGGCCGTATGCAGAGGAGAGGCGCTATACAGGATTCCCGTAAAACAGTCTTTTGAAGTGAGTGAAGGAATAAGTCTCGGCGAAGTGAGAGATCCGAATTCCAGATATGCTAAAGGGCGTATCTACAAGCTTTCGTTTGATTTCAAAGAGGCGATGAGATTGTTGGAACGCCGTTTAGGAATTTCAGGAAAGTTGATAGACGAACGGGAATTTTACGGATTTCTGTTTTGGTGGAATCGAAGAAACTATTTTGTTTTGGAACTGAAAAACTTTAATGCTCAAACATATTTGTTTAGTTCAAACAGAGGAATCGAATTTAAAAAAGTAGCTAACGAGATATTGTCGATTAGGAAAATGGAAACAGGCAAAAATCTTAAAGAATATAGAAAGGAGTTGCAAGGATTAGGTATTCATTTTCATACGCCACAAAAGCATACAGGAGAAAGTTTGGAGAAATGGGTGGAGAGGCTTATCGGGAAGATATAAAAACCTAAAACCGCGAAAAATAACAGCAAGGAGATGCTATGGAGGAGTATAAAGCAAAATGGAAACAGTTGCTTACAAAGAAACGTCTCGAAGAAGAAAAAGAGTATCGGGAATCGGACAGTGAGAAGTTCAGAACCGAGTTTGATAAAGATTTTGACCGTATAATTTTTTCTACTGCTTTTCGAAGACTGGGTAGAAAAACCCAGGTGCACCCTCTCGCTACAAACGATCACGTTCATACCAGACTGACGCATTCGCTCGAAGTCGCTTCGGTCGGTAGAACCCTCGGAACGAAACTCGGATTTTTCCTACAAGAAAGGAACGAGCTTCCAGAAAACCTTGTTCCTCAAGATGTGGGTACGGTAGTTCAGGCCGCGTGTCTATCCCACGATATCGGGAATCCTCCATTTGGACACGCCGGAGAGTACGCAATTAGACATTGGTTTGAAAGAGATGGCCAGGAAGTTTTAAACAAAGTATTTCCGAATAAAGAGACGTTGACCGATGAGCAGAAAAAAGATTTTCTTATGTTCGAAGGCAACGCGCAGGGGTTTCGTATAGTTACCAGATTGGAAAATTATTTAAATGAAGGGGGACTGAGACTTACTTACGCGACTCTCGGAACTTTAATCAAATATCCATGGGATTCCTCGTTTGCGGACGAGAACAAGCATGAAAAATTTAATGTTTTTCAATCAGAAAAAGAGTATTTCGTAAGAATTTTCGAGGATATGGGCTTAAAAAACGGAGAAAAGTTTTCTAGGCATCCGCTCTCTTATCTAATGGAGGCTTCGGATGATATATGCTATAAAATTCTTGATCTCGAAGATGCGGTAGAGCTGGGGATAGTAGATTTCGATACGGTAAAACAGCTTCTCGAAAAAATTATATCGGAATATGAAACAATATCGGAAGGAAAAGTGTCGGATGTGAATGTAAGCGATATCGGAGAAAATTACGAATACAGAAGAAGGATAGGAAAATACAGGGCGAAAGCTATAAACGCTCTTGTCAATATGATTTTTGATGTTTTTAAAGAAAATTACGATTCCATAATGAAAGGAGATTTCGAAGGAGATCTTTTTCGGACACTAAAGGAAAAAAACAAGAACTTAAGTAATATCATGTCAGATATAGATGATTTGACCAACAGCAATGTATTTGCAGAAAGAAAAAAGGTCGAAGTAGAAATCGGATCGTATGAGATCATAGGAAAAATTCTGAAAGAATTGGCCGAAGCTGTAGCGGATATGAAACAAAACGGTGAGAATATATCTTTTAAAAGTGAAAGATTGCTGAAACTGATAGGAAAAGAGCAGCCGGTGGAAAAAGACAGCTATTACGAATGTCTCATGAAAATAACCGATTTTGTGTCCGGTATGACGGATAATTTTGCACTTGATATTTCAAAGAAACTCGATGGGATATTTTAGCAGTAAAAGCGGAAAATTTAACTAATAATATTTTATAATACAGATAGTCTGAGGAGGATTTATGTTTTACGATAAGCAGGACGAAAAAAACAAACGTATTTATAAGCTTTATCTGAAAGCATCCGCATCGCTTTCGAGACTGTTTTCGGACTCCGAAATACCGTTTCTGCACTACAGAGCAGCTGAGAATATTTTTTGTTTTGCGTTTGATGCAGAAAATTTAGCAAGAGACGATATAGCTGTAGATGCAAAAAAAGACATGCTTGGCATAGGAATAAAAACATTTCTTCATAACGGTGGAAATACTCTTCAAAAAATTGCCGAATTCAATAGACTTAGGAGCGAGTTCGAAAATAAATCCCCCGGCGAAATAGCATTAAAAGCAGCTGAACTGCGAAATTACCGCCTTGATGTTGCAAAAGAGCTTCATGGGCTGGAAAATTTTATTTATCACTGTATAACCAGAGAGGCCGGTCGGCTAAATATTGTAGAAGAAAATATGGACTATATAAATTTGGAGCATATCAGCGATATCAGAAGAAGCAGAAATACAGTTTTGTTTACTGACGGTATCAATGAATATTCTTTCAGTCTTTCCAAACATACGCTTTTTAAAAGATTTACCGCAAACAATATCATGGATACAGTAGATGTTGAAATTATCGAAAATCCTTTTGAGATGTTGGCGGACTGTATCCCGAAAGGCAGAAATATCGAAGAATCCGAGATTGGAAAGACACAACCGGTATACCGAAAAAAGTATATTTATCTTCCTCTTTACGCTCCATCCGATCCGAATATGCATCCTGCGCTGAAAAGCGGACTCAATCAGTGGAATGCCGGTGGAAGAGAAAGGCATTCCGATGAAGTCTATATACCTGTGCCTGCATGGATTCATAAAGTTTTTCCTGATTTTTTTCCGAAAAGCAACAAAACAGTTTTCAGTCTGCATCTTCCCAATGGAAAAGTTTTAAAAGCGTCTATGTGTCAGCAGGGCAGAAAAGGACTTATGAGCAATCCGAATAAAGCTTTGGGCAGATGGCTTTTAAGGGATGTGCTCAGGCTGCCAGAAGGTACGCTTGTAACTAGGAAAGTACTTGATGCTTCGGGTATAGATTCGGTTAGAGTGGAGAAGATAGGAGAATATGAATATAAGATTGACTTTGCATCGACCGGTTCCTATGAAAAGTTTAAGAGTACTTTTGAGCAATGAGTCTGATATTTGTAAAACAGTGTATATGTGTATATATTTCTGATAAGTGTCGCAAGGAATTTAAGCCTAATATCGAGATCGCTGACAAAGATAAAGAGAAGTGCTTAATGTTTGCCCGGAATATGGCATATGGAGAAAAACATAATCCGAAATCGTTCGGCTCTGCTGAAAAAAATTACATAAGAGAGAAACAGGAGATTTTCAGGGACGCTTTTCAGGGCAAGCTTGCAGAAATTGCATTTTACAATTATTATGTAAAAAGAGGTTTTAGTTTAAATAAACCAGATTTCAGTGAATGGAACCGGGGAAAATGGGAAGATACGGATTTTACTGCCGAATTTAATAACAAAGAATACAGAATCAGTATTAAATCTACTAAATATTTCGGCAATCTCCTGCTTCTTGAAAAAGACAGATATAACGAACAGGGACTATATATAGAAACAGCCGATGATCAAACAAAAGGAGTAAAATACGACCTTATATTCCTTGTCAGAATAAAAGGTGTTGACGGCTCTAACCCTAATGTTTACGATAAAAAAAAACTTAGCGCTATAGAAGCGGAAATTACGGGTTTTATAACGCATGAAGAATTTAAAAAAGCTATAAAAAGCGGAAAATATCTGGCGAAAGGATGGCTGATAAACGGGAAAGAAAAATTGAAAGTCGATAACTATTATTTCTGCGCAAATGAACTGAAAAGGCCTGCCGATGGTTAAAAAAAAGAAACAGCCGGTAACACGGTCTGAAAATATGAGAAGAATCAGATCTAAAGACACAACAATTGAAAAAATCCTCAGAAAGACTCTCTGGAGCAGAGGTTTGAGATACAGAAAAAATTGTCCGGATGTTTTCGGGAAACCGGATATATGTTTTAAAAAAAAGAAGGTTGCTGTTTTCTGTGACAGTGAGTTTTGGCACGGCAAATATTTTATGGAAGGCAAAGTGCCGAAGAGCAATCAGGATTACTGGATACCCAAAATAAAGAGAAATATTGAGCGCGATAAAGAGGTTAATGCAAGACTCCGTAAAGAAGGCTGGAAGGTGCTAAGGTTCTGGGGGAAAGACATAGCTAAAAACCCAGAAAAAATAGCAGATATAATTGAAGATGTCCTTTCAGATTAGGGACTTAAATTTTTTTGTTTCCGGATCATATTCCGGAAGACATTCTTCAGGGCTATATTCTGGTACTATTCCGTCAAGAACGTTTTCTATTCTTTTGGCAAACGGATATATGCCTGCCGGAGGTACCGCATTGCCTATCTGTCTTCTTGCCTCTGTATTATTCCCGCAAAAAATAAAATCATCCGGAAAACCCTGCAGCCTTGCCCTTTCTCTGTTTGTAAGAGGCCTCGGCTCTTCATAATGATAGCCCCATGTGCCTCCTCCTCCAGATGCAATTACAGTATATGCGGGTTTCTTTCTGTGAAGCCTGCGGTAGATATTGGACATTAATCCTTTAACAGCAAATTCTGTATTTTCAACATCTTTGTAGTTTCCTCCTTCCGGGATTAGTTTTAGTCTTTCTTCCACTTCTTTTGAAATTTTCATCCGGTTATTATTGTGGCAGTGTTCAGGAATATTTTTGAAAGCTTCGGCACAAGACACATATGTGTCCTTTGTGTGAGTCGGAACTGGAGGAATAAAAGGTATTGTTATATCTTTTCGAATTCCTATAAACAGCACCCGTTCTCTTATCTGCGGTATACCGAAATCTGCGAAATTGACGAGAAATATTTTTAGATTATATCCGTCAATTTCGAATCTGTTTTTTATAATTTTTATGGCTTCCCCTTTGTTTGCCGAAAGAATTCCTTTTACATTTTCAGCTAGAAATACTTTTGGACGGAGTATTTCAAGATATCTTGCAAAACTTTCGTAAAGTTTTCCGTTTTTATCGTCTTTTATGCCGGCTCTTTTGCCGACAATAGAAAATGTAACACAGGGAAAACCGCCTAGAAGAACATCGTAATCTTCATTTGCATACTGTTTTGGATCCGTTTCATTTATATCTTTGTTTATTACTTCCGTTTGAGAAAAGTATTTTGTATTAGTTTTTAGCGTTTTGCAGGCAAATTTATCTATCTCTATTGCTTTTGCCGTATAAAATTTTAATCTGGGATATTCCCTGTTCAGATAGCTGAATCCGCCGTGGAAACCGAGATCCAGACCGCCTGCACCTGTGAATGTTGAAAAGATTTTATATATATGCTTTTCCATTATTGCTTACCTTGTATTGTATTATTTATGTTCTAATTGTAACATATATGCTGCATATTGTCAATTTTTTAAAAACAGATTTATCAATCATCAGAACAAATTTGATATATTATGCATATTTTTGTTACAATTGTTTTAAAAATGAATTTTAATGCTAAAGTAGGGAAGATGAAAGAAAAAGCAAAAAATTTGCTAAAAAGCGAGCTTGTAAAAAGAGGATTAAAATATTCCGATCTTGCATTTCTTATGAAACAAAAACAGTATAATGAAAATGCGGATGCAATAAGGACAAAAATAAACAGAGGTACTTTTTCGTTCGAATTTTTTTTAAAAGTTCTTGATGCTATGGATGCGGAGCTTATTGTAAAAGACAAAGATAAAAAAGATCCTGGTTAATATCAGTAAATTTGTGTGGATGATTTATTGGGAGACTGTATAAAAAATATACTTTCTAATATATTATATTCAAAAGAAGTAAAAATATTTTGACTTAATTACATTAGAGTAGCAAGTTCCGGTCTTTTTCTTTTTTCTAGTACAATCCCTAATAACCTCGACAGAGTTGAATAAGAAGGCTCTATTCCATTTTTTTTCATCCAAGAACAAGCATTTTTAGCTTCCTCAATAGTTACTAGATGGGGCTGTTTTTTATGAATCCATGTTGCTGTTTCGTACCAGTAGGGAGTATAGTTCAAATCTCTTTTGAGAATAGAATATGAAATTTTGTTTGATGTGATAAACCGTTTTAAATTTTTAGGAGAAGAAAGAATGGAAATAGAGGCCGTAAAGACTGCAAATGCTTCTTTGGGAGAAATGATTTCTTCTAAAAACTTTCCTCTGAGTTCACTTGTATTTTTGAGTTCAAGATTGTGCAGTTCAATCTCTTTTTTCAAAATTTCCCACTTTCTATAGTCTAAAAGATATATGAGTTTTGCTATATGTTTTAAAATACGGAAGTAGAAAGGAGAATAATACCATTTGCCGTTGTATGTAAAATATCCTCTACGTAGTATATTAGTCGCCTCTGAAAGATAATGTATGCCCTCTGAATTGTGATGGATTTTTTCCGTTTCGGCTTCTTTATAGATGAATCCGCAATTCCAGCAGTTGAAAGATTCTACATCCAACTTTCTTTTTACCAAAAATATCGGCTCCCCGCATTGTGGACATTCGTTTATGAGAAAGTTTTCATGTTTTAGACAAACCGTATAGAAGCTTAATCTCCACTCTTTTCTGAAATATTCCTGTTCTTGCAGACATTGCGGACAATATCTTAGTCCTTTTATACGTGGATAGCTTCCTCTTACTTTTACCGGTGTTATAAGGTGGTTTCTGGTTTTAGGATCTATTGTTTCATTTAGATAACCGCTGTAGCTTTGCAATGAGGTATTAAAAACATCGTTTTCATCCAGTAACATTCGCTTTGCAAAATTGTTGGCTATCTCTTTATCGACAAAAATATCCGTATCTCTATTCAAAAATTTGTTTTTATATTCCGGAAAATAGCAATTTATGAAAGTAGGTGTTTGTAAAAAATTTATTGTTGCGTTTCTCGCTATCCAGGAGGTAAAAAGTTCGTTTGGATACGGCTTGACTCTGTTTTTGATTACGGTTTTTGCCAATTTTTCTTTAAATTTTTTATCCCTGTAGACTATTTTAAAAAGATATCCTTTTTCAGGATGAAACTTAGATTTCGTCGGCATAGATAACGCCTTCTCTGTCATACGCGGGGACATACTCTATTTCTTTGAGCATTTTTTTGTCTATCTTTTCTTTTCCGCTCTCAATTGCTTCAATAGCCAAGAGTTCGCATATAGTGACAATATCTCCGATTAGTCCGTCGCTGAGTTCCAGGATCTCTTTGGCGAGACTCTCGTTTTCGTAAATGAGAGAAGGTTTTTTTAAAGGAAGTGTCATCTCGATTGCGTAAAGTAAAGAGAGATAATCTTCGTCAAATGTCCATTTTTTGATTTTTGTCGGTACGAATCTGCTTTTTAGCTGATGATCGGAGCTTACGAGGCTTACCCCTTTGGGAGTTCCTACTAAAACTATAGGGATTTTCAGAATATTGGAGAGGTTTTTTATTCCGTTCATAAATTCCATCTGTTTGGTTATGCTTCCGATTAGTGCACCCTGAATTTCGTCTATAATGATCATTCGAACCTGATTGACTTCGCAATAATGCTTTATTTTGTTCTCTCTTTCGCTTATCGGTTCGTCTTTTCGGTAAGGAACCACGAAAAACTGGAACATTTTGTTGTAAAGATCGTGCAGATCGGCTCTGTTTGGTGCCTGAATCAGCATCACGTGTTCGAAAAAGAGCATTTCGTCGTCGTTTTTATATACGTTCATCTCGTAAAATTTCTTTACCATTGCGGTTTTTCCATTGTTTGAATCTCCAACAAGGAGAAAGGATCTTATCCTGTCTTTTTTCGGTTCGTTCATCAGATCTGTAAGTTTTTTAAACAGTTTGAGTGCTTTGGGGTGTCTGATGAATTTTGGTTTTTTAATAAATTCGATCCTCTCTTTTTTACCGCATTCCAATATTTTCCTGGTCTTTTCCGGAAGTTCGCCAAGATATTCTTTTCGAGTCATGCTATATCCTTTAGTCTTCGAAATCTATATCGAATTTTTTTATTTTCGGTTTGGCTGTGCCAGAAACTGGTTTTCTCGTATTCTGTTGCTCCTTATTTGACAAAGGAGACCGTATCTTTCTGTTCTCTTTTTTTCTTCTGGCCTGCTTTGTTTTTTTTGAGGCTTCCTCTTCTCTTTTTCTTAATCTTAGTATGGCATCGTATACCATTTCGTTGTGTATCTCTCTTTGTCTGTATCTCTTGGTTTCTTTCGCAACGGTATCCAGTTCCCATTTCGTAGGAGGGGGATAAAGCTTTTTAACGCCGGGTATTTCTATGTACTCCCGTAAATCGGGATGATAGAAATAAATTTGGTTTAAATCTTTAGGATCGTACCGGAATATATATTTGTCGTTGCTTTTCGGTTTAATAAACACCGACAGAGCTTCATCATAATATCTAAGTTTAAAAAGGGAAACCCCCTGTTTCGTTATTTTTCTTTCCTCGAAAGGAAGAAGAGAAATTCTTGCGAATTTTTTCTCTTCGGTGCTGTCGAGAATTCTTATCGGTACGGGAAGACCGTTTTCTCCTCTTAATCCTTCGGAGAACTTTTCTTCGGGAGTCATGCCGTTCAATCCGTTGTGGGGAGTCTTGTGATAGACATTAACTATCCATTCGGCGATATAGCTTTCGAGCTCTTTCAGGGTAAATACCGCTTTTTTCTCCGATTTATAGTCTCCTCTTTCGTGGGGATTGGAAAACGTGGTTCCGCTTAGCGAATGGACTTGCATATTTATGGTTTTGATGATTCTTTCCACATGCCCCCCGAAAAAAGGCATGCCTTTCGGACGAAATTCGAGATTGATACCGAATATTTCACAGAAAGTTTTCAATCCTCTGCTTCTAAACTCTTTTGCGTTGTCAACGTGAATGGTATCGGGAATACCGAATATATTCCATTCACCTTTTATGCCCACTTTTTGCAGATACTTTTCTTTCGGAAGCAGACCCATATAAAGAGTCTGTCCCACCGAATAGAGGCTTGGTGCGTCTAACGTAAGATAAAAGCCGTAGATCATTCTGCTGTAAACGTCCAGAGCCAGAGTCAAATACGGCCTCCCGATAGGTTTTCTGTATGTCTCGTCTACTATCTGCAAATCCAGAGGGGTGTGGTCAATCTGTATGACTTCGAGAGGACGGGATACCTCGAAAGAGTTGGCCGAGGGTTTTAGATTGTTAAGATACCTGTTTCTGCCCTCTCTGCTTTTGTATACGGTTCTTTCGTCTATCTGTTTTATGATTCGGTTGACGGTATTGTAAGAAACGGGTTCCAGTCCTTTTTTGTAAAGGATGGCGTTGATTTCTCTTGTAATTTGTGCAACGGTTATTTTTTGCCGTGAAAGATATCTATGCATAATTATCTCGTCGATTATTTTTTTCTGTTCTTTTCCGATTCTCGTTTTTCCTTTTCCGCCTCTTTTTTCATATTTTGGCATAAGAGCGAGTATGCTGTTTCCACTTTCGATATAGGCGTTGATCCAATTATAGAGTGTCTGTACGCAATATCCGTATTCTTTCGCTCTTTCTCTGACCGCCTGTTTGCTTCTGGCTTGCAGCAGAGGTTTTATGATTTCAAGTCTTTTTAAAGCCGTTTGATAAAACTTGTCGTTCATACTCTCTGCGGGAGGCGGATAACTTTGTTCTGTTCCTTGGTGTTCTTCGTCAAGTTCCGTGATATTTAAGATTTTGAAATTTCCTTTCGTATCTTTGCATACAATTTTGTCCAGATTCTCAAAACCTTCGATAATATACGGTTTTCCTTGATAAAACACCGTTTCGCCGGCTGCTAGTTTACGCATTGCCTATCCTTATTCTGGATTCGGGAGAGAGTTTTTTATACAGATTTGTTTGCATCCTGCCTTGAGCTATGAGGGCGTAAATATCCGAGGCGTTAAAACCGTATTCCAACAGTTTTGCTATATTGGTTTCTCCGATCCTGTCCACGTATGACAAAATTTTTTCGTCAGGTTTCAAAGTTATATAGCGATATATAAAAGAGAGGTTTGAAAAATAGGGTTCTTTAACGTCTTTTTCCGTAAATAGTCTAAACTTCCATCCGATGTTATTACAATATTTTTCAAGAACATCAAATTTTTTTGAGAGCTTTTTATCCGGATTTTCGGTTTCTTGAGAGTATTTAACCTCAATCAAAATGTATTGACCGTCTTTCGTTTTGGCAAGGATATCGGGTATATAGTTTTTGATTTTTAACGGTTGTTCCTCATAGGAGGCTATTTCTTCCTCAAATTCAAGCATCAGAAAGCATTTTTTCTCCAAAAGAGATTCATAAGCTGTTGATCGTCCGTTTTTATAACTGTAGAAATATCCTGATTTTGAACGGGTTTGTATAGGAATTTTTCTAACCGGCATTCATGTTCCCTTAATAATGTTAGTCCAACTAATTATAGCAATTTTATATTTAGTCCAATTAATTTAGTAAAAAAGTCCAAATAATTTTGGAAAATTTATTTTGATAAAATACCGTAATTACTTATTTATAGGATTTCAATGGTCAAATTATATTTGGAAACTTACAGAGGGAGCAGTGGAGCAAGGCCTGGAGAAGTCGCCATGGCCCATAAAGGAATACTCTTTTTTGATGAATTTCCACATTTTGCAAAATCTGTTCTTGAGGCATTACGCGAACCCTTACAAGATCACAAAGTACTGATTTCGCGCGTACACAGCAAGGTGGAATATGAAACCACTTTTTTATTTGTTGCGGCGCAAAATCCCTGTCCGTGCGGCAATCTGCTGGATAGCCAAAAAGAGTGCAGATGCACAGAACTTGAAATAAAACGCTATAAAAACAGACTTTCTGAGCCCCTTTTGGATCGAATCGATCTGTATGTGCAGATGGCGCCGATGCGAGCTGATGATAGCGCTACTTATACTTCGCAGCAGATGCATGAAATGGTTTTGCAGGCATTTTTGATGCAAAAAAGAAGAGGGCAACAGAGACTGAATGGAAAGCTTGAAGAAGAGGAAATAGAGACTTTTTGTCATTTAGATGATGAGGCGAAGAGGGTACTATACCAAGCAAGGGAAAAGCTAGCTTTATCGCACCGTTCCATAGCCAATATCAAAAAAGTGGCTCGTACAATTGCTGATTTGGATCAAAAAGAGAGTATAGAAAAGAAGCATATTTTAGAGGCCCTCAGTTACAGAAGGCGCTAGGTAGCGCCTTGAAAGATTATACTCCAAAAAGAGTGACCGACCACTTAGTTACGAAATAGCCACCGACCATCAGCCAGATTGCAAGAACAAGTGCCAAAGCGACCGGTTTTGCTCCAGCTTGTTTAAATTTCTCTACGCTCGTTTCCATACCTAGGGCTGTCATAGCCATCGTCAGTAAGAAAGTATCCAGTTCATTGATGCCATGAAGTACAGGTTGAAGTGGCTCGATACCTACCAAAAATGAGTTGATTCCAGCCATGACAATGAACCAAACAGCAAACCAGGGGATAGAGATTTTGATCTTTTTGCTTTCGCCCGCAGTTGCAGTAGAAACACTTTTTGATACCAAAATACCAAGAATGATAAGCAGCGGAGCGATCATCATAACCCGTGTCATTTTGACAATTACGGCATTGTTCATAGCCTGTTCACTCACCGCTCCGCCTGCTGCAACAACTTGTGCCACTTCATGAACGGTACCGCCTACATAGATCCCGTATACGCTTGGATCCATATGTAAAATGCCCGATCTAAAAAGAGCCGGATAGGTAAACATAGCGATCGTTCCAAAAAGAACTACCGTTCCAACAGCGACGGCGCTCTTATACGGTTCTGCTTTTAAAACAGGCTCTGTTGCAAGTACTGCAGCTGCTCCACAGACACTTGAGCCTGATGCGGTAAGTACTGCAGTATCACGGTCGAGTTTAAATACTTTTACACCAAGCCACCATCCAAGGATAAATGTGGTTGTAAGCATGATAGTCGAGACGGTAAGTCCAGCAAGTCCAACTTCTGCGATTTGCTGGAAGGTGATGCGAAAACCGTATAAAATGATGGCAAATCGTAAAAGCTGCTTTGAGCTAAAAACGATTCCAGGAACCCACTCTTTTGGAATATGGGTTCGTAGAGTATTTGCATAAAACATTCCGATGACAATACCGATGATCAAAGGACTGATAGCGAGTGCTTTGATGAAGCTTACTTGAGAGATTTGGATTGCTGCGATAGTAAACAGAGCAACAAATAAGATACCATTGAGGGTATATTTGATATTTTCTTTGCTAAATGCCATGCCCTTCCTTTGGATGAAATTTATTTATAATTATAAACATATTTATTTAATAAGCAAAATAAATAAAACACTATATAATATTAAAAAAAATTGAAACAGAGGGTATCATGAGAATAACACTACGGCAAATGGAACTCTTTTTGGAAGTTGCCAAAATGGGTCATCTCACGCAAGTGGCCAAAAAATATGGTCTGAGTCAGTCTGCTGTTTCCATGTCACTCAAAGAGCTTGAGTCCATTTTAGGATGCAAACTTTTTGAACGCGTCCAGAAAAAACTAGTACTCAATGAAAAAGGGAGAATCTTTTTTACTGAAATCGAACCTCTTATTTACAAATTGAGAGATATCGAACGCGAATTCATGACCAGTGAAAACAAGGGGCAATTAATCGTTGGGGCCAGTACGACTATAGCAGATTATATTTTGCCAAATATCGTGTGTGAATATATGGAGCAGTATCCAGAGGTTAAAATCTCCTTGAAAATAGGAAATACTGCTGAAATTGTGGAGATGGTAGAGGGCGGAGATATCGATATAGGATATATCGAAGGGGAAATCATCTGTCCAAACTGTACGACTACGCCTCTTGGTAAAGACGAGCTTGTTGTGGTGACAGGGGATAAAGAGCTTGCAGAAAAAAAAGAGCATTTCATCGATACCTTGCTTCAGTATAAATGGGTACTTCGTGAAGAAGGGAGTGGAACAAAGAGCGAATTTATCAAAAAAATTGGCAAATTTGCATCGGAACTCAATATCTACCTTGAGTTGCGTCATACCGAAGCGATCATCAATGTTTTAAAAGAGGTGCCAAAAAGTCTCAGTTGTGTGAGTAAACTTGCGGTAAAAGATCGACTGGAGTCCGGGGAGCTGTATGAGATCAGTATAAAAGGATATGACTTTAGCAGAGATTTTTACCAAATTGTCTATAAAAACAAGTATCAAAGCGAACTATTTAAAAAATTCTCACTCTATGCAAGAAGCCGTTTTGCAGCGAGACTAGGAGAGAATTATGAAAAATCTCTATGAAAATGTAGGATTTTTGGACCAGAAATGTTATCAGATCTATGATTTACCAGAAGATATTTTGATGGAGCATGCCGCTCATGCTTTGAGTGAGGCGGTGAGAAAAAGAGTGGATGAGGGTGCGAAAATATTGATCGTTGCAGGACCTGGAAACAACGGAGGTGATGGTGTAGCATGTGCCAGGCAGCTTTTGGGTGAACATAAAGTAGAACTTTTTATGCCCTACGGGGCCAAAAGCGAGATGTGCAAAATACAACTTGATCGTTTTTTGGCCTGTGGCGGGGAGTTACGTGATGATATAAATGAAGCTGATATTGTTATCGATGCACTTTTTGGCAGTGGACTTTCCAAACCGCTGCGTGAAGATGCCGTGCATCTCATTCGAAGACTCAATCAGATGGATGCATTCAAAATAGCCTGTGATATTCCAAGCGGAATAGACGTAAAGGGCAATCCTTTGCCTATAGCATTTGAAGCAGATTTGACGATTACGATGGGAGCATTGAAAGCGGCTCTTTTTATGGATCATGCAAAGGATTATGTGGGGGAGATTGAAGTTGCCGATCTTGGTGTCAGCCGAAAGCTGTATGAGAGTCCAAGCAGTTGGAAACTTCTTGAAAAAAGTGATCTAAAGCCTCCGTATAGAACGAAAAAAGACTCCAATAAAGGGAATTATGGTCATCTAAGTGTTATTGCAGGTGAAAAAGAGGGAGCTGCAATTATGGCAGCGCTTTCAGCCCTTCGCTTTGGAGCGGGGCTTGTAACAGTTGTAACTTATGAAAAAATCCATGTTCCCTATGAGCTGATGCATTCATCCGCTCTTCCTTCAAAGACAACCGCTCTGGCTGTAGGTATGGGACTGGGACTTGAGTATAGTGATGAGGATTTTAAAAGGCTGGTTTTGGATCAAGAGGTTCCTATCGTCGTGGATGCCGATCTTTTTTACAGCCAAAAGATTTTGCAACTTCTGCAAAAACCAAAAATTGTTCTTACGCCTCATCCAAAAGAGTTTTCTGCTTTGCTAAAAATCTGTGGCTTAGAGGAGGTGGGTGTAGAAGAGATTCAAAAGGATCGGATAGGATATGTTCAAAAGTTTTGTAAAGCGTATTCAAATGTTGTACTGCTTTTAAAAGGTGCAAATCCTATCATTGCAAAAGATGAAAAACTCTTCATCAATCCATTGGGATCCAATGCATTAGCAAAAGGGGGAAGCGGCGATGTGCTTACAGGACTTATCGGGGCACTTTTAGCACAGGGGTATGATCCGCTGGATGCCGCGATACAAGGCAGCCTTGCTCATGCTGTTGCAAGTCAAAAAGTTGAGGTGGCAAATTATGCATTACGTCCAACAGATCTTATCGAAGCGGTTGGATTAATATGAAAAAAATTGTTATTCTTTTTAGCGGCAGAGGAACCAATCTAGAAAATATTATCCAAAAGCTGCATAAAAAAAGTCTCATTGTAGCCAAAGCAATTACAAACAATCCCAATGCAGCAGGGATTCAAAGAGCCAAAAAATATGGGATAGAAGTAGAAGTGATCGATCATCTACTTTTTGGGAGCAGAGAATCATTTGATCAAAAATTGGTTGAGTCTATCGAAGAAGTCAATCCAGATCTTGTGGTTTTAGCGGGATTTATGAGAATTTTAACTCCAATATTTACGAGCCGTATCAAAAACGCCATCAATATCCATCCCTCCTTACTGCCTCTTTTTAAAGGGGCAAAAGCGATTGAGCAAAGTTATCATTCAGATATGAAAGTAGCCGGTGTAACGGTGCACTGGGTTTCTGAAGAGCTTGATAGCGGAGATATCATCGACCAAGCCTGTTTTCATAGAGAGGATGAGAGTTTTGAAGCGTTTGAAGCCAAAATCCACGCTTTGGAGTATGAGCTTTATCCAAAAGTTATAGAAAAGCTTTTAAGAGAAAAATCCCCCCAAAAAGCGTAATTGTTATCAATATAGTAAATTTTGTCACACTCCATCCAAGGGATCTCCCCCCAAGCCAGTATACGATGCCAAGCTTTACAAGGGTATTGGTATAGCTTGCCAAAACGATACCGGTAAGGGCTGGAATTAGACCTAGACGACTCTCTTTCGCCATCTCGCTCAATGAAAGAGTGATTGCGTCAACATCGGTAATGCCTGAAATAACAGAGACGATATAGACGCCGATATTGCCATACTTTGTCTCGACAAAAGCGATGGCTCCATAGATGATGCCAAAAAGCAGACCGAATTTGATTGCTTCAGAAAGTTGCAAAGGGTTTTTTTCCAGCTCTTCATTATGGAATGTCAATTTAGTTGTTGGAGATGTTTTATAAAGATAATAGACATAGATACCACCCATAGCAGCAGTTAGAAGATAAGGAACTGCAACCAGTTTTGCCACATTCCAGTCAATCAAAAGAGCTTCTACAAAAACCCGTATAAACATAAAAGTCCAAGAAATTGCGATACCTGCAGTATAGATTTTGATGAGGTTGTGCTCCCTTGGGAAAATATCAGATAGTGTGATAGAAACAGCCGTAGAAGAGATGAGGCCTCCAGCAGCTCCGGTAATAAGTACACCGTGTCTTTGCCCCAAAGTTTTGATGGCAACATAGCCGATGAAGCTAAGGGCGGAGATGATGATGGCCATAACCCATGTTTTATATGGGTTGAAAAGGTGATATGGCCCTATCATCTTGTCCGGCAAGATTGGCAAGATGATGAATGTCATCACAAGCAAAAGAACTACAGCATTGATATCGGTTGGCGAGATATGGCGTTCAATCTGTTGCAGTTTTGGTTTGATTTCAAGAAGCACTACTGTAATGACAGCTAAAAAGATAGCGTAGTTTTCTAGTCTATACCATACCATGAGACCAAAAATAAAGGTCAAAATTGCTGCGATTTGAGTCGTAATGCCAATCTTTTTTAAAATTTGGACTTTGAAGTAGTAGGTAAGCGCGACAAACAGAGCAAAAAGGAAAAAAGAGAGAAGAATAAATCCATCTACTTTTGTCTCTATCCATCCACTCAAAAACCCTCCGAGTGCTATGAGTGCAAAAGTTCTGGTTCCCATAAAAACTTGATTGTTTTTGAGAATGTATGTGAGGGATCGCTGCAAGCCTATCATGATACCGATAGCCAAAGCAATAAATATGTGTTTTAGTATCTCATAATCCATATCATCCCTTTTTCCTTAACACCCACCACTCAAACCATTTATACAATTCTACAACAAGAAAAATAGGAACTGCTATTTCGAAAATCAGTGCCCAATCTTTAAGTTGCAGTGGCACTGTATGGAGTGCGTTTTGTAAAAACGGTACATAAACTGCAGCTACTTGTGCTCCAACCGTGAAGGTCCAAGCAAGGAGTAACCATGGATTGGAAAAAAAGCCAATAACCGGCATAGGTGCATGAAGGCTTCGGTAGTTGAAGACATTCATCTTTTCTAAAATAATAATACCTGTAAAGGCGACAGTTTGCGCTAACGCAATAGCTTCATTTTGTGGTAATCCCAAAGAGAGATAGTGGTGGAAGAGCCAAAGTGTGCCAAAACCGATATAGGATCCTAGCAAAAGAATCATTATAATACCACGCAGCTGCAAAAATGGAGCATTCACAGCCTGGGGTGGTCTTTTCATAATGCCGGCTTCTGCAGGCTCTACACCCAAAGCCACCGCAGTCATTCCGTCAGTCACAAGATTCATCCAAAGTATCTGCACAGGAAGCAAGATGAGAGGGCCTCCCAGTAAAATATTGACAAAAATGGCAATCACTTCACCGGTATTGGAAGAGAGCAGATATGTGACAAATTTTTTGATATTGTCATACTGGCGTCTTCCCTCTTTGACTGCTTTGATGATGGATGCAAAATTGTCATCGAGCAAAATAATATCTGCTGCTCCTTTTGCCACATCTGTTCCTCTAAGCCCCATGGCTATGCCTACGTCTGCTTTTTTGAGTGCTGGAGCGTCATTGACTCCATCTCCTGTCATTGCGACAATGAGTCCCTCTTTTTGCAAGATATCGACGATGCGAAGTTTGTCCTGTGGTGCTACGCGAGCAAAAATCACATCCTCTTTGATGGCTTTTTGTAAAGCATCATCATCCATTGTGGCTAATTCATTGCCGGTGATGGCTCTTGTTGCCTTGAGACCGATCTCTTTTGCAATAGCCAGAGCTGTCAAAGGGGCATCTCCGGTGATCATAATCACTTTGATGCCTGCTTCTTGGGCCGTTTTGATAGCGTCTGGAACTTCAGGACGAGGAGGATCGATAATGCCTACAATACCAAGAAGTACGATATCTTTTTCTACATCATCCGGATCAAGCTTTATAGAATCTGGAACAATTATATATCCGAGCGCAAGGGTCCGGAGCCCACTTTTTGCATATTGGATATAAGCCTCTTCAAACTGTTTTTTCATCTTTTCATCAAGCGGCTTGATGCCAGAGCCATCATCATAATATGCAGCTCTTTGTAATAGTACTTCCGGGGCACCTTTGATATAGGCAACTCTTTTGCCGTTCTCATCGACAATCACCGTCATTCGTTTTCGCTCACTATTAAATGAAAACTCACTGATGATTTTTTCATCTTTTGGTGCAAGCCAAGCTTTATATGCTGCAACAATCAATGAAACCTCTGTGGGATCTCCTATGGCATGCCATCCGTTTTGATCTTTTTTTAGCGATGCGTGATTGCAAACAAGTCCAGTATGTAGCAGTTTCAAAAGAGCTTTATCATGTTTATAGTCTACTTTTTTACCATTTTTCTCAAAATGTCCAGCCGGATCGTAGCCACTGCCAGTAGCTTCAATCTCTTCACTAAAAAGCCATATTTTTTTGACTGTCATCTGATTTTGGGTGAGGGTACCGGTTTTATCGGTACAGATCACATTTGCACTTCCAAGATTCTCTGCTGCCTGGAGTCTTCTTAGCAGTGCATGGCGTTTGACCATCGCTTTGACTCCAAGAGCCAGTGTAATGGTGACAACTGCAGGCAAACCCTCGGGCACAACGGCTACAGCCAAAGAGATGCCTGTCATGAACATTTCAAAAAGATCTTTTCCAAAAAGATATCCAATTATGGCAACAAGAACGGAAATTGCGATGGAGATGATGCCAAGTTTTTTGCCTAGAACCGCTAGTTTTCGTTGCAGTGGCGTGGGAGCTTGCTCTACTTCGCTTGTGAGTTTGGCGATTTTGCCAAATTCTGTAGCCATACCCGTTGCTACAACGATCCCTTTACCATATCCATTGGTTACATTTGTTCCCATATAAGCCATATCTTTTCGCTCTGCTAATGGGGCTTGTTGAGGAACGGGATCTATCCATTTGTTGACCGGTACCGATTCGCCTGTGAGTGCGGATTCGTCTATTTTAAGATTGACAGATTCAATAAGACGAAGATCTGCCGGGACTTTGTCTCCTATTTGAAGTATGACAACATCACCAGGTACAAGGTATTTGGTCTCTATCTCTTTTTGCTCACTATTACGAAGTACTTTGCAGTGTGGTGAGAGCATTTTTTGCAGTGCTTCGATCGCTTTTTCTGCTTTGAATTCTTGAACAAAACCCAAGATGCCGTTGAGGATAACAATAGCCATAATAGTCCAGCCATCGCCCACTTCGCCTATAGCGAAACTGATCCCTGCAGCTACAAGAAGGATAAGGATGAGTACATCAGTAAACTGCCGAAACAAGATAACGTACCAAGGGATTTTTTTGGTGGAAACTATCTTGTTGGGGCCATAAACTTGCAGCCGTTTTTGCGCTTCTTCATCACTGAGTCCTCTTTTAGGATCGGTATGCAAAAGCTGTATAATTTCTTCAATCTTTTTCGCATGCCAAGGTATTGGAGCCTCTTTGATGGCTGCACGCTCTTTTGGTGTAATAGCGGGTGCAGATACAAACTCATCTTTCCATCTTGAAGCTAGCAAAGAGAATGTGAGTGGCACAATAACGGTAGAAACACTCGAAGCGGCTATTAAAGCTGTGAAGAGCTCCGTATCGATGATTTTTGCATCCAAAAGCAGTTTGGCGACAATGATTTCAGTAGTAAGCCTTGCATTGAGTCCTATTCCAATCGTTATTGCCTCTTTAAAAGTAAGTTTTTTCATAGGGACCATAAGGAGGATACCTATGAGTTTTCCTACAAAGGTAGCCAAAAAGAGTAGGATTGCGAGTTCCGGAGCTTTGATAAGACCCTCAAGGTCCACACTCATTCCAATCCAAAGGAAGAAGAGAATACCAAAAAAACCGTAGCTTACAGCTTTCACTGCCTTTGTTGCATTTTCGCCAATTTCACCTGCCTTGTCAAAAACAGGCCGGATAATGATACCAGCGACAATGGCACCCACAACAAGGCCAAGATCACTGTATTCGGCAAATCCTCCAAAGATGAAAAGTGTGAGGATCATCAAGACGATGAGGTTGACTACTGTCGTTTTTGTCCATTTAGATAGAGGTACTAATATAAATTTTCTAGCAAGAAAAGCAGCAGCGATGAAGATAGTTGCGTTTATTAAAATATCGGTAATCTCTTGGGATTCACTCCTTACTACTCCGGTTTTCATACCGATCCACACAGAGACGAAAGCTACGAGAAATACTTCGATAACATCATCAAGTACCCCAGCTCCAACGATATAGTTGCCAATTTTTGTTCGGATGAGATTGAATTCATCTAAAATGGGTACTATTACAGCTTCAGCTGTTGGCATACGGGTAAGGCCTATCACAAAGGCGATGAGCCATCCATATCCCAGATAGAGCATAACACCAATGCCCATCAAAAAGGGAATGATCGTATTGAGCAGTGTAGCAAGGACTATTTCACCGCTTTGGCTTTTCATCTCTTTTATATCAATTTGCAGTCCGATAAAAAAGAGTAAAAATAGCACGCCAAGATCTGCAAGGAGAGTAAAGATGTTTCCCCCGAGCCCAGATTGCAGCATTGTATTGATAGGAGTGTAATGAATCCCCATACCTACGAAGAGAGCAGCTAAAATACCAGGAATCTTTAATTTTTCAAAAAAGCCTGCTAAAAAGTAGGTAAAGCCAAACAAAAGAGCCAACAAAAGGAGAAACTGGCCTAAAAATTGTTCACTCATAGTATGATTGTAGCTTTTTATAGATAAATTGAAGCTTTTGACAAGAACGTCAGTTTGAAGTAGAATAAGACAAATTCTATCCTAAATAGGAGTGCAAATGGCTGATATTTTGAAAATCGGAAAATATGAGTTTACCAGTAGACTCATTGTTGGAAGCGGGAAATACCCCGATTTTAAGACGACTTATGACGCAACCATTGCAAGTGGTGCCCAGATGATTACGGTAGCTGTACGAAGAGTCAATATTACTGATCCAAATAAAGAGAATCTTATGGACTATTTTAAAGATAGTGATGTGCAGCTTTTGCCAAACAGTGCAGGGTGTACGACGGCCGAAGAGGCGATAACGCTTTTTCGAATGGTTCGTGAAGCAACGGGTATCGATATCATCAAATTGGAGATCATTGGCGATACCCAAAAGACACTTTATCCCGATGTAATTGAAACCATCAAAGCGTGCGAAGTACTAGCCAATGACGGATTTACTGTTATGGCATATACCAATGACGATCCAATTACGGCAAAAAAGCTTGAAAATGCCGGAGCTGCAGCGGTTATGCCACTAGCAGCTCCTATTGGAAGTGGACTTGGTATCCAAAACAGATACAATGTAGTTTTTGTTAAAGAGGCTGTCAATGTTCCAGTAATTGTTGATGCCGGAGTAGGTTGCGCTAGCGATGCGGCGATCGCGATGGAATTAGGAGCTGATGGAGTTCTGACAAACACAGCAATTGCTCAGGCGAAAAATCCGATTGCTATGGCAGAAGCAATGAAACATGCAGTAATAGCGGGTCGTATGAGCTATTTAGCTGGAAGAATTCCTAAAAAACCGTATGCTACGGCTTCCAGTCCAAGTGAGGGGATGATACAGTTTTAATAGTTTTGTTATACGTTTTGATAAATTGGATGGGGTCCACAGCGACCCCTTTGATTTTGATAGTGAGATGAAGATGTGGTCCCGTCACTCGTCCGCTTTTTCCGCTCAATCCGATAATATCCCCTCTTTCCACCATATCTCCTGGTTGGATTAGGAATTTGCTTAAATGATAGTAACAGCTATAAATACCTTTGCCATGGTCTATGACAATAGAACCTCCTGCATAGTATCGTTTTTTCGCTAATATCACTTTTCCCCTATTGATAGCTTTGACAGGTGAACCTACCAAAGCTCGAAAGTCGGTACCGGAATGATAGCTTTTGAGTTTGCCGTTGAAGATCCTTGCTATGCCAAATGGATCTGTGATCGATGTATCAACGGGTAAGATGATATGTCCACGGAGGTAATTGTTTGGTGAGGTTGTCAAGTATATTTTCTTTGCTTCTTTGAACTCTTTTTCGATGCGTTTTAAGACTTTTTTAGGAGGAGCAACTCTGTTTTTGGGCACATGGAGGGACTCTTGTGGATATTTTTTTGGTGTTATAGTGAGCACTATTTTTTTGCCATCAATTAAAACAAAGCAGGAGGTTTCATTTGTGTAATAGGAGAATGGAATGATGAGTAGGTGGTTGGCCGAAGTATAATTTTTACAGCTTGTGGAAAAGTTTTGATCAAAATGGTGAATGAATGTTTGACCATTGTGAATCGTTACTGCAAATACATAGGTATATAGTATGGTGAGGAAAAAGAGTAGAAATTTCATGGAGGTATTGTAACACACTCAGAGGTTGTTATATAATGTTATGATTTTATTGAAAGGAATACTATGGCATTGGAAAATTTGACTTCACAGAACTTCAACGAAAAAGTCGCATCACACGATATTGTGATACTTGATTTTTGGGCACCTTGGTGCGGGCCTTGTAAAGAGTTTGGTCCAATTTTTGAAAAGGTCTCCCAAAAACATCCGGAAATACTTTTTGGAAAGATAAACACGGAAGAGGAAAGAGATTTGGCAGCACATTTCAACATCACTTCTATCCCTACTGTTGCTATTATAAGAGAAGGGATCGTACTTTTTATGCAGCCAGGACTCTTACCTGAAGAGGCTTTGGAAGATCTTATCCGACAAGTCAAAGAACTTGATATGGATAAGGTGCGGGAAGAGATGGCGAAGCAGGAGCAAAATGGATAAGGCGTTGCCTTATCCCAGTGATCACAATTGTACAATTCCCATAAGATTGAGCATCATAAAAATAAGAGCGACTGGAGCGATATAGCGGATACTGAACATCCAGATCGAGAAGAGATTTCCTGTGAGTTCGCCGGGTTTGTGAAGGTGAGCTCGTACCTCTGTTTTTGGTAAAACATATCCTACAAAAATAACAATTGCAAAACCTCCAAGTGGAAGTAAGATAGAGTCTGTCGTAAATTCTAAGATATCAAAGAGCGGTTTTCCGGCAATGCTAAAAACTTTTCCCCAGCTATTTGTAAAAGATAAAAGTGCTGCTATTCCTACCAGCCAGTAGACAATACTCGTAACCACTACTGCTTTTGTTCGTGTCATGTTAAATCTATCGATAAAATATTGCACAACAGGCTCTACCAGACTCACTGCTGATGTGAGCCCTGCAAAAGCCAGAGCTAAGAAAAACAGAAGGGCAAAAAATATGCCTAAAGTTCCAAAGTTGTTCAAAATTGTTGGTAAAGATATGAAAACAAGTCCAGGACCCTGTCCAGGCTTGGCACCAAACTGAAACAAAAAGCTAAAAATAACAAGTCCTGCTACGAGTGCAATGAGCGTATCCATGAAAGTAACGATGAATGCGGTTTTTGTGATACTTGCATCTTTTGGCAAAGAGGCGGCATAGGTCATGATGGCACCCATACCGAGAGAAAGAGTGAAGAAAGAGTGTCCTATGGCACGGATAAAGGCTTCGGAGTTCAGCTTCTCCCACTTTGGTTCAAACATAAAAGCCAAAGCTTTTGAAAAACCGTCCAGTGAAGAGGCATAGACCAAAAGACCGAAGAGTATGATCATGAGTGCTGGCATCAAAATGAGGTTGACTTTTTCTATTCCACCCTTGATTCCACGATAGACTACATACCCTACGATGATAGTGGAGACAGTGTGAAAAAATATCTGAGCCAAAATCTCATTGCCTACCAAATCAGAAAAGATGTTTTTTGCGGTTTGCGTATCGCTTGGAAGACCCGCTAATACAACATAAAAAAGATAATAGAGTATCCATCCTATGACGACAGAGTAGAAAGTCATGATAATGATACCGTTAAAACCCATAAAACCGGCATATTTCCACCATTTTTTATTTGGTGGCGCCAATTCTTCAAAAGAGCTGACCGTATCTTTTTTCCCAAGTGCACCTATGAGCATTTCAGCAATCATGACAGAAAAACCTATAAAAGCGATCGTTACGAGATAGACAAGAACAAAAGCCCCACCACCATATTCGCCTGTCATATAGGGAAATTTCCAGATATTACCAAGTCCGACGGCACTTCCAGCTGCAGCCATAATAAACCCGATCTTGCTAAATTTTTGTATTTTCAAGACCTCTCCTATTATTTGGTTTTCGATATTATAGCAACTATCTTGACAAAGGGAACAATTTTGCCTATAATTTCAGTCCTAAAGATGAGCGGGGCGTAGCGCAGTCTGGTTAGCGCACCTGGTTTGGGACCAGGGGGTCGGGGGTTCGAATCCCTCCGCCCCGACCATTTTCAAAATATTTTTTTTTCAGCACTCGACGGTGGGTGTAGCTCAGTTGGTTAGAGCACCAGATTGTGGCTCTGGGGGTCGCCGGTTCGAATCCGGTCATCCACCCCATAGGTAACGGGCCATTTGATATGTTTCTCTAAAAAGCTTTCGCCTATGGGTCGAATGTGCGCCCGTAGCTCAATTGGATAGAGCAACGGACTTCGGATCCGTAGGTTAGAGGTTCGACTCCTCTCGGGCGTGCCACTACTTATCACTGTTTATACTGTTTATCATGCGCTCGTAGCTCAACCGGATAGAGCAACGGCCTTCTAAGCCGTAGGTTCCAGGTTCGAGTCCTGGCGGGCGTACCACTTCGCGGGAGTGGCGGAACTGGCAGACGCGCCAGACTTAGGATCTGGTGCCGCAAGGCGTGGAGGTTCGAGTCCTCTCTCCCGCACCACAGAGGCGTATATTTGTACAATTTTTCACTAGATCAAATCTTAATCCTGTCACTTTTTTTTCTCATAGTTATCCTCATTCTTCTCTTCTTTTGGAAAAAAGCGCCGTTAAAATACAAAGCTGTTGAAAAGATATTTACGCCAAGTGAACGAAAGTTTTTTATTCATTTACAACAAGCAATAGGAAATGAATACTATATTTTTGCTAAAGTACGAGCGGCGGATGTTTTGCTGCCAATCACCACAAAAGATCGAAGCAGATGGCAAAGCGCTTTTAACAAAGTGGCTTGTAAACATTTTGACTATGTACTGTGTGATGCAAAACTGGATATTGTGGCTGCTTTGGAGCTAGATGATGCATCGCATTCCAGAGCTGATCGAGTAGAGAGAGATCGGTTCATAGAGTGGGCCTGCAAAACGGCAGGTGTTCCACTCATACGAGTAAAAACGGCAAAAAGCTATGATATCAAAGAGCTTCGTTCCCAGATTCTAAAGCAATGTAAGGGATAGAGAGTTTTGCCATTGCTGTCGGATAGCCTCTTTGTGCCGCAATATTTTGTGCCAATTGATCGATAGCTTTCTCATCCAATAGCTCACCTTCGATTCGAATTCCTTGGGATGTGGGAGGAAGAGTCTGCAATGTGATCAGTTTTTGAACAATTGCATCGGCCATAGTGAAAATGGATGAGACTTTGACGATTTCACATCTTGCATAACGGTCCCCTTCAAAAGAGATCTCCGCGGCTCTTAGACTCAAATCTCTTCCTGGGACCTGCTGGGCTCCAAAAAGTGGTGTAGAAGTGGGCAGTGCCTTGGAAAATGGAGGAATGTAGCGGCTGACATACCAGATGGCTTTTTTGGTCCTATCATGTGCAAGCTTGGGATCGAAACCTTTTTCTATGAAGTTGACATATTTTTGAGGGAGTTTTGGTTGGCTCGAAGGAGGTTCACTTTTTGCCACACCATCTTTGAAAAGAGTGATATCTTTTCGCATACCGTGAAGCTGATAGTAGCCCTCTGGATATGGGGTAAACTGTGCCATTCCTTTGTCCGTTCCTCGTATACCGTGAAAGATCATCTCCGGATAGAGATATTTGTTATGATATTTTGTAACATATGCAGCTTTGAACTCAACAAGCCTTTCTCGGTAGTATCCCAAAAAGTCATCGATAATTCCGCTTTCAAATCCGGCGGCGTTGATCAAAAAATCAAAATACTCCTCTTTCGTTTCATGTGTATTTTGGGAAGTGATTACAAATCCATCTTCTCTTTTTTGCACATGAGTGACTTTTGTGTTTAGACGAAGATCGGTGTTTTGAAGCAGAAGCTCGGCTATGGCGCTGAGACGAAAAATGTTGATTCCATACTCTTGCACTAAAATGACAGGAAATTTAAGCTTTTCAAGATCCACTTCATTGGCAAAAGGAATGAGCCACTCTTTTGGCGTTTGAGGGATTTTTTTTGGTTTTAGGCCTCGCAATGCTAAAACATCCGCTTTTGAAAAGGTCAAAAAGTAGTTTTCTGGTTTACCCAGTACTTCATTTGCCGGATCGGACTGGACAAGTTTTTCATAAAAGAGAGCCAGTTTCTTTGTGCGATTTACCAACTCATCGATATCGATCGGTATATCTTTGGGGACAGCCAAAAGTGTCGGGCGCTTTTCGATGGCCTGTGGATAGAAGCGTAAAAATTCGATCGATTCTCGTAAAAGCTGCTTTCTCTGTTCATCGCTGATATCTGGATAGAGATTGCCGCCTGCATGCAGATGGCATGCCGGTGGACCCGAGATCAAACGGGGTTTCTTTTCAAAAAGAGTACATTCAATTCCCAATTTCTCAAGATAGATGGCTGTACTTGCTCCTGCGACTCCGCCTCCTACGATAGCTATTTTCATAGCAGTTTCTCCAACTCCGTAAAATCTTTGATGATATAATCTGGTTGATAGATTGTTAGCGGTTCATCATAGTTATATCCCCAATCTACGGCAACGACCGGAATACCAGCCTCTTTGGCAGCTATGATATCGTTTTTGCTGTCTCCCACCATGAGAGAATTTTTTGGGTGACAAGAGAGTCTTTCACAGGCATGCAAAAGAGGCTTTGGGTGCGGTTTTTTCTCAGGCAGTGAATCGCCTCCCAAGATAAGCGAGAAATAGGTATCGATACCGAGAGATTCTAAAATTGGTCTAACAAAGCGATGCGGTTTGTTGGTTATTATGGCGAGAGGATACTTCGTATGCAGTTGTGACAGAGTCTCTTTGACTCCCGGATACAAAGAGGTTTTATTGCAAAGATTGTTTTCATATTTTTCAAAAAAGATCTGCAATGCTTTTTGAAAAAGCTCCTCATCTACTCCTTTTGGTTCGCTTGAGCCACTGAGAGCTCTTTTAACCAGCATTGTTGCACCATTTCCCACCCAGTTTCGTATCTTTTTTTCTTCAAAGGGTTCCTTGCCAATTTCCATAAGCATGGCATTTACTGCATCTGCAAGATCCGGGACACTGTCGATGAGCGTGCCATCGAGATCAAAAAGTATTGCCTCTTTCACATCCCCTCCAAATTTTTTCCAAATTGTAGCAAAGAATATTATTTTATTTTTCTGTAAAAAAGATGGGCTCCGCTTTTTTGGGGACCAAACTCGATATCTCCTTCAAAATGGTCATTGATCTCATATCGAACAATGATAGTGGAAACCTCATCATTTTTGTAAAGAATAGTGATTTTGTCGCTCAACTTCTTTCCGATTTCAAATCCGATTCTATTTTTTGAGGTAATGAGCGACAAAGAATCTGGTTGAATAGAGAAAGTACCGAGGAGATCTTTGATAAAGAGATTGGAAAAAAGTGCGCTCAACTTTGGACCTCCAAGAGCTGAAGAGACTAAAGAGCCGCTTTTGCCTCCGAACGCAAGAAGAGCCAGTATATCGTTAGCTGGTAGTGGTGGTTCGCTGTCAAAATGAAGCACCGGATTTTCTGTGTCTCCATTGATAGTGATAAATATACGATACCCTTTTTTTTCCGTTTTTAGATAGAGTTCAAGCATCGGTGACGTTGGCGGTCCATAGAAGTTAAGCTGTGATGGCAAGATAATAAATTTTGAATTGATTGTTTCGTACATTCCTTTCAAAATTTTTACAGTGCCTAACACTTGAAGATCTTTTTGATACTCTTTGTAAAGCATGATATCGGGTTGAAACCACACATCGAGTTCAGGTATCTTGTATCGAAGCCTCTTTTTGGACTTGATCGTAACAGCCAATGCTACATGGTCTTTGAAAAAGTTGGACTGGCTTTGGAGAGGTTCATCGAGGATGATGATGTCTTTATCATTGATGGTTCGAACCTTTTTGGGAGCATATGTAATGGTGGCTGAATCAATTGTGACTGTTCCTTCGACATCGAAGTAGGTATTGTGAATGGTGGTGCGAAGGTCGATGGCAGCGATGGCTTCGCCTTCGATGTTTGAATATCGATATGCATCGGAATGAATCGTAACAATTCCGCTTTTTTTACCGATATCGTATCTCCCTTGTGCAAGAATAGAATCGTCAATCCAAAAGCTTTTGATCAAAAATGTTTGATTCTTTTTGATAAGAACTGATGGTTTTGTGGCATACATCCCATGTCCTTTGATGACAAGCGCATAATAATCAAGGATGATTTTTTGCATATTGCCATGAAATTTTGCTTCGAAAAACTGAACATTTTTCAAAAAGGGTTTCTTTTTGGGATGGATGGTTATCTTGGCTTCATACCTTTTTTTGTGTAAATCATATATCCCGCTGCATTTGCAGGGTACATCCTCTATTATAGGAATATCGGGATAGATGGTCTTGAGAAGAGAAGTCGCTTTTTGTAGTGATTTGGATACTGCTTGAAAGCTGATGGAGGATTGCTTTTTTGTAAATTGGATGGAAGTATCGTCAAACTGGATCGTTCCATGATTGTTTTTGAATGATAGATTCAAAAGATCATTGTGAATGGTAACTGCTTTTTGGGATAGATTGGCTTGTAGGAGAGTTTTGGGCAGTTTTGATAGTCGAAAGGGTGGTATATCTTTGAAAAAACGCAAGTTCGCTTCAATTACATCCTTTTTCCAGTAGCCTTTTGTCCAGAAATAGTTGGAAAGAATATGAAAATTTCCCTGTTGTCTATCACCGTTTGCTTTCAGTGATACCGTAGCATCTTTTGGTATGTGAGGAAGTTTCAAAACAGAGTAGAGTTGCAGCGGTGCAACATCGATTGAGAAAGTTTTGTCAGTGTTCAGATTTGCTGTGATATGGAAAATGGAATTTTTTAAGAGAATTGCATGATGTTTCAATGAACCGTTGGCTTCAAAATCGAATGTTTGATAACTTGTGTAGTCTATTTCTGGCAAGAAAGGTTTGTTGTGCAAAAGGCCTTTTGCACGGTATTGCAGATTTCCATCATAGAGTATCTTTGCAGTTACATTTGCATCAGCCAAATCGTGATGGAGTGATGTTTTGATGGCAGCATGAACTTTTTTGTAGTCATACACTCCTTCTGCTTTGATATTCTTGGCAAGAAGTGATTGATACTGAACCTTTTGGCATGAGGCTTCAAAATCGATTCTTTTAGTAGAAATCGTCAGCTCAAATGGGATAGGAGTGCTCTTGGTATGGGGATAGAGATTCTCTTTGGGATATGCTGTCCCCTGAAGGTATATTTTTTTTTGTTTATAGATTCCTTTTGCGTCCGCTTTTCCATATGGCGTAGTTGCCGCTATTGCATCGATTGTGGCATAGGAAGGGGTGATATGGTGCAATGTGGCTTTGATGTTGTTCCTTTGATAGTGTGCAGTGATGGAAGCTTTTTTGATCAAAATATCAAAAATGTTTTGAGTTGAGTGATCGCTCCTTTGTATTGTGATACTTTGAGCAGTTTTTAGATCAAGATCTTTTATTGTGAGGCTGTCTAAGACGAAAGTGCCTTGAAGTAGAGGAAGGTATTCAAAAAAGATATCAACCTGTTGTACAAGAGGCTTTTTGTGGTACTTGCAATTTTGAATTGAGAAATGGTGCAAGGATTGGAGTCGTAGTTCACATGTAAAGCCGTTTTGCTGCAAAAGTTGATGGAGGCTTTTTTGCAAAAAATGAGTTTTCGTTTCTGCCAAAAATATACCCATGCAAAAAAGAAGAAAAAGTTCTATCAGGGATACAACTACTCTCAAAAGCTTTCTCCTATGAGAATGAAAAAACTGTTTTGGCTGATATTTTTTGGATCGATTCCAAAGTAGGCTTTGATATCGCCAATAGGAGTTGGATAGATAGCTCCCAAACCAACACCGTCTATATATCTGTCTATCGTAAAACTTTTCCGGGAAAGATAGACTCTGTCCCAAAAGAGAGCTCCCTGGATATTTTTAACGATCGGCTTTCGAAGTTCAACTGTGGTTTGCAGAAGCGATTTTCCTCCCATATCACAACTGCTATCCAAAGCATGGATGGATCGGTAGCCATATGCTCTGTTGCTTGATGAGCCACCCGCATAGAAAAAAAGGGATGGTGGCAGGTCGCCGCTTGCGATAAGCAGCTGGCCAAATGTTGCTTTTGCATAGAGTTGTACCGATTGCAAGGGATAATACCATCCCAATGTAGTTTCTGTTTTGAAAAAGTTGCTGTTTGAGAAGGCTTTGAGGGAGGTTTGTGCCTGGAGCGAAAAAAACCAGCCTTGTGTGGGATGAACCTTTGAATCTCTCTGGTCAAGAAAAAAAGTTACGGAAGGGTATAAAAGCGTATAGTCTCCGTTTGTGATACAAGATTGTGCGCTTGTAACTCGCTCTATTTGCAGTGTCAAGCCAAAAGAGTAGGTAGAAGAAAAGTATTTTTTGATCAATTTCGAGTTGATTTGAACCGAATCTGTCTGGAATGTGTCATAAGTGTCTTGTGCGATCGAGAGCGCATTGGCAATATCGTAATCGTTGTGAAAAAGTGTGATAGATGGATAAAAATCTTGGAGGCTCAGCTCTTTTTTGATATCGGAATAGGTGAGGGTGATAGATGGCTGATGAAGGTGAAAATTGGTGTTTTTGTAAAACAGATTGATCAGTGCGCCTCTATCTGTCTCATAGCCGATTCCTGCTTTGTAAATGTTTTTTTTCTTCCGCTCTTTGAGATTGATATCCAAAAGGATGTGATTGTCTATCTTTTTGGAATAATCGATAAAGATGGATCGAAAATAACCCAAGGAGTAGAGCTCTTTGTAGCTCTCATCAACCTTTTCGAGACTGAACAGCTGACCTGGTTTGAAAAAGATATGATCTTGTACCACTTTTTGAGGGATGGTGGATTGTATTTGAATGGAGCCGATATCGCATTTTTGACCTTTTTTAAGATAAACGACGATATAAGCAATATGATTTTTTTTCTGTACATAGGCTTTTGGGGTAAATTCATAAGAGCAGTATCCCTTTTGCAACAGAGCCTTTTTGATATCTTTCTTCATTTTCACAAAAGCCGGAACTACAAAGCGGTCTCCTTTGTGAAAAGGGACAAGATGTTTGATGGGGAAGTCACTTGTGATGGAGATTGCTGCGATTTTGACAGGCTCTTTTTCATCAATGATGAATATGACACTGTTGTTTTGAAACTTCATGTCGATAGAGACATCAAAAAACCCCTGTTCTTGATAAAAAAGTTTTAACTCTTCCAATAAAGTGGGCAGCAAACGTGTATCCACTTTGGGATGAAGCTTTTTGAAAAGCAGCTTTTGGCTCAGATTCTTTTCAAAGCCAAGCTCTTGAAAAAGCCTCTCTTTATCAAAATGTCTGTTTCCCAAAAAGTCTATCCAGACCTGAGCTGCAAAAAGTGGAATACAAAGAAGCATGAGTATACATAGTCGCATTTTGGTATTATATACAAATGCAAAGGCAAATCATCGATTTTTTACAATCTCAGCATCTTTTGAGTCTCTGTGCACAAGGGCCATATGCTGCAAACTGCTTTTATGTATTTGATCAAAAGAGCATGGTTCTCATCTTTGCAAGCGATCAAGAGACATTTCATATGCAGCAGATCAAACATTCTCCAAGAGTGAGCGGAACCATTGCGTTATGTGAAAAAAAGATCCATAAAATCCAGGGTGTCCAGTTCATAGGTGATGTGAGGGAAGCTACACAGAATGAATGTAAACAATACTTTCAAGCCTTTCCTGTTGCCAAAGCGCTCCAAAGCAGTTACTGGGCTATAGATCTCCTTTGGGTAAAGATGACAGACAATACTCTTGGCTTCAAAACAAAAATTGTATGGGGTGTCAACCCTTTTGAACAAGACGGTCAATGACATACTGTTCAAATTTGTGCTTTGGTATCTCTTTGTCAATCGCTTCTTTATAAATCTGTGCAACTTCTTCTGCATACTTTTCATAAGGAAAATGAGGAAGATACTTTTGCCAAGCCTCTTTTATAAGCCTTTTTGCAGCCTCTTCTTTGATTCTTTCTTCAAATATTTTGTAGGTCCCGAAAAAAAGGAGTGTAAAGAGTATCGCTAAAATGATGGATACGTGGCAATCGAGCGATTTTAAAAATCCGTGAAAAAGAAGCGCCAATGGTATGATGATGAGGTTCCAGATGATAAAGTAGACGAAATAGAGTTTGAGCCTGCAAAATTTCACGCCGGGGATCATCTTGATATCAAGATTGTCCACGACGATGCGGTTTGCTTCCATCAACTCTCGAAAACGCAATGGGTATTTTGGTTTTTGAAAAGTATAATCGATAATCTTTTGTACTATGGATTCAAACATGGAGTTTCCTTTGATAGGTCAAGTATACCAAATCCTAGAAAGGTTTGACGATAACCATGATGACAATGATGATCATCAAAATCGTAGGAACCTCGTTGTAGATCCGGAAAAACTTCCCATTTTTCTCGCACCGATCTTCTTTGAATCGTACAAGAAAATAACGCAACGAGAAGTGATATATGATCAGTAAAAGTGCAGCTGTCAGTTTGATATGAAGCCACAGTCCCGTGCGGAAAAGCTCTGGAGCCATAGCAAGCATCGCTGCTCCGCTCAGTACCGATGCCCAAAGAGCCGGAACGCCTATAAAATAGTAGAGTTTATGCTCTTGTATTTTGACAACTTCGACAAATCCTCTATTTTCCTTATGCTCCGCATGATAAACAAAGAGTCTTGGAAGATAAAAAAGCATTGCCATCCAACTGATAACACTGATAACATGGAATGCTTTAATCCAAAGATAGGCGCTCATACATCTCCTTTTTGAGCGATTATATCAAATTAGCTATAATCTTCAAAAGGAGTGAGGGATGAAGTTTTGTATATTCATCAAAGACATTTTGCTGCGCTACACAGATGCAATAGAGCGTTTTGGCAAACTTGTCTTGCAAGAACCACACAACCGTGAACACCTTCATCAGCTTCGTGTCTATACCAGACGTTCTCGCTCCATCATAAAAACATTGAAAAAGTCTTTTGATCAAAACGATGTACAAAATGTGCAAAATCGGCTTAAAGAGATTACGCAGCGAACAAACAAGGCGAGGGATTTGGATGTGATGATCGATCTTTTACAAAAACACCCTCTTCCGAGTGCTATGAAACCGCATTTGGATCAAATACTCGACATACTTCACAAAACAAGGGACAAAGAGTATGAAGAACTCACTCCCTTTCTTCAACAGATCCCTTCGTATCTGTCAAAAATGCAAAAGATTGAATGCAAAAGCGATAAAGATGCTTTGCAAGTGATCAAGTCGGCTATCAAAAAAAGAAAAAGAAAAATAGAGAAGATGCTTTTTTTAGATCCCCAAGTCGATTTGCATAAAGTTCGAATCGAGTGTAAAAAACTTCGCTATCTGTATGAAATATATGTGCTTTTGAATCCAAAAGGGAAGTCTGCACTAAAAAAATTAAAAAAGATTCAAGATATTTTGGGACTCATTCACGATAGGGAAGTACAGTGCACCCATTTAAGGGATCTTGCTTCAAAGCAGCTGGAACTTGAAGCTCTTTTGGCTCTAGGGAAAGTGATAGGAGATTTGGAACAGGAGAAAGAGGAGTATCAGACCAGGTTTAGCTTGAAAAAAGTCAAAGATCTGCTTGAAGAAATTTGATGGCTTTTTTGATGCCTTTTTGGGCAATGGAAGCTACTGGATAGGTACTGAGTTCTTGTAAAGGGATCAGGTGCGTATTGGGTGGTTTTTGGTTTAAAAAAGTGAGTGTGGCTTGAATATTGTATTTGGTATAGCTGTGTCTGAAAGTAGCAAAAGGGTGTTTTGCAGATTCAATGGTGGGAAGTATCCACATATTTTTATAAAGATTTTGAGTAGATCGTTGCAAGGCAATATGACCCTTTTGTACAAAGATGCCAAAATGAATCACTTTTTCTTCTCTTTTTACGGCTTTTCCTTTTCCAAAGGCGTGCGGAGTCTCTTTTCCCAGACACCACTGTTGTAGTGGACATTGATTACATCTTGGATTTTTTGGTGTACAAATAAGTGAGCCAAGGTCCATAAGGGCGAGATTGTGTTCTTTCGGTACTTCTGTATTGAGTAGCATTTGAGCCTTTTGGTGCACCTCTTTTTCATTTTTCAGAGCAAAAAAACGCATCAAGACCCGTTTGATGTTCGTATCGACAACAGCAACCGGTTGGTTGTATGCAAAAGCGCAGATTGCATTGGCGGTGTAGGTACCTATACCAGGCAGTTTCATCAGTGCTCTAGGCTCTTTTGGAAGAGCGTCTTGGCAAATTTTTGCACATTGTAAAAGATTTCTAGCTCTAGAATAGTATCCAAGCCCACTCCAAAGTGCCAAGACTTCATTTTCGCTGGCTTGAGCGAGGTCTTTGAGTGTTGGGAATCGCTTTAAAAATTTTGGATAGTACTCACTCTCGACTCTACTAACTTGGGTTTGTTGCAGCATGATTTCACTAAGATAAATCTTATAGACATCTTGCGTTTGACGCCAAGGAAGTTCGTGCCGACCATGCTTTTCAAACCATTCCAACAAAACTTTGTGCAATCGTGTTAATTCCATGAGGCAGGATCGAGGTTGTAGTACTCTTTCAAAAGGTTATACAGTTCGGGTTCTTCTTTTTGGAGTTTTTTCGGTTTTTCGAAAAAGTATTCTGTAGCTACCGCAAAAAACTCCGCTTCGTTGGTAGCTGCATAGGGATCGAGAAATCCTTTATGATGATGTTTGAGCTCTTTTTGAAGTTTTTTGTACTCTTGTGACATGATCTGGGACCATCTGGAGTATAGTTTTAAAGGAAGGGGAGGTGTTCCGTCTGCTGCGCCATCTTCCATATCGAGCTGATGGGCAAATTCGTGCAGTCCCACATTTTTGCCGTCAGTTGGATTCAAATCACCTGCAACCAGATCTTTCCAGCTTAAAACAATTTCGCCTCCTTGCCACGCTTCTCCAAGGAGTATCTGGTCTTGCTCTGTTACAATCCATCCCTGTTGGATTTTCTCTTTTTTGAAAACCGCTTCGGGATAGAGAAAGATCGATTTGACATGTTTATATTCACACCTGTCATGTCCAATTGTTAGCAAACAGGCATTGGCTGCTATGAGAACCTTTTTGGTTGTGTCTATTTTTATCCCTTTACCGATGAACTCTTTTTCGCGGATAAATGTAAGGATACAGGCTTTCAGTCTCCTTTGCAGCTCCTTTGGCAACTTTTCATATAAAGGGAAATAGCGATGCAAGATGTCAGTATATGGAAATCTGCCAAATCGTTTATAGAGTTTGTAGCGTGCATCCGTTACCATAAAAAGGTATATCTGGTAGATAAGCACACTCAATAAGATGAGACCGAACAGGGACAAAAGTAGCAGATAATATTGCATACGCCATTGTATAATAAATCAAGATAGCAAGTCAAAAGGAGGTTGCCATGCATTTCGAAAAGGATGTCCAAAAAACAAAAGAGTTTCTCAAAGAGTTTGCGCAGGTAGCCGCATTGGAAGATATCCAACAAGCCAATAGAATTGTCCGAGCTGTATTGCGAGTATTGCGAAGACGAGTGGCCCCTCAAGAGTATCTTGACCTCCTTGCACAGCTTCCCATCTGCATTAAAGCCGAAGGAGTAGAAGGATGGAGGCTAAGCGAATTTCCCGATAAATCCATAAGAAAATTGAAAAACTTTATTGAAGCAGTGATGAAAGAGGATCGGGGATCTCATAAAGATTTTGGTGATGATCCTGAACGTGCGAAAGCATTGGTCAAAGAGTTTTTTGCCTTTTTGAAACGCCATATTAGCTCAGGTGAAATAGAAGATCTTGCAGCTGAACTTCCAGAAGAGATCAAAAAGTTTGTACAAGAGGCTTGAATTTTGCAATATTGGTGGAGCATACCGGGCTCGAACCGGTGACCTCCACGCTGCCAGCGTGGCGCTCTCCCAGCTGAGCTAATGCCCCGTAAGGGTTGCAATTATATCAAATTTTGCTACAAAATCAAAATAGTTCGAATATGGCTACTGCTACCCAGATACCGACAGTCAAAAAGAGTGAAAGAAGAACTGCTGCTGCACCTGCATCTTTGGCGGCTTTTGCCAAAGGGTGATAGTTGGGTGAAGCAAGATCGACTATCCGTTCTATGGCACTGTTGAGAAGTTCTGCGATGAGTGGAACGAAAAGAGATGTTTGCAAAATCACTTTCGATAGAAGTGCAATCGGTAAAAGCCAAAAGAGTATGGAAAAGAGGATAAAAAGTATAACTTCTATTTTGAAACTAGTTTCACTTCGCCAACACTCGATCAGACCATCAAGTGCATAGCGAGCGTTTTTAAAAAGATGATATTTTGGTTGGTTTCTCATTGGACAAAAAAGCTTTGAGCCTCTTTTTTTGTCTCAAATGGAGATGTTTTGATGAGAGTTTGGCCTATTTGCACTTCATACTCACTTTCAGGTTTTGCTTTTGAATAGGTCAAGGCGATTTTCGCCGCCAGTTCTTTATCCTCGTTGCTCGCCGTTTTTGAAATGAGACTCAAAGGGCCTGGCAATGGCAGAGTGAATTTTTCGTATTTGGTCACCTCTATAGATCCCAGTTTCTCATTTTCCTCTTTGTTTCTACTTACTACCAGTTTTGCACCTCCGGGAAGTCTGAAGTGTCTGCCCCATTTGAGTACATCGATATCTTCAAGATCGAATGAGTCATATTTGATGTGGTCGCGTATTTTGGTACTGAAATTCTCGTCTGTCAGGAGGCATCCCCCACTTGGACTCTCATAATTTTCTATTCCATACTTTTTGGCAAGCTCCATCTGAACTTCACGGCTTCTGCCACTTATGCCATACAGTTTTTCCCTGTTGATCCATCCCTTTTGTTCAGGAATGGTAGGCGGAAGAAGTTTGGCACTAAGTGGTCTGACGATGAGTCCATCGGCTGTGGATAGGCTTTCTACTTTTTTGAGTGCATCAAATCGCTGACTCATGGGTCTTTGCCCTACAACTTCGCCACTGATGACAAAGTGGGCATCAAATTTTGGCAGCAGAGCTTTTGCGACTCGGATCATATTGGCATGACAGTCGATACAAGGATTGAAGTGTTTGCCATAGCCATATTTTGGATCAAAGAGAATATCTTGAATGAACTGTTCTCGAATATTGATGATTTCCAGTTTCGCACCAATTTTTTTGGCAATATTTTCCAGATACTCTCTTTTTTGTTCCGCGTTTCTACCACCGAATCCGGTATCAAAATGAAGGCCGATAACATCAACTCCTTGATCAATGATCAATTTCATAGCCAATAGACTGTCCAGTCCACCGCTAAAAAGTGCGAGTGCTCGTATCTTACTCAATAATCAACTCCCCATTTTTCAATTTTTTTATATTTTCTTTGTATTTCCGAATCAGAAAACTTTTTTGGTTGAATGGAAAATTTCCTTTGACAACCTTTTGGATTTTCTGTTCGTAATATTTTATCAAAAAAACTAATAATTCGCTTTTTAGATGCTCTTCGTCAAAGACTAAAATGTCTTCATTGAGCAAAATGGAGCGTATTTTTGGATGGTCTACTTGGTTTTGCAAAGCGAGTTCAAACTCCTCTTTGTGGTAGGTAAAGTGGCTTGTGTCGATAATATCCAAGATGATGTCTGCCGTATGGGGTTTTGTCAGCATCGTTTTTATAATGCTGAGCTCTTTTGGATCATGGACTTCCATTGTGTAATGTGCCTCTTTTTTTTGCTGTGGGTGCAGTACTATTTTAGAGGGCAGGATATTCAGCAATGCTGCCAAATACTCTTTATACTCTTCTTGCAAAAGAGGTGATAAAGTTTTGAGAAAGTCTATCCCTTCAAAGAGAGCTTTCTCTTTCTCTTTGGGGTTTTTAATGTCATATTTTTGTACGATTTTTTCGAGTACGAACTCTATGAAAGCAATCGGCTTTGCAAAGAGATGCTGCAATTCTTGTATCTGGCCATTTTTAACCATATCGGCAGGGTCCTGGTCTTGTGTGAAGATGACAACTCCTCCTTCGATATCTGCTTTTGTAAGTAGTTTAGAAGCCTTTAAAGCCGCTTCGATACCGGCTCTGTCTCCATCATAGGCAAGAATCACTCTGGGTTCGCCTTTTCGAAGAAGCGGCAGATGCGAAGGAGTCAAAGCGGTTCCCAGTGTTGCGACGGCATTTTGAAAACCTGCTTGATGCAGCATCACCACATCCAGGTATCCCTCACAGACGATGAGTTCTTTTTTCTTGTAGATCTCCTGTTTTGCAATGTGATAGCCGTATAGGATTTTTGATTTGTGAAAAAGTTTTGTTTCCGGCGAATTGAGATATTTAGCCGGATGATTTGTGATAGTTCTGCCGCCAAATCCCACAAGCGCTCCATTGGGTGAATAGATGGGAAAAGTGATACGCTCAACAAGTCTTGCATAGACTCGTCCCGAATCTTGGGAGAGGATACCGGCTTGGATAGCGTCTTGCAAAGGAATGAACTCTTTTTTGAGATATTGGATTTGTGTATTGCCCTCTGGAGCGTAGCCCAGTTCAAATTTTTCGATTGAATTGTTGGCAACACCTCTTTGTTTGAGATAATCGAGTGCCTCTTTTTTGGAAAAGAGCTCCTTTTTGTAGAGTCTGTTGATTGACTCCAATGCTTTGAAAAGATTGCTACTGGACTCTTTTGATCCCGTTCTTTGCAAAGAGAAGTTATACATCCCGGCAAGTTTTTCGATGGCTTCTGGATAGCTCAGCTTTTCGTATTCCATCAAAAACTTGATCGCATCTCCCCCTGCTCCACATCCAAAACAGTGAAAGATCTGTTTTGATGGACTGACAACAAAACTTGGGGTATCTTCTTGGTGAAAAGGGCAAAGAGCTTTATAATTGGAACCTGCTTTTTTAAGCTCGATATAGTTTCCTATGACATCAACGATATCGACGATATTTTTGAGCTGTTCTATGGAGTTCGGATCTATCATAGGGGTATTATAGTATAATTCCCACAAAGGAGCTTGCTTGGATTTTTTGGTGGGATACCGCGATCCTCTTTTCGGTCTCATTATCTTTTTTGGTCTGATTTTCATCATCTCTTTTTTTAGTTATGCCTGGGGCTTGCTGAAAAATAAAAAGCAAAAAAACTCCCTTGAACAGTTTTTTGAACGGTTTGATGAAAATGCCAAGTCAGAGCCTTTGCGGTTTTCAGGTGAGGAGAAGGAGAAAGAGGCGCTTGCACAGCTTGCCAAAGCCTATATGAAAAATGGGGATTTTGAAAAAGCGATAGGAATCTATCTGCAGCTAAAAGAGTCTACTGAGGATATGCAAGAAAGAGTGCTCATACTCAAGCAGCTCGCAAAACTCTACTACAAAGCGGGATTTCTGGCACGAAGCATTGAGATATATGAGGAGATTTTGCGGTATTTTCCAAGATCAGCGGATGTTCTTTTTGAGTTGATGCTGATATATGAGAAAATGAATGATATGCAAAACGCTCTTAAAATCAAAGAGGCTCTTGATGAACTCGGTCATACCAGTTCTGATACCAACTATCTCATGGCTAGAAAATTTATAGTTTCCAATGAAATTAATGATCTTGTGACGCTTTATAAAGAGCATCCTGCTCTTGTGCGAGTTATTTTCACCCATCTTTTCAAAACAGATCCCCAAAAGGCTTGGAGAGTGTTAGACCCGAAAGATTACGAGCAAATTGTTGATATTTTATGGAGACTGCCCAAAGATCAGATTCGAACAGACCACCCTTTTTTGCAGGCACTCTATACCGCCAAAGGGTATGGAAACTTTACAAAGAGAAGTGATATATTCGAGTTTGATGTTTTGATGCACTATCCAAATGCGGATCTTGATTTTGAATATCTGTGTCCAAAATGCAAAAACATCTTTCCTTTTGCCTATAGCCGGTGTCCCAATTGCCAAAGTGTGGAATCTCCGAAAGTAGAGCTGATTTTACGACCAAAGGAAGAAAAACGTGAAGAAAGTTTCTCTGTTTAGTGACGGATCGAGCCTGGGAAATCCGGGACCAGGAGGGTATTGTGCTATTTTGCGCTATAAAGACAATGAAAAGATCATCAAAGGAGGCGAACCCCATACAACCAACAACAGAATGGAACTCAAAGCTGTAATAGAAGGATTAAAGGCACTCAAAGAACCCTGTGTTGTAACCGTATATAGTGACTCAAATTATGTAGTACAGGCTATAAACTCATGGCTTTCAGGATGGATCAAAAAAGATTTCAAAAATGTGAAAAATCCAGATCTTTGGAAGGAGTTTATCGAAGTTGCAAAACCGCATCGCATCAAGGCGGTCTGGGTAAAGGGTCACAGTGGTCATGAAGAGAATGAGCGGTGTGATGAAATTGCCAAAGAGATGGCAAAGGAAGCAGGAATTGGATAGAATAACAAAAAAGAGAATGAGAGAAGAAGAAGCCATTCTTTTTCTCTGGTTCTTCTCAAGAGGTGATTGATGAAGCAGTTGGAAGAGTTTGAAAAAAAACTCGGTTACAGGTTTGAGGATAAAAAGCTTTTGAAAGAGGCGCTGACGCACAAAAGCTATAAAAGCCCCGTGAATAACGAGCGTTTGGAGTTTTTGGGTGACGCTGTTTTAGACCTGGTGGTAGGAGAGTATCTTTTTAAAAAGTTTCCCAAGGCAAACGAGGGAGAACTATCGAAACTTCGCGCATCTCTAGTCAATGAAGAGGGATTTGCAAAACTCGCACAAAAGCTTGATATCGGAAAATATATCTTCATCTCCCAAGCAGAAGAGAATAATCAAGGCCGAACAAAACCGAGTCTTCTCTCCAACGCTTTTGAAGCGGTCATGGGCGCTATATACCTTGAAAAGGGACTTGAAAAGGTTCGTGAACTCTCTTTGAAACTTTTGGAAGAGGCCTATCCAAAAATCGACCTGGACTCATTGTTTAAAGATTTCAAAACCGCATTGCAAGAATTCACCCAGGCACATTACGGTATAACTCCCACATACAAGCTTCTTGGCTCAAGCGGGCCGGATCATAAAAAAGAGTTTGAAGTGGCGGTGCTGCTCCATGAAGAGACGATTTCCACTGCAAAAGGGCGCAGTAAAAAGGCCGCCCAGCAAGAGGCTGCAAAAGAGGCACTCAAAATCTTGAAGGCACGTAATGAATAGTTTTGGCAAGCGACTTATCATGACGACCTTTGGGGAGTCTCACGGAAAAGCTATCGGGTGTGTTTTAGATGGCGTACCGGCAGGGCTGGAAATAGATGAAACGTTTATTCAAAATGAGTTGGATCGAAGACGGCCAGGAAAAAGCAAATTTGCTACGGCACGAAAAGAGCTTGATGAGGTGCAGATTTTAAGTGGCGTATTTGAAGGGAAAAGTACTGGTACGCCTATTGCGATGGTGATATTCAACAAAGATCAAAAAAGCAGGGATTACTCCAATATTAAAGATATCTTTCGGCCAGGCCATGCCGATTTTACCTACTGGCATAAATATGGCATCAGAGATTATCGGGGTGGTGGTAGAAGCAGCGCCAGAGAGACGGCAGCTAGGGTTGCTGCAGGTGCAGTTGCGAAGCTTTTACTCAAAGAGTTTGGCATTCAAGTAGAAGCTGGCGTGTGTGAAGTAGCTGGAATCGAGGCAAAAGAATATGATTTTGATTATGCAAAAACAAGTGAGATATTCGCACTAGATCCTCATGTTGAAACATTGCAAAAAGAGGCTATTCTAAAAGCTAAGGAGTTGCACGACAGTGTTGGAGGTGCGGTGCTCGTTCGAGCTACCAATCTTCCCGTGGGGTTTGGAGAGCCGATCTACTATAAATTGGATGCGGTACTTGCTGAGGCACTCATGAGTATCAATGCAGCGAAAGCGGTCGATATCGGTTTGGGTCGAGAAGCCAGTAGATTGTATGGATCCCAAAACAATGACCAGATCACTAAAGGGGGTTTTATTTCCAATAATGCCGGAGGCATATTGGGCGGTATCAGCAACGGTGAGGATGTGATAGCAAAAGTGTGGTTCAAGCCAACGCCCTCTATATTTCAAAAACAGCGATCCATCGATGTAAACGGCAATGAAGTCGAGGTTGAACTCAAAGGCAGGCACGATCCGTTTGTAGCTGCAAGGGGAAGCGTTGTTGCTGAAGCGATGATGGCTTTGGTCATAGCGGATATGCTTTTACTCAATGCAACAAGCCAGCTCTCTCATCTCAAAAAAGTCTATTTATAAGCCGATAATGAGACAAAGGAGATATCATGAATGTCTCAAGTGTCAATGATATAGCAGCATATTCCACATGGCAAAAACAGCAAAGTGTCAAAAACCACGTAGAAGTTTCTATGCTGAAAAAAGCGATGCAATTGCAGCAAGAGATGATGCAAAAGATGTTAGAGGGTATCCAGCAAGCAAGTGGTGCGAAAACACCACCTTCAAATCCAAACGGAACGATTAGCCTGTATGCTTAATCTTCGCTATAAGGAAGCTCTAGTGCTTTGATGTGCGAGATGGCACTGCCGGCAATCCCTTTGATGCTGGCGTACATACTGATTGTGTTTTCCAAAACCTTTTCGATCTGTTTTTGACGCTGCTTCCAGATCCTTGCCATTGCTCGTTTTTCTGCTTCAAGATCTTGTTGCATCTGAGTAAAGCCTTCCACAATCGCTTCGATCTGCATGCGAAACTCATCTGAGGTAAGATAGCTATAGAGCATCGCCATCTTCTCTCCCCTGTTTTCCTGGCTTTTTTTGATGAGAGCGATTTTGATGAGATTTTCGCGCAAAATGGCGCTTAGGGCTTTGAACTCTTCAAAACTGCATACCCATACTCCATCCAAAAGTCCCATACGATCCATTCCTTTTGGCATACTCTGTGTCACGAGCACCCCTATATCGCATCCGAGATTTCGCATATCGGCTTTAAATTTTTCGATCCACTCTTTTTTGAACTCTTTTGCTCTTTTGCTCTCATAGTATATTTTGCCGCAGTTTTGCAGCTCTCTTGTATTGACAATCTGGATACAGTCTGCTCCACGCTGCCCTTTTTTGATCTCTTCGATTGCATCGAATGGAAACTGATTTTTCAAATACTCTTCAATGGCAAGTTCTTGTACCTCTCCTCGAAGCTGCTGGGAAGTTAGTTCTGCTTTCCTTTTGGCTTCTTCAAGTTGATGTTTGAGATCTTCGAGTTGCTTCTCTTTCTCTTTGAGTTTGAGTTCATTTTCTTGAGCCAACTGTTTTGATAGCTGCTCTTTTGCCTTGGCAAGTTCTTCATTTAACTCTTTTTGGGCTTGCAGCCTGGCCTGCTGGATGGCTTCATCTTTTTGCCGTTTGAGTTTTTCTATCTCTATTTTTGCTTCGTTGAGCTCTTTGACTTGATTGCTTTTTTCTTCCAGCTCTTTTTTGAGATGTTCTATGATCGATTTTTGCTCATTTTCGAGCCGTTTTTTTATTTCCCTTTCTAGATTCTGCCGCTCTTTTGAAAGAAGCTCTTGAGCCAGTTGGTTTGCTTTTGCTTCAAGTGCTGTCTCTTTTGCTTTGAGAGCCTCTTCCTGGGCTTTGAGTTTTGAAAGCTCATTTTTATACTGCTTTCTATGTGCTTCGATCTCTTTTTGCAGCTTTGCCTTGGCTGCTTTTTCTATCTCTTCGTAAAGTGTCTGATTGATATCGATTTCATAACCGCAGTTTGGACATTTGATGGTATGCATCGGCTCTCCTAGAGTAGTTTTCACAATTATAGTAGATTCTTGTGATGAAGCGAAAAATAAATATGCCCAAAAGGGTAAGTTTTAAAATGCTTTTTCTTCGCTACAATTTACAATTGTTTCGCTTTATTGAATCAGTGCTAAAATAGTGTCGGTTGTAACGCTTTTGGGCGAAAGCTTTTTCTGTGAACAGGAGATAGACCATATTTTTTCATTGCCTCAATATGCTCTTTTGTACCGTATCCTTTGTGTTTGCAAAAGCCATATTCGGGATACTCTTTGTCTATTTCACACATGATGCGATCTCGTGTGACCTTAGCCAAAATTGAAGCTGCCATGACCTCTTTTATGGTTTGGTCAGCTTTGATTATGGGTTCAATGTTATCAACACCGAATTTCGAATTGCCATCGAAAATGTAACGCTTTACATAAAGGGTACTGATAATCTCTTTGAGTCCTTGGGTGATACAAGCTGAAATGCCTTTTTGATCAATTGTTTCGTTATCGATGATGACGATTTTGTATTGCGCTGCATTGATGATTTTTTCATAAAGCTTCTCTCTTGCTTGAGGCGAGAGTTTTTTGGAATCATCCAACTTATAGACTCTTTTTGTAAAAACAACTCCTGCCATCACTAATGGCCCTGCCAGTGGTCCGCGTCCTGCTTCATCAATGCCGCAAATTTGCAATATTTGCCTTTTAATTAATATTGTTTATATTCAAAATATTCAAAACTTTTATTTTGGTATAATATTATAATTTAGTAAATAAGGAATTGTCATGATAGTGTATAAGTCCAATACATATGGCACTCATGATAGTTTTCAAGGAGGTATTGTACCGGAGATTTAAAATTAAGAGAAGAGTGTAGTATTTTGGTATTGTAATCGATGAGCCATTTTGCTAATTTTTTATTGAATTCTTGTAAGTCTGTAAAGAGTACATCTTCATAGTATTGAATAAACTGTTCTTGAATTGTTCTATTAAATCGTTCATTGTGTGCATTCATTTTAGGGCTTCTTGGATAGGTCCAGTAGTGTGTAAAGCCTTTTTGTTCAAGCAGAGCGTCAAACTCTTTTTTAAATTCACTGCCATTATCAGAAAGAATTGCAAGTGTACGTTTATGTTTGATGGAAGTTATTCCATCGATGAGAGCTTCAAGGGCGTATGCAGTATGTTTTGTATGTTTAGAAGGAATTGCTACTGCAAATGCAATACGTGTGAGAGGATCTATCATCGTAAGGATATATCGTTTTATACCGTTTGAGACTATTTGGATGGTATCTACTGCCCAGAGTTCAAATGGTTTGGATTTGAGGTTTTTTGGTTTTCTATTTTTTTGAACTCTCTTTTTTGGTTTGACTTTTCCTTTTGTATCGATGCGATAAGGAAATATTCTCATTTTATCTGGTGCTTTTGCGATTATTCGTCCTATTGTTGATTCTGAGGGAGTTTTAAGACCTCTTTCTTCACAAAAGGGTTTTAAAAGGTGATAGAGTTTTGCTTTACCGATGTTGGGATATGCTTTTCTTAATCGTTTTATCTCTTTTATGACTTCTATTGGTACTTTTGACTCTCTTACTCTTTTTAGTTTGCGTGATTTTGGATTTAAGGCTTTGATATCACCATTTGCATCATTGAAACTTTTTTTCCATCGAAAAAGCGTTCTTCTACTTACTCCAAAAGCATCTATTGTAGCTTCCAATCCATACTTTTGCCAAAACTCCAGTATATTTTTTCTTCTTTTGCCTCTTCGCTTATCATGAGACTATTGTAATAGATTTTCTCTAATCTGTTATACCCTTTGAGCCCTGGAAATGTGTATCTGATTTGCACTCCTCTCTCTCCTTTAAAGAGTGCCAGATCTGAATGAACTTATGCAGATAGTAATCGAAATAGATGATTTGAAAAAAGATATACTAATTAAAAAAGGTTGAAAATGGAGAGGAGATAATTATTGAATTTGGTAAAAAACAAAATTTGCAAAAATTGTTCCAATAAAAAGCGAGAATTTGGCATTTTAAAAGGACTGGCTAAGATTCCAAAAGATTTTGATAAGGAGGTTGAAGAGATTAATAAAATGTTTTATGGTGAATAATGAAAATTTTAATCGATACTCATATTTTTTGTGGCTTTTGTATGAACCTGAAAAACTTTCAATCTCTATTTTGGAAACTTTAGCAAATGGAGACAATGATCTTTTGTTAAGTTCTATCAGTTTAGCTGAAATTTCTATCAAAAAATCTCTTCATAAATTAAATGTTGAATTTGACTTGGATTTTGTTTTAGAAAAATTGGATATAAAAATTTTAGGTTTTGATGCAAAAAGTGCGATGAAGTTGTATGAACTTCCCTACTTTCACAAAGACCCTTTTGACAGGATGCTTATATCACAAGCTTTAGTCCATGATTTGCTTGTTGCAACTGTTGATGAGAAATTCAAATTTTATGAAAAAAATGGGTTTAAAACTTCTTGAATTTTAGCTTCTAATAATTTCATCAGTACCTTAAAAATTCACAAATATTAACATTTAAAACTTTTGCAATCTTGGTTAAATAGGCGATATTAAAGTGTTTAAGTTTTTTGGATAATTTAAGATAGCGACTGACCCCTAATTTCTGATTATGGCAAAGGTTTTAATCCAAGTTCTTTTAAAAAACTGTTATGTTGCATCTTTGCATCTTTTATATCTTTCTCTATTATTAAAAGTTCTTTATAAACTTGATCCAAATCTACAAGGGGTTCTGGTTCAATCGTACTTACGTAGCGAGAGATGTTGAGGTTATAGTCATTTTCTTCTATCTCTTTTAAAGAGACTCGCCTTGAGTATCGATCCTTTTCTTTGCGATAAGCATAAGTTTCTACTATCTCATCTATATGTTCATCAAGTAATTGATTTTGACGCTTTCCTTTTTTAAAATATTCTGATGCATTGATAAAAAGTATATCATCCTCTTTTTTACACTTTTTTAATACCAAAATACATACAGGAATTCCAGTAGAGTAAAACAGTTTTGGTGGTAATCCTATAACAGCGTCAATATTACCATCTTTGATAAGTTTTATACGTATCTTTTTTTCTACTCCTCCACGAAAAAGCACACCATGGGGTAAAATAATAGCCATAGTGCCATCTTGAGAGAGATAATGAAATCCATGCAGTAAAAATGCAAAATCAGCAGCTGATTTTGGCGCTATGCCATAATCTTTAAAGCGAAAATCATTTTTCATCTCTTTACTTGGATCCCATTTGTAGCTAAAAGGGGGATTAGCCACCACAGCCTCAAAACTTATCTTTTTTGCTGGGTTTTCTTCGCGCAGCATATCCCAATCGTTTGTAAGTGTATCACCATGAAATATTTCAAACTCACTATCTTTAAGTCCATGTAATAGCATATTCATTCGAGCTAAGTTATAGTGGTAATGTTTTTTTCTTGCCCATAGATTTTACCAATACCATAACGTCCCATCTGTTTGCGGACATTTAAAAGCAGCGAACCCGAACCACAGGCAAAGTCGTAAACGCTTTGTAGCCTTTCCTTTTTACCTCGTGTAGGATCTTGGCTATCAAGTGTTACAATACGAGAGAGAATCGTTGAGACTTGCTGAGGGGTATAAAATTCGCCAGCTTTTTTTCCACTGCCTGCCGTAAACTGCCCTATAAGATATTCATATGCATCTCCTAATATATCACGATCATCTGGAAATTTTTCAAGTCCTTTTGCTATCTCTTTGATAATTTTTGCAAGCCTTTTATTGCGCTCGGTATAATTTTTACCAAGTTTATCACTATCAAGATTGACTTCTGAAAAGAGTCCACTAAAATTTCCCGCAAAAGATTCGTTCTCGATATATTTAAAAGCGCTTCTTACTCTTGTTAGAAGATCTTCACTTTCTTGTTTTGCAAGTTTGACGATATTATTCCAAAGAAAATCTGGCTTTATAACATAGTGTATTTTTTGGCGCATATAGTTTTCAAACTCTTCAATATCATCTTTATTTTGCTCATACCATATCTCAAGTGGTAGTTTATTATCTTGGGCTTTTGGATAATCGTTTTCAAGCTCTTTAGCTACAGCTTCTTCATAATTGCTTGATAAATATTTAAAAAATAAAAATGCCAACATATAGTCTCTAAAATCATCCGCATTCATCGAGCCTCTTAGCTCATCGGCTATCGCCCAAAGTATCTTGCCTAATTCTTGTTGCTGTTCTTCGCTCATTGCTCTACCTTTTAGTTAAAAATTTGATAATTGTTTCATTTAAGCCTATTTCATTAGAATTAATTGAATATTCATCGATTAAGTTCAATATATTTTTTGAAAAACTATTAGTATTTTCTATTACTTTAAGTAAATCTTTCATGATGAGTAATGTGTGTGATAGTTTAAATTCTTTTGATGACAGAACTTTTTATACTGTTTTGGTATTTCAAATTTATGTATAAAATTATGATTCCAAATTCTGCTATGGTGTGCGCATCTGTTTCTCACTTCTGTAAAATGATATAAAATTGAGCTAAAAACTTTTGGCGATTTGATGTTATACTCTTTTGCTATCTGCTTAGTATCTTTTATGTTTAAGTTCCTTATCCATTTAGAAAGCTCTCCAAAAGTCATAAACTCTACGCATACCCAAAGAGGTGGAAGCTCCTCTTCGTATTTTTCTTTAAAATGGTTTATATAGACTTCATCACTTTTAATAAAACTCTCTTTTAGTTTAATAATGCTCTCTTGATGATATTTTTCATTATCAAATATCGATTTATCAAGGTGTATATGAGAATTGTTATATCTTGTGGTAAGGTAATTTGCAAAAATGGACTTTATCGAATTCTCTATTTTTTCTATATAGCTTAGAAGAATATCCCTTAACTTTTTATCAAACTCGTATAGCTTTATCACATCTTCAAATGTTGCTTTTATACCTTTTTTTTCATAATAGAGCCAATAACCTCTAAGCTTGTAATAGTTACAATGCTTTAAATAGTGCAAAGCTTTTTTTCTATCGTTTATTTGAATATTGTAAAAACTTTCAATATGATTTAGTTGTTTTTGGAGAGTTAAAGAAGGTTTATTAAATTTCATAGCGACCCCTCCATTTGAGCTTGCCTTACGGCAGAGGCTTGAGGGGTTCTATTAATGAAATTATAACATTTTTGGGGCACGGAGTAAAGTGTCATCTTTTTACTCCAAAGAGTGTATAAATCTTATATTTATCAGTTATCGTCCAAAGTATCTTATTAGGTTTTTTTTTCTGTTCTTCGCTCATAGTTTAGCCTTTATTATATGTTAAATTCAAATTTATCTTGTAATTTATCCAAAATCTCTATGATTAAGTGTTTACTGTCAGATGTAATAATTTCGCTTTCATAGGTAAATATATTTTTATGGGACAATACATTTAATCGATTTGAAATGTCATTTGCATCAGTTATGCCTATTTTTTCTAAAACATAGCTAAATCTTCCGGTACCTAAAAAAGATGCAATATTTTCAAGTAGTTGACGCAGTAATACAAAATGATATGCAACGAGTCTATTTTCATTCTTTGCTTCATTTAAAACTTTTAATAAGTGTAAATGATATAGAAAAATTGCATTTTTAGGTTTTTCAAGAAATAATTCTCCATCTGTTTGTTTTCCGAGTATATATATTTCAATTAACTCTCTATATTTGTTACTTTTTTCACCTTTAGTTAACCAATTAGCTATGATTGAAAAAAAACCTATATGGTGAGTTGTGATGATAATTTTTCGATTACTTGAATAGTTTTTTATTAGGTTCATAATAGATAAAGCTGTAATAAAAATATTATTGTCATCTAAACTTGATATTGGATCATCGATAAAAAAATATTGGTTTTGATTTTCTTGAAAATCTTCAATTTCAAATAAGGCTAAAAAAAGCACCATATAAAAATTCTCTCTTCACCTCGAGATATTTTAATATTTTTCTCACTATTTTTAGTAAAAAAATAAATAGATTCTATTCCTTTTTCTGGATCATTATATGAATTAAATCTGAAATCAAAATTGAATTTATAAGGTTGAAGTTTTTCTTTGATATTATCTTCTGTTAATGAACTATGAAAATTATTTAGGCTACTTGGAATGATTTTCAATCTAATATTGGTTTCATCATTATCCCATACAAATAAATCTTCACTAAAAGCATTATAATATACACCTATATGATCACTATTTATTTTTGTTTGTTTTTTAAATTCTACTGATAATCTAGTTTTGCCAGTAGTATTGAATGCATAAAGTAAGATAATTTTTTTATCACTATCTATAATTTTTTTGGCAATGTTATTTATAGTCATTACTTCTCCTCATTTACAAAAAGCTGCTGCATCAATCCTTTTTTATGCTTTTGTAAAACTTCTATTTTTTTGGATTCTGCTTCGATGAGTTTGTCAAGAGATAAGAGTGTATTGGCAATTTTTTGTTGTTCTTTTGGATGTGGGACAAGAACTTTTTTATATTGAAATTCAGAAATATAATATCTTTTATGTTCAGCAACTATAAAATTAATATTATTAATTAATTCATATATAAATTTTAGATTATTTTTGTTTTTCGCTTTTAAAATTTTGATTACTGATGATTTGATTTTGAAAGGGAAATTTACATATTTACTTTCAATAGTAAAATCATCAAATATGATTGCTGGAAGATTTGTATAAATTCCGAAATTTTCATCTGTATAGCCTAAAATAAAACTTTTATTCGCTGTTAATACTGGAATTCCTTCATTGGGATTTATAAGGTAATTCTCATTTTTAACAATATATTTATCAGGTCTTTCATAATCTAATAAATCAATAATTCTCTTTTCTACCCACTCCCCACTATCTTTAAACTCAGGGAAACGAAGAGAGGGAACTTTTTCTCCTTCTTTTGGGAAGAGTCGCTGCATAAGGGCTTTTTTATACCGTTTTAAGCCTTCTACTTTTTGCTTTTGTGCCTCTATCATCTTATCAAGCGATCGTAATGTATCAGCGATTTTTTGTTGTTCTTGTTTATTTAGAGGAAAATAAATTTTAAAAGACTCTAAAGCATGCTTTGAAAGTTCTTTAAATGTGTTACCAGCACCTAAATTTATAAGTTTTTGTCTATTATATAAGATTGTATAATATAAAAATTCATAGTAATAATTATCTTTTGGGATAATTGCTTTACAACCTTGATTTATTGCCATTTCTTTTTTATTTATAGAAATATACCCTATTGGTGCACGAGTAGATAATATTATGCTATTTATTGGAAGTAAATCAGAAGAGCATTTTTCTAAGCCTTTTTGAGTAATTTTTCTTTTGGTTGTTCTGATATACTTTAATAAAGGATCATCTCCCATTTCAGCAGGTGTTAGCCACTCTATATCACCATTCCAATATTCTCTTTCTGTGGTGCTGGGAGTTCCACCTTGAACAATTTTTTTGCAATATTTTTAATATCTATTTTTACCCACTCCCCGCTATCTTTGAACTCAGGAAAACGAAGAGATGGGACTTTATTTTTCATGCTTATCCTTAAATGAAAATAAACTATTTTTTTCACATAAAGGAGAATCACTTTTATATGGAACTTTTGCAGATGGGATTAATTGTGAAGCATTTTTAAGATGCTGTTCTTGATCATCGAAAAAAATATGAGGTTTAAATGCTTTTAATATTCTTGATTTGTCTAAACCTCCTAAAAAAAATATTTCATCTATATAAACACCCCAATGTCTTAATGTATTAATTACTCTCATTTCTGCTGGTGCATTTCTTGCAGTTACTAATGCAATTCTGACAGGAGAATATTCTACGCTAAAAGGTAATCTATCTTGAAGTCTAGCTAACTTTTTTAAAAATTTTGCATAAGGCCCTTCTTCCATTGGTATATCTTGTAATTCGTCTTCATTTTTGTGAAACTCTTCCATTCCTTTTGACTTGTAAACAATTTCACTTTTTTCACTAAATAAAACCGCATCACCATCAAAAGCTATTCTAACTTGATTTTCTGGTAAAGAATTTATGTGCTCAGGAGGCTGTTGAACAATAGCAACAGCACATTTTTCACTATCCATTACACGTTGTGCATCTTTTTCATTTGTAGTTAAAAAAAGATCAACATAATAAGCTTCTAAATAGTCTGTTACAGGTTCGCCACCCGTAAAAGCATGTCGGGAAATAGGTAACTGTCTCTCTCTTATTGTTTTAAAAACTCTAATCCCAGTTTCAGGACTATTTCTTGACATTACAACTACTTCTACAAGTGGAGGCTCATCTTTTTTTGAATATTTATTTAAATTTAATAAAGCTTTTACTAAGGGCATCCCTGTTCCATCATCCAAAGGATCATTTTCATGCTTTAACATGTATTTTCGATATTCATCTATAGCTGTTTCTTTGTTTTCTTTATATTTTGTTCGAAATATTTTATCAGCTTCACTTAAATCAAAAAGGGCGGTTGCAGAAATACCTATTACTAAAGTATCCGATAAATCAAGAGCCATTAAATTCCTTTTATTTAATCTTAAAGGTTCCTATCTGCCGATAAGACTCCAAGGGAGGCTTCTTTAGATAGGTAGATAGGTCAACTTTACTACTCACCATAAACCTCCAACCCAGATATCTCTTTGCCATTTACCATTTTTCGAAGAAGTGGGATGAGCTCTTGCATAAGCTTTTTTTCTTTTGTTTTGCGCTCTTTCCAGCTAAGTTTTAGTGGAGCTAGTAAATCGGTAAGTTCTCCGGCGTCGAAAATGCGGCGGTTTACGATGCGGCTTACGAAATCATCCAATGTGTTATAATCGATACTATATTTTTTAGCAATTTCTTCTAAACGCTTTTTATATTGACGTTTTTTAAAGATTTCATACCCCTTTTCTATCTCTGCTTGTGTGAGTTTTTTACCAACTTCTAAGCTTTCGATATATGCGATAATATGATCTTTTTCATCTTTTAAATTGGTATGAGAGCGTAGTAGTGAGATGAGTTGTTTTTTAGTCATTTTCTGCTTTTTTGGTTCTTGCGAAGAGTATCTTGCAATTAATCGCATTATATAGTCATAATCAATCGTTGCAGAAGCAAATAGCACAAATTCAAAATCCAAAGCTTCCACTACCGGCGAGATCTCTTGTTCACTTTGCTGTTTGGCTTTGAGTTGACGGGCTGTCTCTAAATAGGAAGCTCGAAAAGCTCTTAAATCATTGAGTGGTATTATTTTTTCAATTATCTCTTTTTGTTTGGAAGTTAAATCGGTATACTGCTCCAATCGTGTATATAAACGCTGAATCTCTTTAAAAGCGTTGATAAATGCTGCTTTTGCTTCGTCACCTTTGAGATTTACTACTTCAGATGGGCTGCATGCTACACCATAACTCTCCATTACTGCTTCAAGATGCTCTGTGGCATTTTGTAGCTTTTGTATAGTTTCATCGGCACTTTCAACGAGCCATATCTCTTTAGGTGGTTGTTCACATTTGCCGCTAAAAAGCGCTATTGCTTCATCTACTGCTTCTTGCTGGGAGCAAAAATCCAAAATATTGCCATAAGGTTTTGTGTCGTTAAGTACTCGATTGGTTCTTGAAAAGGCTTGTATTAGTCCATGATATTTGAGATTTTTATCTACATACAGTGTATTGAGATATTTACTATCAAAACCGGTAAGTAGCATATCTACCACAATGGTTATATCTATCTTTTTATTATGAGGTAGGTCGCTATCTGGATATTTGTGATCTTTTATGCGCTTTTGTATATCTTGATAGTAGGTATCAAACTGTGCTATAGTGAAGTTGGTTTCAAATTGTTTATTGTAGTGTTCAATGATTTTTGATAGGGCTACTTTTTTACGATTAGGTTCTATTTTATTATCGAACTGCTCTTGAGGTAAATCTTCTTGGAGTTGGGCAATATCTTGATTGCCTTCAGCAGGCGGTGAAAATACACAAGCAATATTTAATGGTACAAACTCTTCATCTTCTTGCATTTTTTGTTGTTGCAAAGTTTCAAATAACTCGAAATATTCTATCGCGTCATCTATCGAAGCTGTAGCTAAAATAGCATTAAATCTTCTATGTGCTGTAGCATTGTCATGCTTTTTTAGGATCGTTTCTACTATAGCTTTTTTTGAAAGAATAGTGCTCTGTTTTGCTTTTTGATTTTGGGGTTGATAATAGTCTATATGAAACTTTAAAACATTTTTATCATTTATCGCATCACTAATAGTATAGGTATGAAGTTCATTGTCAAAAATATCTTTTGTAGTCATAAGCTTTGCTTCTTGTCCACCAATACGCCTGATAGTTGCATTTTTTTCAAAAATAGGTGTGCCTGTAAAGCCAAATAGTTGCGCTTTTGGAAAAAAGTCTCTAATAGCTTTGTGATTTTGCCCAAATTGGGAGCGGTGACACTCATCAAAAATAAAAACAATCCTTTTATCTCGTAATGGTTTTAGTCTCTCCTTGAAGTGAGAATTTTTACTATCTAGAGCAAGTCCAAGTTTTTGTATGGTTGTTACAATGACTTTATCAGCATAATCATCACTTAAAAGACGCTCCACAAGTGTATGAGTATTGGTGTTTTCTTCTACACACCCCTCTTGGAAGCGATTGAACTCCTCTCTAGTTTGTCGGTCTAAGTCTTTTCTATCTACTACAAAAAGACATTTATAAATATTTGGATTTTCTTTTAGGAGTGTAGAAGCTTTGAAAGATGTGAGTGTTTTACCGCTACCAGTTGTGTGCCAGATATATCCATTTCCCCGATTTTCTTGAATACTTTGTACAATTGCCTCTACTGCATATATTTGATAAGGACGCATCATCAAAATTTTTTGCTCACTCTCAACAAGCACCATATAGCGGCTAATCATTTCAGCAAGCGTACATTTTTTTAAAAATGTTTCACAAAACTCCATTAAATCTGTAATTTTACGATTGTTTCTATCTGCATAAATATATATTGGCAAAAACTGTTCATCTGCATTGAATTTAAAATGCTCATTACGATTATTGGCAAAATACCAAGTGGTAGTGCCGTTAGAAACGATAAAAAGTTGCATAAATGAAAGTAAAGTATTGGTATAACCATTACCCGGATCGTTTTTATAATCAATAATCTGCGCTATAGCTTTGCGCGGACTTATTTGCAAAGTTTTAAGCTCTATTTGGACAAGTGGCAGACCATTTATAAGTAAAATCACATCATAGCGTTGAAAACTGTTTTTGGTATTGATCCGTAACTGATTTATGACTTCAAAGCTATTTTTGCACCAGTCTTTAGTATTGACAAGAGTAAAATCAAGTGGTGTTCCGTCATCTCGTTCAAAACTATTTTTTGAACGCAAAAGCTTAGCACTTTTAAAAACATCTGGCATAATAATCTGCTCTAAAAGTCTATCAAATTCACTATCGCTTAAACGAATCTTATTTAATTCTTCAAATTTTTTTCGAAAATTCTCTTCCAGACTTTTTCTATCTTTTATATCTGGACGATAGGTATAACCTAAGTTTTGCAATTTTTTTTCTATTAAACTATTTTCTATATCACTCTCTCTTACATATTCTCCAAACTTGTCATATATCATACTTTTTTCTCCACCTTTTAAAGCAATCCTAAATCTTTGAGACTAACAAAATTATCTTTTGTCATTATAATATGATCTATAAGTTCTATTCCTAAGATATTACCACTTTCTTGTAGTCTTTTGGTTATTGCAATATCGGCTTGGGAGGGAGTTAGACTGCCACTTGGATGGTTGTGAGCAACAATTACACCTGCACACCTTTTTTCAATAGCTGGTGCAAAAACCTCTCTAGGATGAACGATACTTTTATCAAGGATTCCTATAGTTATGATACTTTTATGGCAAAGTGTTTTTGCTCCGCTAAGATAGAGAGCTAAAAAGTATTCTTGTTTTTTATTATGATATTCTCTTAACTCTTCATAAACATCTCTTGCTATTAGAATTTTTCGTTTAGGTTTTATCAAATAGCGTTTGCAAAGCTCTATTGCCGCAACTATTTGCGCTACTTTGGCTTGACCTAATCCATGAATTTGCATTAGTTTTTCTATATCGATATTGATAAAATCTTGCTTTAAAATTCGTATGATTTCTTTAGAAAGTTTTAGCACATCTTTACCGCGAATACCGCTTCCGAGCAAAATTGCAACTAGTTCATAATCTTTTAAACTTGCAGCTCCAGTTTTGAAAAGTTTTTCTCTCGGTCTATCTATGTTTTGAATTTCTTTTAAAGTTCTCATCACTTTTCTTTAAAATTTTTTATAATTAAGAAATTATATCGAATATAACTTTTTTGTTCCTATTAAAAATTTAATACCAAATCTAATAGACAAGAGAGTATGAAAAGATTTTGAAAATGCAGTTTAGCTTTATAATGAACCTACAGCGGAATAATGGCATAAAAGATTAAGTGCAGAGCATTTGCAAAAGAATTTTGGCCATATAAAAATTAGGTATTTGTAACAATCTTACTCTTTCCCCACAGCCCAGGCATAAAAGGGCAGAATTTCGCATTGAATATCACTTATACTATATCGAAAACTGCTCCCTATAGTGATAACTTCTATTTTTGTAAGAGCTATTTTGTTTCTTTTGAGAATTTGATCAATCTTTTCTTGGATCCTTGTTTCATTGCCGAAGGGGATGGGTAAGATGAGTCGCTTCTCTTCTGGAAGATAGAGTCCCATGGGTTCAAGGTAATAAACTTTTTTACCAGCAATTTCTAAAAAGACCATATTCTCGAAACTTTTTGGAAACTCTTTTTGAGTAAAGAGTCTTGATTTTATGGTAAAGTCGTGAAAAAAGAGCTTTTTTGCAGCCCTTTTTGCTCCAAATTTTTCTATTGCATAAATGTATCCGTTTTTCTGCCAGGATTCAAAAAGAGTGTAAAATCGGTCTTTTGAGATACGATATCGTTCTTTGATGCGATTGAAAAGAAAATAGGCTGATGCTGTGTATCCTTGAAAATAGGCGATTTCTTTGAAAATTTCGAAATCTTCTTTGAAAGTAAGGTAGAGTAGATTTTGAAAATATTTCTCTTTTTTGAAATCGTCAATTTTAGAAAGTTCGGGATAGTTGCCATTTTTGAGAAAGTTGTTAAAAGCCACTTTGATATCGGTTTTTCTTTCAAACAAGAGATATTCTTCAAAGTCGAGATTGTGTAGACGATAATGTGTAAAACCATCGATATCAAGACTATTATGAGAAGCGATGATGAGGTGGTGAGCTTTGGGCAAAAACGTGGTATTTTGTATTCCATACAGAACAACAGTTTTGATTTTATTTTGATCAATAAATGATTGTATTGAATCGAGTGTTATACTATCGGCTCGTACATCATCAAAGTCAATACATAGAACCTCTTTTTGATCAAAATAGGTCTGTATAAAAGATTGCAATAACGCATACTTTCCACAAAATTTTGGACCGGTTAGAAGTATCCTTGTCCCAGGTGTAATCTCCAGTTTTCTTGGTAAGAAGCTATAGGATGTGATACTATGTTCATAAAAATATTCAATTGCTCTCATTTTTCCTTCTCAAAAGGAAATAAATTACAAAAATTATAGCGAAAACTCTTGATTTTCCAAATTGCATTGTCTATAATTCAGACTCCAAATTAGGTTGCTTCGGCAACGAGTTCTTTGTGAAAGGCGACAATGGAAAAGATTCGACTTAAGCTTCGTGCTTACGATCACCGGGTTTTAGATAGAAGTGTCTCAGCTATCGTTGAGGCTGTGAAGCGAACGGGAGCAGAGATCAGAGGTCCGATTCCCTTACCTACAAAAATCAGAAGATATACGGTTCTTAGATCACCACATATCAACAAAGATTCAAGAGAACAGTTTGAGATAAGAATTCACTCAAGATTGATTGATATTGTTTCGGCAACACCTGATACAGTCGATTCGTTGATGAAACTCGACTTAGCGCCAGAGGTAGATGTCGAAGTACGGTCAATGGGTGAATAAGGGGAGCAGATGGAATATATCGTAGAAAAAATTGGAATGAGCAGAACCATTTCGGTTCCAAGTGTACCTGTCACACTTTTGAAGGTAAAAGAAGCAAAAGTTTGTGAACTTTTGGAAGGTGGGAAGGCTATCGTAGCATATTCTCAAGGTAAAAAAAGAAATAAAGCAATCGAAGGGCAGCAGAAAAAATATGGTCTCAGCCCAGAATTTAACAGATTTATAACTTTGAAAGTTGCAAATACAGAAGCTGGTGATCTTGATGTGACACCACTCAGTGAAGCGAAAAGAATCAAAACAAGCTTCAACTCCAAAGGTCGAGGTTTCAGCGGGGTTGTAAAGCGATGGAATTTCGCTGGTGGTCCGGACAGCCACGGTTCACGATTTCACAGAGCACCCGGTTCAGTGGGTATGTGTGAATGGCCTGGTCGAATCATGCCAGGACAAAAGATGCCAGGACAATATGGAAATAAAAAAGTGACTGTTCAAAACGAAGTTGTAAGTTTCGATCCAGAGAACATGATCTTGGTAGTGAAAGGTTCAATTCCTGGACCTAACGGAGCACTCGGTAAAGTAAGGATTGTGAAATGAGTAAAGCAGTAGTTTTAAATGAAAATTTTGAAAAGGCAAGTGAAGTAGCACTTCCTGAACATTTTCAAGGCATAAACCCACATAACCTTTACCTTTATGCAAAAGCGTATGCTGCAAATTTAAGAGCAAACAATGCGCATACGAAAAGCAGAGGCGAAGTAAGCGGCGGTGGAAAAAAACCTTGGCAGCAAAAAGGTCGAGGTGGTGCACGAGCCGGATCTATTCGATCACCTTTGTTTGTTGGTGGTGGTGTAGCGTTTGGTCCGAAAAACACCAAAAACTACACACAAAAAGTGAACAAAAAGCAAAAAAGAAAAGCACTCGAATTTGCACTAAACGAAAAAGGTGAGCAGGGTGCTCTTTTCATCGTAGATTCTATTGCGGTAGAGTCTGGAAAGACCAAAGATGCTGCAGCGATAGTAAATAAAATCGGTGCACGCGATGTATTGGTTGTTAAAGAGAATATTGATGAAAAAACGTTTTTGGCATTTAGAAACCTGCCAAATGCATATTTGATCGAACCAAACGAACTGAATGCGTATCTCGCAGCGGCCTTTAGAGCTGTAGTGATCGAAAAACCAGTTTGGGAAAAAATCGTAAAAGAGGGCTAAGATGGCAGATATAACAGATATCAAATCAATCATTTATACTGAAAAGAGTTTGGGCCTTCAAGAAGAGGGATATGTCGTTATCCAAACAAGTGACAAAATGACAAAGAATCAGCTTAAAGCTGTTTTGAAAGAGTATTTTGGTGTTACTCCCGTAAAAATCAACTCTCTTCGAATGAAGGGTAAAACGAAAAGATTTCGAGGAGTAGAAGGTAAACGAGATAACTATAAAAAATTCTATGTGAAGCTCCCAGAGGGCGCAAGCATAGAAAGTTTAGCGGTGTAAGGATAGAGACATGGCAATAAAAAAATATAAACCGTATACGCCCAGCCGACGCTTTATGAGCGTTGTGGACAGCAGTGATATCACTGCAAAACCTAGTGTTCGAAAACTCTTGGTAAAACTCCCGGCACGTGCGGGACGAAACAACCAAGGACGAATCACTTCCAGACACAGAGAAGCTGGAGCAAAAAAACTGTATCGAATCATCGATTTTAAACGAAACAAATTTGGTGTGCCAGGACGTGTGGCAACAATCGAGTATGATCCATACAGAAACTGTCGAATCGCTTTGGTTGTTTACAGAGACGGTGATAAAAGATATATTATTCAGCCAAGCGGATTGAAAGTTGGTGATACTGTAGAAGCGGCTGAAGCTGGATTAGATGTATTGCCGGGCAACGCTATGAAGCTAAAAAATATTCCTGTTGGTACGCTTGTACACAACATCGAAATGAAACCCGGAAAAGGCGGACAGCTTGCGCGAAGCGCCGGAGCATATGCACAGATTATGGGTCGAGAAGACAAATATGTCATTTTGCGACTTCCTAGTGGCGAAATGAGAAAAATTCTTGGTGAGTGTATGGCAACAATCGGTGTTGTTGGAAACGAAGAGTACGCCAACATCGTAATCGGTAAAGCTGGTCGAAATAGACACAGAGGTATCCGACCGCAAACGAGAGGTTCAGCAATGAACCCAGTTGATCACCCACACGGTGGTGGTGAAGGAAAAACCGGTCCAAGTGGTCACCCTGTAACACCTTGGGGTATGCCAACCAAAGGTTATAAGACACGACGCAAAAAACCAAGCGACAAGCTTATAATCTCAAGAAGAAAGAAATAAGAGGGTAGAAGATGGCAAGAAGTATTAAAAAGGGTCCATTCGTAGATGACCATCTCATGAAAAAAGTACTCAAAGCAAAAGAGAGCGGAGACAAAAAGCCTATCAAAACATGGTCTCGAAGAAGTACAATCGTTCCTGAAATGATCGGACTTACTATCAACGTGCATAACGGACGACAATTTGTTCCTGTGTACATTACAGAAAACCATGTGGGCTTCAAGCTTGGTGAATTTGCACCTACAAGAACTTTTAAAGGCCACAAAGGCTCTGTTCAAAAGAAAATCGGGAAATAAGGATAGGTGATGAGTAAAGCGGTATTGAGATTTATTCGACTCTCACCTACTAAAGCGAGATTGATCGCTCGCGAGGTGCAGGGTATGAATGCGGAAGAGGCATTGGCGGCATTGGAGTTTATGCCAAACAAAGCGGCAAAAGTAATCTCAAAAGTGATTACGAGCGCTGTAGCAAATGGCGGATATGAGCCTGAAGAGGTTGTGATCACATCTTGCCGAGTAGACAGAGGTCCTTACCTAAAACGATTTCGACCAAGAGCGAGAGGTCGAGCCAGCAGAATCATGAAGCCAACTTCCCATGTGTATGTGGAAGTAGCACAAAAGAAGGATAGCTAATGGGTCAAAAAGTCAATCCGATTGGTTTAAGACTTGGAATCAACAGAAACTGGGAGTCACGATGGTTTCCGGATTTCAATAAAATGCCGGAAAGAGTCGAAGAAGATAATAAAATCAGAAAGTTTTTGAAAAAAGAGCTCTACTATGCAGGAATCAGCAATATTATCATAGAGCGAACAGCGAAAAAACTTCGTGTAACAATTGTAGCGGCAAGACCTGGAATCATCATCGGTAAAAAAGGTGCCGATATCGAAAAATTGAAACAGAAGCTTCAAAAGCTTGTTGGCAAAGAAGTTTTTATCAATATTAAAGAAGAGAAACGACCACAAGCATCTGCGCAGCTTGCTGCTGAGAACGTTGCAACGCAACTTGAAAGACGGGTTGCTTTTAGACGAGCCATGAAAAAAGTTATCCAAGCAGCGCAAAAAGCTGGCGTAAAAGGAATCAAAGTTCAAGTTGCCGGACGACTTGGCGGAGCTGAAATGGCTCGGACTGAGTGGTATCTTGAAGGAAGGGTTCCTCTTCATACATTGAGAGCAAAAATTGATTACGGTTTTGCAGAAGCGCATACAACCTATGGAGTGATCGGGGTTAAAGTTTGGATCTTTAAAGGTGAAGTTCTTCAAAAAGGAATTCGACCAGAGCCAACTGAAAGACCTCGACGAAGAGCTCCAAGAAGGAGAAGCTAATCATGTTGATGCCAAAGAAAACAAAATATAGAAAACAACAAAAAGGCCGAAACAGAGGTAAAGCTTATAATGGTAACAGCCTCGCCTTCGGAACTATTGGAATCAAAGCCCTTGAACATGGCCGAATTGACTCTCGTCAAATTGAGGCTGCAAGGGTTGCAATGACACGGAAAGTAAAAAGAACCGGTAAGATCTGGATACGAGTATTTCCAGATAAACCTTTAACCAAAAAACCATTGGAGACAAGGATGGGTAAAGGGAAAGGTTCTGTTGAAAAGTGGGTTATGAATATCAAACCTGGCCGAATCATTTACGAAATGGCCGGAGTTGAAGAGAGCCTTGCAAGAGAAGCGCTCGATCTTGCACGATATAAACTTCCTTTCAAAACAAAAATCGTGACACAAGAGAGTGAAAATGAAATATACTGAGATAAAAGAGAAGAGCCTACAAGAGCTCGAAGGGTTGTTGAAAGAGAAGAAGTTGGAGCTGTTCGGGCTTCGAATGAAGCTCAAAACTATGCAGCTTCAGGATACGAGTGCGATTAGAAAAACAAGAAAAGATATCGCACGCATCAAGACTGCAATCGCAGAAAAAAGAAGGGCTGGATAATGGCTTACAAAAGAGTTATTCAAGGAAAAGTGGTAAAGAAAAGTGGTGATAAAACAGTTTCGCTTCTTGTAGAGCGAAAAGTTGTACACCCAAAATATCACAAAATTGTTAAAAGATTTAAAAAATATCTTGTGCATGATGAGCACAATAAAGCAAAAGTTGGTGATATCGTTACTGCCGTAGAGTGTAGACCGATTTCCAAACGAAAATCTTTTAGGCTCAAAGAGATCGTTCAGGCAGGAGTTGAGTAATGATTCAAAGTTTTACAAGACTAAACGTCGCTGATAATAGCGGCGCTAAAGAGATCATGGCTATTAAAGTGCTTGGAGGCTCAAAGAGACGATATGCCTCTGTAGGTGATGTTATCGTTGCATCTGTAAAGAAAGCTTTGCCAAACGGTAAAGTAAAAAAGGGTCAAGTTGTTAAAGCTGTTGTTGTACGAACAAAGAAAGAGATTCAAAGAGAAAACGGATCTTTAATTCGATTTGATGACAATGCAGCAGTTATTCTTGATAACAAAAATGAACCGATCGGTACTCGTATCTTCGGTCCCGTTGCCAGAGAGGTTCGATATAAAAACTTTATGAAAATAGTTTCTCTTGCACCGGAGGTGCTCTAATGGCTAAGTTTAAAATCAAAAAAGGCGATATGGTTGAAATCATCGCCGGAGACGATAAGGGAAAAAGAGGCGAAGTACTTCAAGTGCTTCCAAAAAAAGAGGCTGTTATTGTTGCTGGATGCAAAGTGGCAAAAAAGGCTGTAAAGCCAAGTGAACAGCATCCTGAAGGCGGATTTGTCAATAAAGAGATGCCTATTCATATCTCGAATGTGCGAAAAGTAGAAGGTGGTGCGTCATGACATTGGAACTCAAGAAAAAATATCAAGAAGAGGTTGCACCAGCATTAAAAGAGGAGCTTGGACTTGCAAATCCGATGCTGACTCCAAAGCTTGAAAAAATTGTGATCAGCGTTGGTGCCGGCGAAGCAAGTCGTGATAGTAAACTCATGCAAAATATCCAAGATACTATCAGTCTTATTGCTGGTCAACATGCCGTTGTAACAAAAGCAAGAAAGAGTGAGGCTGGATTTAAAATTCGTGAAGGAATGCCGGTAGGTGTACGGGTAACGCTTCGTGGTGATAGAATGTGGAACTTTTTGCAAAAGCTTATTTACATTGCGTTACCAAGAGTGAAAGACTTTCGAGGTCTTCCACGAAACGGTTTTGATGGACGAGGAAACTACAACTTTGGTCTCGATGAGCAGTTGATGTTTCCAGAAGTGGACTATGACAACATCATCAAAACACACGGAATGAATATTACAATCGTTACATCGACAGACAACGACAAAGAAGCGTTTACAATGCTTGAAAAGCTCGGATTCCCATTTGCTAAAGGTGGTAGATAATGGCAAAGAAAAGTATGATCGCAAAAGCGAAAAGAAAGCCAAAATTTAAAGTACGGGCATATACACGATGCCGAATCTGTGGTCGTCCAAAATCTGTATATAGAGATTTTGGTCTTTGTAGAATTTGTCTTAGAAAAATGGCAAATGAAGGTTTGCTGCCAGGCGTTAAAAAGGCGAGCTGGTAATTCACTAATAGGTAGCGGCACAGCCGAACCCTATTAGATATTCATGAAGGAGAAAAAAAAATGGTCAATGATATTATTGCCGATTCTATAACGAGAATTAGAAACGCCTCTATTAGAGGACAAGAGGTTACAAAGCTTCTTTATTCAAAAATTGTAGAAGCAATCGTAAAGATTTTACAGGAAAAAGGGTACATTGAAAGTTATAAGGTTGTCGAAGAAGGCAACAAAAAGTTTATCAATGTGGTTTTGAAATATGAAGAAGCTGGAAAGAAAAAGAGACCTGTTATCAATGAAATTAAACGAATTTCAAAACCTGGTCGACGTATCTATAAAGGCAAAGATGAAATCAAACGATTTAAAAATGGATACGGAACGATTATTGTAAGTACGAGTAAAGGTGTGTTACCTAACGATGAAGCTTACCGCCTAGGTGTTGGCGGCGAAGTCCTTTGTAGTGTTTGGTAATACGATATCCATTCGAGCAATCGTAGAAATATCGTATAAAGGAAAAAAATGAGTAGAATAGGAAAACAACCGGTTACGATACCAAGTGGTGTCGATGTAAAAATTGAAAACGGAAAAATTATTGCCAAAAAAGGCAATCTTACACAAGAAATTGAATTTGGTAATCGTGTCAATGTTTCAATCGAAGATAATAAAATCGTTTTTTCGCCAGCAGGTGAAGACAAACAATCCAAAGCATTTTGGGGAACATACCGAGCATTAACAAACAATGCGATCGAAGGCCTAACAAAAGGCTTTGAAAAGAAACTTGAAATCAACGGTGTTGGATACAGAGCTGCAGTAAAAGGAAAAGAGCTTGAATTGCAGCTTGGTTTTTCACATCCGATTCTCTATCCTATTCCAGAAGGTATACAGATCAGTGTTGAAAAAAATATCATCACGGTCAAGGGCCACGATAAACAAAAAGTTGGCCAGGTAGCAGCTGAGATTAGAAGCTTCAGACCACCTGAACCTTATAAAGGCAAAGGTGTGAAATATGTTGATGAAGTTATCATCAGAAAAGCTGGTAAGACAGCGAAGAAGTAAAGGGTAGGTTATGAGAGAGAGTATTCAAAGAAGAAAAAATAGATTGAGAATAAAAAGAAAAAGAAGAGTTCGAGGAAAGATCACAGGAAGTGCTGATCGACCTCGTGTATCCATTTTTAAGTCCAATAGACACTTTTATGCACAAGCTATCGATGATACAAAAGGGCATACTCTTGCCTATAGTGATGGTGCGAAATTGGGCGTAAAAGTAAATAAAGAGGATGTGAAAAAAGTTGCTGAGGATTTGGCTGGAAAGCTTAAAGCTCTCAACATAGAGACAATCGTGTTTGATAGAAACGGATATCTCTACCATGGTGTGGTAGCGTCCTTTGCTGATGCTTTACGAGAAAACGGAATCAAGTTTTAGGGGTAGTCAATGGAAAAATGGAATAGAGAAGAATTCGAAGAGGTTGTCGTAAATATCAGTCGTGTCACCAAAGTTGTAAAAGGTGGACGACGATTTCGATTTAGTGCACTTGTTGTTGTAGGCGACAAAAAGGGTCACGTTGGATATGGTATCGGGAAAGCGAAAGAGGTTCCTGATGCTATTAAAAAAGCGATCGATAATGCATTTAAAAATATAACAACTGTACATATCAAAGGTACTACAATTGCTCACGATATTGAGCATAAGTATAATGCAAGCAAAATACTGCTCAAGCCTGCAAGTCAGGGTACCGGTGTAATCGCTGGTGGTGCAGCAAGACCAGTACTAGAACTTGCTGGAATTCAAGATATTTTGACAAAATCACTTGGTTCCAACAACCCTGCAACACTAGTTCGTGCAACTATTGAAGCATTAGAGCGAATAAAAGGATAAGCAATGGCACTACACAATCTACAACCAGCACCTGGAAGTACACACAAAACGAAAAGAGTAGGCCGAGGTCAAGGAAGTGGCATGGGGAAAACCGCCACAAGAGGTCAAAAAGGTCAAAAGAGTAGAACTGGATACTCACAGAAAAGGGGATTTGAAGGTGGTCAGCAACCTTTACAAAGAAGACTCCCAAAAGTTGGTTTTACATCCAATGTCGTAAAACCACATGCAATTAATGTAGACAAAGTGAAAAAAGTTGCCCAGTTGGAAGAGATAACTATGGAAACTATCCGAAGTGTCTATAAGTTACCTAAATATGTAACAAGAGTAAAATTGATTGGGAGCAGTGTACAAGAGATCGTCTCTAAAATTAAAGACGATAACATCTCTTATAGTGGACGAAAATAATGAGTCGCGCACTCATAAACAAGATCCTCATTACGCTGGGATTTCTCTTTTTATATAGAGTCCTGGCGTATGTGCCGGTTCCTGGAGTAAATATTGACATAGTGAAAGAGTTTTTTGATTCCCAAAGCGGCAATGCCTTAGGAATGTTCAATATGTTCAGCGGAAACGCTGTACGAAGACTCAGTATCATTTCATTGGGAATCATGCCCTACATCACCGCTTCTATTATTATGGAACTTCTTGCTGCAACATTTCCAAGTCTAGCTCAGATGAAAAAAGAGCGAGACGGAATGACCAAATATATGCAGATCATCAGATATGCAACTATTGTGATAACACTTATCCAGGCAATTGGTGTGTCAATTGGTCTGCAAAGTTTAACAGGCCGTGGCGGGGAAAGTGCCATTATGATCGATATGCCTACTTTTGTAACGGTTGCTGCTATCAGTATGCTTGCAGGTACTATGATATTGATGTGGATAGGAGAGCAGATTACGCAAAAAGGTATAGGGAACGGTATATCACTGATCATTTTTGCTGGAATTGTCTCAGGAATACCGACTGCTATTGGTGGAACTATCAATCTTGTCAATACAGGTGAAATGAATTTCCTCGTTTTAATAGCTATCGTAGCCATTATTTTAGTTACAGTCGGGTTTATCATCTATGTAGAATTGGCTGAACGCAGAATCCCGATATCCTATTCAAGAAAAGTGTTGATGCAAAATCAGAAAAAAAGAATTATGAACTATATTCCTATCAAAGTAAACTTGAGTGGAGTCATTCCGCCGATTTTTGCTTCTGCAATTCTCATGTTTCCATCAACGATTTTACAATCAAGCACAAATCCGATTGTGCAAAAGATTTCAGATATTTTGAATCCCAACGGATTTGTTTTTAATGCATTAATGTTTTTCCTTGTTATCTTTTTTGCTTATTTTTATGCATCTATTGTTTTCAATGCAAAAGACATTGCGGACAATCTCAAGCGTCAAGGCGGATTTATTCCAGGGGTCCGTCCGGGTGAGCCAACTGCGGCATATCTGAATGAAGTGGCAAGCAGACTGACATTTTGGGGTGCCATCTATCTAGGTATCATCTCAACGCTCCCATGGGTTTTGGTTAAGGCGATGGGTGTGCCGTTCTATTTTGGTGGAACAGCTGTATTGATCGTAGTTCAGGTAGCTCTTGATACGATGCGAAAAATCGAGGCACAGATCTATATGAACCGTTATGAAACACTGAGTGCTGTGGGTCTTTGATGGCTATCGCAATTAGAAAACCTGCTGAGATAGAAAAACTTCGTAAAGCAAATATAATCGTTGCAAAAACACTGAACTATCTCAAAGAGAAATGCCAGCCTGGCGTTTCTCTCAAAGAACTTGATCAAATGGGTGAGGAGTATATAAGAAGCCTGGGAGCACGACCATCTTTCAAAGGACTATACGGTTTTCCAGCATCTGTGTGTACCTCGGTCAATGAAGTTATCATTCATGGAATCCCTACGGACTATCGTCTTCAAGAGGGCGATATCGTAGGACTTGATATCGGTACCGAACTTGATGGATGGTATGGAGATGCGGCAATTACAGTAGGTGTTGGTGCAGTTTCGAAAAAAGATGAAGAACTTATCAATGTAGCCAAAGATACTCTCTACTACGCAATCGATATTATTAAAGCTGGCATGCGTTTTAAAGAATTAAGTTATGAGATAGAAAAATATATCCGCTCACGGGGATATGTACCACTCCACGGCTTTTGTGGACATGGCATTGGAAGAAAACCCCATGAAGAGCCAGAGATTCCCAATTACCTTGAACATGGATCACCAAAAAGTGGACCCAAAATCAAAAATGGCATGGTATTTTGTCTTGAACCTATGATCTGTCAAAAACTTGGCACTCCGAAAATTCTTGAAGACAAATGGTCTGTCGTGAGTGAGGATGGTCTTCGAGGCAGTCATTATGAACATACCGTTGCAATTATAAATAATAAAGCAGAGATATTAAGCAAGGAGGATTAAATGGCAAAAGATGATGTTATAGAAGTGGACGGTGTAGTCAAAGAGGCGTTACCAAATGCGATGTTTCGAGTTGAACTGGAAAATGGGCACGTAGTTTTATGCCACATTGCTGGCAAAATGAGAATGCATTACATCAAAATACTTCCAGGTGATAAAGTAAAAGTAGAGTTGACTCCATACAGCCTCGACAAAGGTCGAATAACTTTTCGATATAAATAAGCTTAAATTAAGGCAAATATAAGTAAAATTATGTCCCTTTTTATAAGCTGAGGGAAGAATCTTTGTAAGAGCGAGGCACAATTCTTACAAGGATTGGTTGAGTTGCTCACTCAACCTAGGCGTACCGTTTCCGTGCCGAAATCATAAAGGAGAAACCAATGAAAGTTAGACCATCTGTCAAAAAGATGTGTGAAAAATGTAAGATTATCAAACGCAAAGGCGTTGTTCGAGTAATCTGTGTAAATCCAAAACACAAACAAAGACAAGGATAGTCCATGGCAAGGATTGCAGGCGTAGATTTACCAAAAAATAAAAGAATTGAATATGCACTTCCATATGTATATGGAATCGGTTTGACAACATCAAGAAAAATTCTAGATGCAGTAGGCATCAGCTATGACAAAAGAGTATATGAACTCACAGAAGATGAAGTAGCTGCGATCAACAAACATATCCGTGAAAACTATATGGTCGAAGGGGATCTTCGAAGAAAAGTAGCTATGGATATCAAAGCACTTATGGATATCGGCTGCTATAGAGGTCTTCGACACAGACGCGGTCTTCCTGTTCGAGGACAGAGAACAAAAACAAATGCTCGAACAAGAAAAGGTAAGAAAAAAACTGTAGGTGCTAAATAAAGGATTGAATGATGGCGAAAAGAAAAGGTGCAAGAAAAAAGATCGTTAAAAAGAATATCGCGCGAGGTGTTGTGTACATCAATGCAACATTCAACAATACTGTTGTGACTGTGACTGATGAGATGGGGAATGTCATTGCATGGAGCAGCGCTGGAAGTTTGGGATTTAAGGGAAGCAAAAAATCTACTCCATTTGCTGCACAGCAAGCTGTAGAAGATGCAATGGCAAAAGCAAAAGAACATGGTATCAAAGAAGTTGGGATCAAAGTTCAAGGGCCAGGAAGCGGACGAGATACGGCCGTAAAAAGTGTTGGGGCTATTGAGGGTATCCGAGTCCTCTTTTTTAAAGATATCACCCCACTGCCACACAATGGATGTAGACCTCCAAAACGAAGACGAGTATAAAACGATTTAAACGGTACGCCAAAACAGAGCAATAATATTTTGGATTAGGAGAAACAGATGGCAAGATATAGAGGTCCGGTAGAAAAGATTGAAAGACGGCTTGGTGTAAGTCTTGCTCTTAAAGGTGAGCGAAGACTGGCTGGCAAAAGTGCACTTGAAAAGAGACCATACCCGCCAGGACAGCATGGACAAAGACGAAGCAAGATTAGTGAATACGGATTACAGCTTCGAGAGAAACAAAAAGCGAAATTTATGTATGGTGTTGCCGAAAAACAATTTAGAAATCTTTTCAAAGAAGCAAATAGAATGGAAGGCAACACAGGGGAAAACTTGATTAAGCTTCTCGAAAGAAGACTTGATAACGTAGTTTATAGAATGGGATTCGCGACCACAAGAAGATTTGCAAGACAGCTTGTAAACCATGGACATGTTCTTGTGGACGGCAAAAGAGTCAACATCCCATCATACAGAGTAAAACCTGGCCAAAAAATTGAGATTAGAGAAAAGAGTAAAAACAATCCACAGATTCAACGATCTTTGGAGTTGACTAATCAGACTGGAATCGTTCCTTGGGTTGATGTTGATAAAGAGAAGGTCTTTGGTATCTTTACACGTATTCCAGAACGAGAAGAGATAGAGATTCCAGTAGAAGAGCGATTGATCGTCGAGCTATACTCTAAATAATAGTTAAAAATAAAATAAAGAGAGTGGAGCAATGAACAAAATAAAAATAACTCCATCTGTACCGACACATATGGATGTAGAAAAAGTTAAAGAGAATGCCATCAGATTGCATGTATATCCATATGAGAGCGGATACGCCATTTCTGTGGCTCATCCGCTTCGAAGACTTCTTCTTAGCAGTACGGCTGGATATGCACCTATTGGATTGAAAATTGAAGGCGTACAGCATGAATTTGACAGTGTACGTGGTATGCTTGAGGATGTGGCAGCTTTCATTATCAATCTTAAAAACGTCCGCTTTAAGCTCAGAGATAGTGAGCAAGAAAGCATCACCCTTGAGTACGAATTCAACGGGCCAAAAGAGCTTTATGGTAAAGATTTTGAAAATGAATTAGTCGAAGTTGTCACTCCCGATGCTTTTCTTGCAACATTGAACGAAGATGCTGAGCTAAAAATTAGCATCATAGTTCAAAAAGGGATTGGGTACGTTCCGAGTGAGATGATTCGAGATCTATTGCCACAAGGCTATATTCCATTAGATGCTTTTTTTACTCCTGTGAAAAAGGCGGTCTATGAGATAGAAAAAGTACTTGTCGAAGATAATCCAAACTATGAAAAAATCGTTTTTGATATAGAAACAGATGGACAAGTTGATCCAGTGACCGCTTTGAAAATGGCAATGAACGTGATGCAAAGCCAAATGGAGATTTTTACAAAAGATATTGAAGTAACAGAGACTTCAGGGCAAGATATAGAAAACAGCGATATTTTTTATCAACCATTGGATACTCTTGATTTGAGTGCTCGAAGTTACAACTGCTTAGATAAAGCAGGGATCAAGTATGTTGGCGAGCTCCTTTTGATGAGTAGCGAAGCATTGAAATCGATCAAGAACCTCGGAAAAAAATCCCTTGATGAGATTCAAGAAAAACTTTCCGAACTCAATGTGGATATTACAAAATTGAGTGAAAAAGAGAAAGAGTCCATTCTTAAAAAAATAGAACAGAACAAGTCCTAAAGGATAGCAAATGAGACATAGACACGGATATAGAAAACTGAGTAGAACAAGTGCTCATAGAAAAGCGTTACTGAAAAACCTTGCAATTGCCTTGATAATGAATGAGCGAATAGAAACGACTGTAGCGAAAGCCAAAACATTACGAAGCTACATCGAAAAGCTCATTACAAAAGCAAAAAAAGGCGATTTCAATGCTCATAGAGAGGTATTTGCCTATTTGCAAGATAAAGAGGCAACAAAAAAACTTATGAATGAAATCGCTCCAAAATATAGCGAGCGCAACGGCGGTTATACGAGAATCATTCGAACGCGAACAAGACGCGGTGACGCAGCTTCTATGGCTTTCATCGAACTTGTATAATTATAGAGGCTCTGCCTCTATATCCTACTAAAATAATTTATTAATCTTCTTTTTATATAAAATAAACTATATTCCCTCATATCGAAATAAAGGATTGCAATGGCTATTCCATTCAGTGACGAAGATCTCTATCCAGCTGTAGAGAAAGTGATTGAGAAAATAAAGCCAATGTTGGCACTCGATGGGGGTGATATAAAACTACTTGGCGTTAAAAACGGGAAAGTTTTCGTTCAACTTGGCGGTGCATGTGTTGGATGCAGTGCAAGTGGTAATACTTTGAAATATGGCGTCGAAAGACAGCTTAAAATCGATATTCACCCAGAAATAGAAGTAGTAAACATCCCACCTGGATATGAAGATCAGTGGGAAGATATAGCTATGCAATACGAAGGAGAGAAATAGTTGAAGAAAAAGATCCTTTTGGAAAAAGCGGGTGAGAACTTCTTGAAACGAGAATATGAAGAAGCAAAAAAAATATTCGAGTCTGTCTTGAGAATTGATCCAACACACAAGGAAGCACGACTCGGAACGATATTATGCGATATGGTCCATGAAGACGAGGAGGAGGCCATTGCTTTATATGATTACTATATTGTACTCAAAGAAGAAGCTGTTCAAAACCCGGAGGATCAAATATTAGCAATGATCAAAGAACTCGATTTGGATCAAGAGGAGCTGAACAAACTTTTCGAGTTTGACACTCTTCCTCAAATGGAGGGAATCACGTACAAAGATTTTCTGTCTATCGTAGAATCAAGAGGAAACTTTAAAGAGGCATTCGAAGATATTATGTTTTCTACAAAAGTGATTATTACGAAAAAAAGCGATTTTTTTGATTTTATCGATCGTTTGATTGAAAATGGATTTACCGATATTGTGTACAGCTATTTAGAAGACGCAACAAAGCTTTATCCAGCTGATCAGAAATTACAAGAGTTTTTTGAAAGATTGACAAAAGTATGATTTATCAATTTGACAATATAACTGTCACGGACCATTCCAAATCCATTCAGGATGCGGACTATTTTCTAATTACACAACAAAACCGACAATATGCCGCAGATATACCAAACGCAAAAATTATAATCCCTCGGGATTTGATCAATCAGTATGAGTTGAATACTATAAAAACCGTCGGTGTTACAGGAACAAACGGAAAAACCACTACAGCTGCTGCAATCTATTCATATCTCAATGATCTTGGTTTTACAGCAGCTTTGCAAGGAACGAGAGGTTTTTTTATAGGTGATGAGCAAATAGAAAAAAAGTCTTTGACGACTCCTCCAATCTTACAAACCCTCTATCATATGTATACTGCAAAACAACAGGGAGCTACACATTTTGTCATGGAAGTCAGTTCCCATGCGATTGCGCAAAAGAGAATTGAAGATCTTCAATTTGCACTGAAAGTTTTTACCAATATTTCGCAAGATCACTTAGACTATCATAAAACCATGCAAAACTATATCGCTACAAAAAGCAGTTTTTTTATGGATGAAGGGTCAAAACTCATTAACAAAGATGATAAGCATATCCAATACAATCCCAAGGGTGCAAGAACATACAGCGTTGAAGAGCTTGCTACGTATCAGATCCTGGCCTATTCAATGCAAAACGGGATCAGCGCCGTACTTCGGTTTGGCAATGAGATGATCGATTTTCATGCACCAATGATTGGTCTATTCAATCTCTATAACATTACCGCTGCAATAAGTGCAGTGCATATGTTGACAAACTTGCCTTTGCAGCAGATTTGTGAAGTAACAGAACATTTTGCCGGTGTTAGAGGGCGAATGCAGATTCTGAGCGAAGAACCGCTTATCATAGTTGATTTTGCGCATACTCCTGATGGTATGCAAAAAGTCTTTGAGAGCTTTCCGGGCAGAAAAATAGTTGCACTTTTTGGTGCAGGGGGGGATAGAGACAGAAGTAAGCGGGCGCTGATGGGCAATATAGCGAGCAGATTTTGTACAAAAATCTATCTTACTTCAGATAATCCACGAAGCGAACATCCAAAAGAGATTATCGAAGATATTGCAAAAGGAATTGAGACGGATGTCCATGTAGAAAAAATTGTTGATAGAAAAGAGGCGATAGAACAAGCGATTCGTGCATTGCAGACAGATGAAATTCTTCTAATTCTTGGAAAAGGGGATGAAGAGTATATAGAATACAACGGAAAAAAAATCCCGTATAGCGATGTTGATACAGTACAGTCTCTTTTGAAAAGTTAATTTTGTTTATTAATGCGTGTCTAAATATATATTGCTACAATTCAGACAAAATTTGTATTATTTAAAGGAGTTACGATGGGAATCCCTCAGCCGACATTTTATATCTTCAAATGTGAACAATCAGCACCTCCAGGTTTTCCGAAGCCAAGTTGTGTAAACGCCAATAATCCAGAGAGTCAACAGCTTTTTCAATATATGGCACAAAAATTGATGGAAAAAGGTATTATTGCTGCGGTTCAGCCTGTCCGAACAGGCTGTTTAAACAGATGCCAGTTGGGTCCTGTGATGCTGGTAGAGCCTGGCCACTATATGTATGTTGGACTCGATAAGCAAAAAATTGATAGAATTATAGAAGAGCATATTATTGGTGGAAATCCGGTAGAAGAGTATCTCATACCAAAAGAGTACTGGGATGAGCCTATGAGTATTGCTGATGTTATCAAAATGGCAGGCGGAGCGTAAGAATGCAAATAGAGATGCTCTATAGCAAAATTCATCGAGCAACGGTAACGGATGCCGACTTGAACTATGTCGGCTCCATTACTATCGATGAAGAGCTCATGGAAGCTGCAAAGCTTCGTGTAGGGCAAAAAGTCGATATTCTCAATATCAACAATGGTGAGCGTTTCCAAACCTATGTGATCAAAGGGGAGCGTGGAAAACGAGATATTTGTCTCAATGGAGCTGCCGCAAGAAAAGCGCATCCGGGAGACAAGATTATCATAGTTGCGTACGCTCTATTCGATGAAAAAGAATTGAATGATTATCAACCGACAGTAGTTTTGGTCAACGACAAAAATGATATTGAAGAGATTATCTCTTATATGTAAAAGAGGAAACGATGTTTGACAAAATGAATCTTGGAGATCTTGGAAAAGTTTTTGAAGAGATCCAGGAAAAAGCGAAGAAATTACAAGAGGAGCAAGAGAGTAAAAGTTTTGTTGCCAAAAGCGGCGGCGGGCTGATAAAAGTAACGGCAAATGGCAAAGGAGAAATTATCGATATCGAAATTGACGACTCTCTTTTAGAAGATAAGGAATCGTTACAGATCTTATTGATCAGTGCGATCAATGATGTTTTGAAAATGGTGGAAGAGGATAAGCAAAGAAGTGCTTTATCTATGATGACTCCAGATATTTTCGGACAAAAATAGATGCAGCTGCTGCAACTTTTTGAAGATCATCTCCAAAAAAATCTGCCAAACGTACAATCCTTTCATCCTTTTTATACAGATGCCCTTGGATATATGCTGCAAGCTGGTGGGAAGCGGTTTCGTCCGCTTCTGCTTTTAAGTATCGTCCAGGCAAAAAATCCTCTTTTAATTCCTTCGGCCTTAGATATTGCCGTGGCAGTCGAGATTTTCCATACCTATTCATTGATTCATGACGATTTGCCGGTAATGGACGATGCAGATTTGCGAAGAGGCAAAGAAACTCTTCATAAAAAATTTGATGAGTTGACAGCGGTCCTTGTTGGTGATGCACTCAACACGCACGCTTTTTATTGCATCGCAAAAAGTGCATTGAGCAGTGATACAAGGACAAAGTTGACAGAAATATTGGCTCAAAATGGTGGTGTTGAGGGTATGGTTCATGGACAGATTCTTGATTGCTATTTTGAAAAGCAAAGACTCTCTCTTGATCAATTAAAGCAGCTGCATATCAATAAAACAGCCAAATTGATTGCCGCGTCACTGCAAATGGGTGCAGTTATTGTAGACTTGCCTATACAAGAACAGAACCGTTTATACGATTTTGGTATCGATCTGGGTCTTTTGTTTCAAATTCAAGATGATATATTGGATAAAGTTGCCACATCTGAAGAAGCGGGAAAAACCACACAAAACGATGAGGAAAAGAACTCTTTTGTAAATCTTCTTGGATTACATAGAGCAACTGAAGAGGCAGATCGATTAGCTGGAAAACTTCAAGATGAGATAGAACAATTTGATCAAGATATTTCTGAATCCCTGCAAGATCTTCTTGGGAAATATCTATTTCGACATAAAAACTTTACAAAGGATAGTTAATGAATGAAGCAATGATGCAAAAAATGGCAAATACCATCCGGTTTTTGGCACTGGATATGATACAAAAAGCCAATAGCGGCCATCCGGGTGCTCCTTTGGGACTTGCTGATATTGCTGTTGTGCTTTCCAAACATCTCAAACATAATCCCAAAAATCCAAAATGGCTCAATCGTGACCGTCTTGTATTTAGTGGGGGACATGCGACAGGACTTATCTATTCTCTTTTGTATTTGTGGGGATATGATATCAGTCTGGAGGATCTCAAAGAGTTTCGTCAATATGGAAGTAAAACGCCGGGTCATCCTGAATATGGTCATACTCCTGGAGTAGAAATTACCACGGGACCGTTGGGGCAAGGGGTTGCCAACGCAGTGGGAATGGCAATGGCCAGTAAATATCTTGGCTCTTTGTTAAATTCAGAAACGACAAAAATCATCGACCATACAGTCTACTGTCTATGTGGTGATGGGGATTTGGAAGAGGGAATCAGCTATGAAGCGTGTGCCTTGGCGGGCCGATTTGAACTTGACAACTTGATCATGATCTACGATAGCAACCATATTACTATCGAAGGCGATACAGCAATAACGTGGAATGAAGATGTATTGGAACGCTTCCGCGCCCAAAATTGGGATGTAATCGAGATCGATGGACATGACTACAAAGAGATAGATGCAGCTTTGACATGGGCAAAAAATAGAAAAAAACCGGTTTTGATCAAAGCAAATACGATCATTGCAAAAGGGAGCTGCCATTATGAAGGGGATCCCCACTCACATGGTGCACCACTTGGAGAAGAGGATATCCGGTGTGCAAAGAAAAAAGCAGGTTTTCCAGAAGATGAAGCGTTTTATGTCCCAGAAGATGTCTTGGTGCGGTTTCGATGTGCAATAGAAGAAGGAGATTTGGCCGAGCGAGAGTGGAAAAAGCTCATTCTTGAATCCCCATATAAAGAGCAGGTGGATCTGCTTGAAAGATTGCAAAATCCTGATTTCAATACAATCGAGTGGCCTGAGTTTGAACCAGGAAGCAAAGTGGCTACACGAGACAGCAATGGCAAGATTTTGAATGCAATAGCAAAAGCGCTTCCGGGTTTTGTAGGAGGGAGTGCAGACCTTGCTCCTTCAAACAAAACCTACTTGCAAGGTATGGGTGATTTTCCAAATGGAAAAAACTTCCATTTTGGTATTCGTGAACATGCGATGGGCGCTATTACAAACGGGATGGCAGCGTATGGCTGCTTGATTCCATTCAATGCAACATTTTTTGTATTCAGTGACTATCAAAAAGCGGCAGTTCGGATTGCTGCGCTCAGCAGCCTCAAAAACTATTTTATCTGGACGCACGATAGTATCGGCGTGGGAGAAGATGGTCCGACGCACCAGCCAATCGAGCAGCTAACAACTTTTAGAGCCCTGCCGAACTTTTATACATTCAGACCTGCAGATGCGACAGAAAATATCGAGTGCTGGAAAGTAGCACTGAAGCTTGATAAACCAAGCGGTTTTGTATTGAGCAGACAAAAACTAGAAGTGTTAAAACCAAAGAGGGATTTTGGAGATCCAAACAGAGGCGCTTATATCATCAAAAAAAGAGACAATGCCTCTGTGACACTTCTGGCAAGTGGCAGCGAAGTGATGCTTGCACTCAAAGCCGGATGTCACTTGGAAGAAAAAGGGATCAACGCCAATGTGGTAAGTATGCCATGTATGGAGCTTTTCTTGGAGCAAGACCCTGAATATCAAAAAGAAGTACTTGATCCATCGACAAAAGTTTTGGCAATAGAGGCAGCAGCCGGAATCGAGCTGTATCGCTTCGCAGATGCAATGATCAGTATGGAAAACAGATTCGGCGCCAGTGGTCCTGGAGATGTGCTTTTTAAAGAGTATGGCTTTACTATAGAAAATATCATCCAAAAAGTTCAGGAACTCCTTGGGTAATGTTTGGGAGGGTATCTCCCAAACAGATAAAATTTTTATTGCAAAACACTTGACATAGAGAAATTTTTTGCTTATAATTTCACCCACATTCATCGATGCCGGTGTAGCTCAGTTGGCTAGAGCAGCTGATTTGTAATCAGCAGGTCGGGGGTTCGAGTCCCTTCACCGGCTCCATGAATATCAGCGTTTGACCAGTGAAAGACTTGGTGGGATACCCAAGCGGCCAACGGGGGCAGACTGTAAATCTGCTGGCTTTCGCCTTCGGAGGTTCGAATCCTCCTCCCACCACCAGTCATGCGGGAGTAGCTCAGTTGGCTAGAGCATCAGCCTTCCAAGCTGAGGGTCGCGGGTTCGAGTCCCGTCTCCCGCTCCATGATACTGGGAGCTGAACTAACAGTGCTTCGATCTTCATTGCTTAGTTTATGCTTCCAATAATCATTTTCAAAAATTCACTGGTGACGCCCAGATAGCTCAGTGGTAGAGCACTTCCTTGGTAAGGAAGAGGTCGGCGGTTCAATCCCGCTTCTGGGCTCCATTCACTGATAGGTTTATTTATAATTTGTTTTTAGGCTTATTTTTAGTATAATACGCCCGTTAATTTAATCTCAAATGGAGGAAAGATATGGCAAAAGAAAAGTTTGTCAAAACCAAGCCGCATGTAAACATCGGTACTATCGGTCACGTTGACCACGGTAAAACAACTCTTACTGCTGCGATCACTGCAGTACTTGCAGAAAAAGGGTATGCAGAAAAAAGAGATTATGATCAAATCGACAATGCACCAGAAGAGAGAGAAAGAGGGATTACGATCGCAACTTCTCACGTAGAGTATGAAACAGATAAAAGACACTATGCACACGTTGACTGTCCAGGTCACGCGGACTATGTGAAAAACATGATTACTGGTGCTGCTCAGATGGACGGAGCGATTCTTGTTGTTTCTGCAGCAGACGGTCCTATGCCTCAAACACGAGAGCATATCCTTCTAGCACGACAGGTTGGTGTTCCTTACATCGTTGTTTTCTTGAACAAAGAGGATATGGTTGATGATCCAGAACTTCTTGAGCTTGTTGAAATGGAAGTTCGAGAACTCTTGAATGAATATGATTTTCCAGGTGATGATGTTCCTGTTATCGCTGGATCTGCGCTTAAAGCGTTGGAAGAAGCAAAAGAGGGCAAAATCGGTGAATGGAGCGAAAAAATCCTTAAGCTTATGGAAGCGGTTGATGAGTATATCCCAACTCCAGAGCGAGACATCGATAAGCCATTCTTGATGCCAATCGAAGACGTATTCTCTATCTCTGGTCGAGGTACTGTTGTTACTGGTAGAATCGAAAGAGGTGTTGTAAAAGTTGGAGATGAAATTGAAATCGTAGGTCTTCGACCAACTCAAAAAACAACTGTTACCGGCGTTGAAATGTTTAGAAAAGAGCTTGATCAAGGTGAAGCTGGTGACAACGTAGGTGTACTTCTTCGAGGTACGAAAAAAGAAGAGGTTGAAAGAGGTCAAGTACTTGCTCAACCTGGAACTATCACACCACATACTAAATTTGAAGCAGAAATTTACGTACTAACAAAAGAGGAAGGTGGACGACACACTCCATTCTTTAGTGGATATCGACCACAGTTCTATGTACGAACAACTGACGTTACTGGAACAATCACACTTCCAGAAGGCGTTGAAATGGTTATGCCAGGAGATAACGTAAAAATCAACGCTGAACTTATCGCACCAATCGCTCTTGAAGAGGGAACACGATTCGCTATCCGAGAGGGTGGTAGAACTGTTGGCGCTGGTGTTGTAAGTAAAATTATCGAATAATTTTTTGGGGCTTTGCCCCAATGAAAGAGGCACAACATGAGAGATATTATTCATTTGGCATGTGAAGAGTGTGGAAGAAGAAACTATCACACAACAAAAAACAAAAAGACACATCCAGAAAAATTTGAAATTAGAAAATATTGTAAATTCTGCAAAAAACATACCAAACATAAAGAAGCAAAGCTTTAAAGAAGTGAGGTTTCTCACTTCTTTCATATAGGGCAGTAGCTCAGTTGGTAGAGCAACGGTCTCCAAAACCGTTGGCCGGGGGTTCGAGTCCCTCCTGCCCTGCCATTACGAAGGAAATCGAATGGAAAAACTTATATCCTATATCAAATTATCGAAACAAGAATTAGAAAAAGTTATTTTTCCAACGAAAGAGCAAGTCAAAAATGCATATATAGCTGTTTTTGTTGTAGTAACTGTTGTAGCGCTCTTTTTAGCTTTAGTTGATGGGACAATGTCATTCATCCTATCACATATAATGTAATCAAGGAAACATATGGCACATAAATGGTATGCAATCCAAGTCTATAGCGGAAGTGAAAAAGCCGTAAAAAAAGCTATAGAGAACTTGGCTGAAGAAGAAAATCTCAAAGACAGAATAAAAGAAGTTGTTGTGCCAACAGAAGATGTCATAGAAGTCAAAAACGGTAAGAAAAAGATAACAGAAAGAAGCATATATCCTGGATATGTCTTTGCAAATATGGATCTTGATATTGATCTATGGCAAAAAATACAAAGTTTGCCAAAAGTTTCACGATTCATAGGCGAATCGAAAAAGCCGACTCCAATCAGTGAAGCCGATGTTCGCAAAATCATGGAAAAGGCTGAGAAGAAAGGTGCACCGAAGCCAAAAATCTCTTACGAGCCTGGCGAAATGGTCCGAATTACAGAAGGGCCATTTGCGAACTTTACAGGTGTAGTCGAAGAGTATGATATGGAGCATGGAAAATTGAAGCTCAATGTTTCAATCTTTGGTAGAAGTACACCGGTAGAAATACTTTATACTCAAGTTGAAAAAATTATATAACTAAGCGGAAAGGAACAGTATGGCTAAAAAAGTCGTCGATCAATTTAAATTACAAATTCCAGCAGGAAAAGCAAATCCATCACCTCCAGTTGGACCAGCACTCGGACAGCGTGGTGTCAATATTATGGAGTTTTGTAAAGCATTCAATGAAAAAACGAAAGACATGATGGGATTTAACATTCCTGTCGTCATTACTGTTTACAGTGATAGAAGCTTTACATTTGTAACGAAGCAACCACCGGCAACCGATTTGATCAAAAAAGCGGCCGGCATACAAAAAGGAAGTGACAATCCACTTAAAAATAAAGTTGGAAAAATCACTCAGGCGCAACTCGAAGAGATTGCAAAAACAAAAATGCCAGATTTAAACACAACTGATTTAGAAGCTGCAAAAAGAATCATTGCAGGAAGCTGTAGAAGTATGGGAGTCGAAATCGTCGACTAATCCCCACCACAGGATGAAAAATAACGTGGTAGCAAAAAAATAAGCGGAGATGGAAATGGCAAAGAAACACTCAAAAAGATATCAACAATTATTAGAAAAGATTGAAAAAGGAAAAATCTATTCAATCGATGAAGCTGTAAAAAAAGTAAAAGAATTAAAATCAGCAAAATTTGATGAAACAGTAGAATTAGCTCTTCGCCTTGGTGTCGACCCAAGACACGCTGATCAGATGGTACGAGGATCTGTCGTTCTGCCTCACGGAACTGGAAAAACTGTACGAGTCGCAGTATTTGCAAAAGGTGCCAAAGCGGATGAAGCAAAAGAGTGTGGAGCAGATATCGTTGGAGCTGAAGATCTAGTAGAACAGATTCAAAACGGCAATATAGATTTTGATATCGCTATTGCTACACCTGATATGATGGGTCTTGTTGGTAAGATTGGCCGAATCTTAGGCCCTAAAGGTCTTATGCCAAACCCAAAAACAGGTACTGTGACAATGGATGTATGTCAGGCAGTAAAAAATGCAAAAGCTGGACAGGTTAACTTTAGAGTCGATAAAAAAGGGAACATCCACGCCGGTATCGGAAAAGCAAGTTTTTCTGAAGAGGCTTTGAAAGAGAATCTTGAAGCATTTGTCGCTCAGATCAACAAGTTAAAACCAGCTGCTGCAAAAGGCCGATATATTCAACATGCGGCTTTGTCTCTTACGATGAGTCCAGCAGTTGAACTCAATACTCAAGAACTTATGGATATTAAAGGGTAATTTTATCTTAGACTGAAGATAGCGGGCACCCATAAGACCTGCTTGAAGTCTTCTGTCGGAAAGGAGGAAAAGAGCTTGACACGCAGCCAAAAAGAAGAGGTTGTTCAGTACCTCACAGAAGAGTTTAAAAACGCTGCTGCGATCGTCGATTGCGACTACAAGGGAATGAGTGTCTCCGAACTTGAGTCGTTAAGACGTATTGCAAAAGAGAAGGGACTCAAAGTAAGAGTCGTAAAAAACACTCTTGCAATGATTGCTCTTCGAAACAACGGCGTTGAAGACTTTCAACTCAAAGATACCAACGTTTTGGTTTGGGGCGATGATCTTGTCGATCTTGCAAAAACGGTAACTGATTTTGCAAAAGAGCACAAAGATAAGTTCCAGATCAAACAAGGTTATTTTGAGGGCGAAGTCGCTGATGTTAGTAAAATTGAAGCGTACAGCAAGTTGCCAAGCAAAGAGGAGCTTCTTGGTATGCTTCTATCTGTTTGGACTGCACCTATACGAAATTTGCTCTATGTATGGAATGCACCGAAACAAAATTTCGTAACTGTGCTTGAAAATATTCGACAACAAAAAGAAAGCTAAAAAATAAAAAGGAGAAGAACATGGCTTGTACAAGAGAAGATGTAATTGAGTATATCTCTAATCTAAGTGTTTTGGAACTTAGCGAACTCGTTAAAGAATTTGAAGAAAAATTTGGTGTAAGCGCACAACCTACTGTTGTAGCTGGTGCTGTAGCTGGAGGCGCGGCTGAAGGTGGCGCTGCTGCTGAAGAAAAAACTGAATTTGACGTTGTTTTGACTGACGCTGGTCCTAAAAAAATCAACACTATTAAAGTGATCAGACAAGTAACTGGTCTTGGTCTTAAAGAAGCAAAAGAGGCAGCTGAAAACACTCCAACTGTAATCAAAGAAGGTGTGAGCAAAGAAGAAGCAGAAGAACTCAAAAAACAATTCGAAGAAGCTGGCGCAAAAGTAGAAATTAAATAAACCTTATTTAAATAAATCAAAGAAGAGGAGCTCTCCTCTTCTTAAGCTTATCTATAGTACAATACACCCCCTCCTACCAAAACCATATGGTACAAAACTACAGAAATAGAGGTTAGCCTATGCTAAATAGTTTACAATCCGGAAGCAGACTTCGTGTAGATTTCTCCAAAATTCCACAGGAATTGGATGTACCCAATCTTTTGCAGTTGCAAAAGAGCAGTTATGAAAACTTTTTGATGGCGGATGCAAAAAGCCGCGAAAATAGTGGTATTGAAAAAGTTTTCAGATCAGTTTTCCCAATTCACGACCCTCATAACAGAATAACTTTAGAATATGTCGGCAGTGAAATAATCAAGCCAAAATACACTGTACGAGAGTGTATGGAACGAGGCATCACCTACAGTGTCTCTTTGAAAATGAACATCCGACTTATTCTTTGGGAACGGGATGAGAAGAGCGGTGAGAAAACTGGTGTGAAAGATGTCAAAGAACAGTCTATTTACGTTCGAGACATCCCGTATATGACAGATAGGACTTCTTTCATTATCAATGGTGTAGAGCGAGTCGTTGTGAATCAGCTTCATAGAAGCCCTGGTGTTATATTTAAAGAAGAAGAGGCTTCTACAAGCAGTGGTACGATGATTCATACAGCGCAAATCATTCCAGATCGCGGTGCTTGGCTCTATTTTGAGTATGATCCAAAAGATATACTGTATGTACGAATCAACAAAAGAAGAAAAATACCTTCTACGATACTTTTTAGAGCGCTTGGATACAGCAAACTTGATATTTTGAAACTTTTTTACCCGATTACAAAAATCATTGTAAAAGACAACAAATTTTTTATTGAGTTTCGTCCAGAAGATTTCATCGGGCGCGTTGAATTTGATGTGAGAGATGAAAACGGAAATTTGATTGTAGAAGCTGGCAAGCGACTCACAAAGAAAAAAGCACAAAAACTTATTGAAGAAGGTGTGAAGTATATAGAATTCCCACTCGATGTATTGATGGATAGACACTTGGCGTCTCCAATCATCGATCAAGAAAGTGGGGAAGTACTGTATGATACATTGACACAACTCGATGAGCATAAACTCAAAAAGATCTTGGATCTAGGTATTGAAGAGTTCGAGATTGTCAATGACATTGCAAGCGGAAAAGACAGAGCGATCATAAACTCTTTTATAGCAGATCAAGAGAGTTTGAAACTTTTGAAACAGACAGAAGGCATCGAAGATGAAAATGATTTAGCTGCCATTCGTATTTATAAAGTGATGCGACCTGGCGAGCCAGTTACAAAAGAGACTGCAAAAGCATTTATCCAGCAACTCTTTTTTGATCCGGAGCGATACGACATTACCCGTGTCGGTCGTATGAAGATGAACCATAAATTGGGGCTAGATGTTCCTGAATATGTGACTGTTTTGACAAGTGAAGATATTATCAAAACTGTACAGTATCTCATTAAAGTAAAAAATGGTCAAGGCCATATTGATGACAGAGACCACCTTGGGAACAGACGAATCCGGGCGATTGGTGAACTTTTGGCAAATGAGTTGCATTCCGGTCTTGTAAAAATGCAAAAGGCTATTCGAGATAAAATGTCTACGATCAGTGGCAGCCTAGATGAGTTGATGCCACATGATCTTATTAACTCTAAAATGATTACCAATACGATTTTGGAGTTCTTTGCAACTGGTCAGCTCTCCCAGTTTATGGACCAAACAAACCCACTGAGTGAAATTACGCATAAACGTAGACTTTCTGCCTTGGGAGAAGGGGGGCTTGTCAAAGAACGAGCGGGATTTGAAGTCCGTGACGTTCACCCTACACATTATGGCCGAATCTGTCCAATTGAGACTCCAGAAGGCCAGAATATCGGTTTGATCAATACCCTTTCAACCTATGCAAAAGTGAATGAACTCGGTTTCATCGAGGCTGCATACAAAGTGGTAAAAGATGGAAAGATTACCGATGAGATAGTCTATCTTACGGCTGCCCAGGAAGAGGGAAAAATAATTGCCCCAGCCAATACGGAGATTATCGAAGGCAATGAAATCAAAGGCGACTATGTAGAGGCGAGAAAAGATGGTGAGATTATTCTTGTTGAAAAAAGCAAAGTGGAACTGATTGACCTAACTCCACGAATGGTTGTGGGTGTTGCTGCAAGTCTTATTCCATTTTTGGAACATGATGATGCGAACCGGGCATTGATGGGTTCTAACATGCAGCGCCAGGCGGTTCCACTTCTAAGAACAGAAGCTCCTATGGTCGGAACCGGTATGGAAAAAGTGGTTGCAAGGGATGCGTGGGAGTCTATTCGAGCAAAAAGAAGCGGTGTTGTAGAGAAGATTGATAGTGAAAATATCTACATTTTAGGTGAAGATGAGAATGGGGCCTATATCGACCATTACCGTTTGCAAAAAAATCTTCGAACGAACCAGAACACCTGTTTTACCCAAAAGCCAATCGTCAAAAAAGGACAATTTGTAGAAGCCGGTCAAGTGATTACCGATGGTCCAAACATGGATCATGCAGAGCTTGCACTTGGCAAAAATATGCTTGTTGCCTTTATGCCTTGGAACGGATACAACTTTGAGGATGCGATTGTTGTAAGTGAACGAATCCTCAGAGATGATGAGTTTACTTCCGTTCATATCTATGAAAAAGAGATTGAAGCAAGAGAGCTCAAACACGGTGTAGAAGAGATTACACGGGATATTCCGAATGTCAAAGAAGAGGAGATCGAGCATCTCGATGAGAGCGGTATCGTAAAAGTCGGTACCTATGTGAAACCGGGAATGATTCTTGTTGGAAAGGTCTCTCCAAAAGGGGAGGTTCGACCAAGCCCAGAAGAGCGGCTTCTTCGAGCAATTTTCGGGGAAAAAGCGGGTCATGTGGTTAATAAATCCCTGTATTGTCCACAATCGATGGAAGGTGTCGTTGTTGATGTCAAGATCTTTACGAAAAAAGGGTACGACAAAGACCCACGTGCGATCCAAGCATATGAAGAGGAGAAAGAGCGGCTTTCCAAAGAGCACCACGATAAACTCTTGATGATCGATAGAGAAGAGATGCTCAAAATCATCTCTCTTTTATCAAAAGAGCCTTTGGAGAAAGATGCGAAGATCAAAGATAAAGAGTTCAAAGCAGGACAGAAAATTTCCAAAGAGGAACTTTCGCAAATCAACCGTTTTGCGCTCAATGCACTTGTAAAATCCTATGCGCCAGAGGTACAGAAAAAATATAACGCTATTAAAACCCATTTTCAAAATGAGAAAAGAAAACTGACTGAAGAGCATGAAGAAAAGCTTGCAATCCTTGAAAAAGAGGATATTTTACCAAGTGGTGTTGTAAAACTTGTCAAAGTTTTCATCGCGACAAAGAGAAAGCTCAAAGTTGGGGACAAGATGGCCGGACGACACGGAAACAAAGGTATTGTCTCCGTCATCGTTCCAGAGATCGATATGCCATACACAAAAGATGGACGAATTGTTGATATCGTCCTTAACCCGCTTGGGGTTCCATCACGGATGAATATCGGACAGATTTTGGAAGTCCATCTTGGATTGATCGGTAAAAAACTTGGCGAACAAATCCAAGAAATCTTTGAAGCGAAACGGGCAGATTTTGTCAAAGAGCTTCGAGCTAAAATGATTGAAATTGCAGATGTGGCAAAACTGATGAATGCAAAAGAGACCATTGAGAAGATGAGTGATGAAGAACTCATCGAATATGCACGAGACTGGAGCAAAGGGGTCAAATTTGCTACTCCTGTTTTTGAAGGGGTGACTGCTGAGGAGTTTGAAAAACTGTATGAACTTGCAAAAATGGATCTAGATGGTAAAACGGAACTCTATGATGGACGAACGGGTGAGAAGTTTAAAGAGCGTGTAACGGTGGGATATATGTATATGCTCAAACTCCATCACCTTGTCGATGAAAAAGTTCATGCACGAAGTACTGGTCCTTACTCACTGGTTACTCAGCAACCTGTAGGTGGTAAGGCACTCTTTGGAGGACAAAGATTTGGAGAGATGGAAGTGTGGGCACTTGAAGCGCACGGTGCAGCCCATACGCTTAAAGAGATGCTGACGATCAAATCAGATGATGTGGAAGGAAGGGTCGCTGCCTATAAAGCGATTACAAAAGGCGAACCTATTCCACAACCAGGTATTCCTGAGACGCTGTTTGTCTTGACAAAAGAGTTACAATCCCTTGGAATCGACGTAGAAATCTTAGATGAGGTAAAAGACGATGAAGAAACTGGTACCAATTGAAATCGGTGAAGAGAAAAGACCAAAAGATATCAAGGCGATACAATTTCGCCTTGCAAGCCCTGAAAAAATCCTTTCATGGTCTTATGGTGAGGTAAAAAAACCTGAGACTATCAACTATAGGACATTGAAACCGGAACGTGACGGGCTTTTTTGTGCAAAAATCTTTGGTCCTATCAAAGATTATGAGTGTTTATGTGGAAAATATAAAAAGATGCGCTATAAAGGCGTGGTGTGTGAAAAGTGTGGTGTTGAGGTAACCACAAGCAAGGTTCGACGAAGCCGAATGGGGCACATCGAACTCGTCACACCAGTTGCGCATATCTGGTATGTAAACTCTTTGCCAAGCCGAATCGGGACACTGCTTGGCGTGAAAATGAAAGATTTGGAACGAGTACTGTATTATGAAGCCTATATCGTCAAAAATCCTGGGGAAGCTTATTACGATTTTGAGAAGAAAAATCCGGTGAAAAAGTATGATGTTTTGAATGAAGAGCAGTATCAGCAGCTTGTTCAGCATTTCGGAGATACCGGATTTGATGCGAGAATGGGTGGCGAGGTTGTCAAAGAGCTTTTGGAAGAGTTTGATCTGGTCGAGGCTTTTGAACAGCTTCGCGAAGAGATGAAAAATACCAATTCTGAAGCGAAGCGAAAAACGATCGTAAAACGTCTCAAAGTCATTGAAAGCTTTTTAAATAGTGGCAACCGACCAGAATGGATGATGCTAACAGTCGTTCCGGTACTTCCACCAGATCTTCGACCGCTTGTTGCGTTGGATGGCGGTAAGTTTGCCGTGAGCGATGTGAATGACTTGTATCGAAGAGTAATCAACAGAAATCAGCGACTCAAACGACTGCTTGAGCTTGATGCACCTGAAATTATCGTTCGAAACGAAAAGCGAATGCTGCAAGAAGCAGTCGATGCTCTTATCGATAATGGCCGAAGAGGTAATGCCGTTAAAGGTGCAAACAAACGACCATTGAAGTCACTCAGTGAAATTATCAAAGGGAAACAAGGACGTTTTAGACAAAACCTTCTTGGTAAACGGGTCGACTTTAGTGGACGATCTGTTATCGTTGTAGGTCCAAATCTTCGAATGGATCAGTGTGGACTTCCTAAGTTGATGGCATTGGAGCTTTTCAAACCACATCTTTTGGCAAAACTTGAAGAGAAAGGCTATGCTACGACACTCAAGCAAGCCAAAAAGATGATTGAAGACAAAGACAATGTGGTTTGGGAGTGCTTGCAAGAGATTGTTGATGAGTATCCTGTTCTTTTGAACCGTGCACCGACATTGCATAAACTCTCTATCCAGGCTTTCCATCCTGTTTTGATTGATGGAAAAGCAATTCAGTTGCATCCACTCGTCTGTTCTGCGTTTAACGCAGACTTTGACGGTGACCAGATGGCAGTGCATGTACCGCTTACAGAAGAGGCGATAGCAGAATGTAAGATTTTGATGCTCAGTTCCATGAACATTTTGCTTCCTGCGTCGGGACGAGCGATCGCTGTACCTACACAGGATATGGTATTGGGAATTTACTATCTTTCTAAAGAGAAAGAGGGCGCAAAAGGAACGCATAAACTTTTTGCCGATATCAACGAAGTGATGACAGCACTGGAGTCCGATTATCTTGATCTCAATGCAAAAATACGAACAAAGATCGATAATCAGGTTATTTATACAACAGCTGGACGCCTCATTATCAAATCTATCCTACCAGATTTTGTACCAGTCAATCTTTGGAACAAGGTACTGAAAAAGAAAGATATCGCAAATCTTGTAGATTATGTATTTAAAGAGGGTGGTCCAAAAATTACAGCAGAATTTTTAGACAACCTCAAAGAGCTTGGTTTTAAATATTCTACAGTAACAGGTATCTCTATCAGTGCATACGATATTAAAGTTCCTGATTCGAAAAAGCGACTCATCGAAGAGGCAAAACGAAAAGTCAAAGAGATTCAGCAACAGTTCCAAGCGGGTCTATTAACAGAGCAAGAGCGATACAATAAGATCATCGATATCTGGACTGACACTTCAAACGAAGTGGCTAAAGAGATGATGGAACTGATGAAAAATGATAAAGACGGTTTTAACTCTGTTTATATGATGGCTGACTCAGGTGCTCGGGGTAGTTCGGCTCAGATCAGACAACTTGCCGGTATGCGAGGGTTGATGGCAAAACCTGATGGTACTATTATTGAAACACCAATTATTTCGAACTTTAAAGAGGGTCTGAACGTTCTTGAATACTTTATCTCAACGCACGGTGCGAGAAAGGGTCTGGCGGATACGGCTTTGAAAACAGCGAATGCGGGATACTTGACACGAAAACTTGTGGATGTTGCACAAAATGTGAAAATTACAATGGATGATTGTGGAACCCACGAAGGTGTTGAGATTACCGATATCTCAGTAGGAAACGAGCTTATCGAGCCATTGGAAGACCGAATTTTTGGACGTGTTTTGGCACAAGATATCATGGATCCGATAACCAATGAGATTCTCTTTAGCGAAGGAACACTTCTTGATGAAGAAAAAACGCGAAAGATCATAGAGGCTGGTATCAAGTCTGTAACCATTCGGACACCGATAACGTGTAAAGCGGAAAAAGGTGTTTGTGCGAAATGTTACGGCCTCAATATGGCTGAAGGAAAGCTCGTTAAACCTGGTGAAGCAGTTGGAATTATTGCTGCACAATCTATCGGGGAGCCAGGAACGCAGTTGACCCTACGAACATTCCACGTTGGTGGTACGGCAAGTAGAAGTGCGGAAGAGCGACAAGTTGTAGCAACTAAAGAGGGCTTCATCCGATACTATAACCTTAAAACATATGAAACAGAAGATGGCAAGATCATAGTAGCAAACAGACGAAATGCCGCAGTATTGCTTGTTGAGCCAAAAATCAAAGCTCTTTTTGACGGAGAACTTGAAGTTAAACCGATTCATGATGAAGTTTTAATTACTCTTTCCAATGGAGAAGAAAAAGTACGATATAGCTTTAAAAAGAGTGATTTTGCACGACCGAATGAACTTGCAGGTGTAAGTGGAAAGATAGAAGGAAAGCTCTATCTACCTTATGAAAGTGGTACAAAGGTAGAAGCGGGTGAAAGTATTGTGGAAATTATCAAAGAGGGATGGAATATTCCAAATAGAATCCCGTATGCCGCAATCCTAAAAGTGAAAGATGGTGCTCCTGTGACACAAAAAATCGTCAGTGGTGCCAAGGGGGTTGTGAAATATTACAAACTCAAAGGGGACTATCTTGAACGGTTTGAAGGTGTGAAAGAGGGAGAAAAGATCGAAGAAAAAGGTCTTTTTGCAGTGATTGCTGATGAAGAGGGAAGAGAAGCGGCAAGACACTATATTGCAAGAGGTTCCATTATCGAAGTTGCTGATGATCAGCCGGTAGAGAAGGATACAGTAATCGCAATGCCGGCAAAATCCGATAAAACGGTTATTGCAGAATGGGATCCATACTCTGTGCCTATCATTGCAGAGAAAGAGGGCGTTATTACGTTTGAAGATATCATTCCGGGTGTTACAGCCGTTGAGCAAGTAGATGAGTTTACTGGCGAAACTCGACTTACTATCAATGAATATATTCCATCAGAGTATAAACCGGCGATCGTATTGGCGCCGAAAGATGGCAGTGATATTATCCGGTATGTCCTTGATCCAAAGACCGCCATCTACGTACAGAACGGTCAAGAGGTGAAGCTTGCCCAAACATTGGCAAAAACACCAAAAGCTGCGGCTAAATCAAAAGATATTACCGGGGGTCTTCCAAGAGTAAGTGAGCTTTTTGAAGCAAGACGTCCAAAAGATCCGGCAGTTGTTGCTGAGATCGATGGTGTAGTGAGTTTTGGAAAACCTAGCCGCGGAAAACAAAGAATTATCATTACAGCCGATACCGGTCAAACTGTTGAGTATCTGATCGATAAAAATAGGCAGATACTTGTCCATAACGGAGAGTTTGTGCACGCGGGAGAGAGACTCACTGATGGTACGGTAAGTGGCCATGATATTCTAAGAACACTTGGTGAAAAAGCGTTGATGTACTACATGGTGAGCGAGATTCAGCAGGTATATCGACGCCAAGGGGTGAATATCTCTGATAAACATATCGAGATTATCGTATCTCAGATGCTTCGACAAGTGAAGATTGTGGATAGTGGTGATACGAAATTTATTCCTGGCGATCTTGTCAGCAAAAAAGAGTTTAGAAAAGAGAATGAGAAAATCTTGCGACTTGGCGGACAGCCAGCAATTGCTGAACCTATTTTGATTGGTATCACAAGGGCTGCAGTAAGCTCAGACTCTGTAATCAGTGCGGCTTCATTCCAGGATACGACAAAAGTCTTAACAGAAGCGAGTGTGAGCGCAAAAGTGGATTATCTCGAAGACTTGAAAGAAAATGTCATTATCGGACGACTCATTCCTGTGGGAACAGGTCTTTATAAAGATCGAAAAGTGAAAGTAGAAACTGTAAGCCAAGGGTAACTCTTGGCTTACAAAAAGTTTAAATTAAGTTTGTTATAATATTTGTTTGAATATAATTAGCCACTAATTTTGCGAGAAAGGAAGAGAAAGTGCCAACAATCAACCAATTGGTAAGAAAAGAGAGAAAAAAGGTGATTAAAAAATCAAAATCACCAGCTCTTGTAAAATGCCCACAAAGACGAGGTGTATGTACGAGAGTGTATACAACAACACCTAAAAAACCAAACTCTGCACTTCGAAAAGTTGCAAAGGTTCGACTCACTTCGGGATATGAAGTGATTAGTTATATTCCAGGTGAAGGTCACAACCTGCAAGAGCACTCTATCGTACTTGTACGAGGTGGTAGGGTAAAAGACTTGCCAGGGGTGAAATATCATATTATTCGGGGTGCCCTTGATACTGCAGGTGTTGCAAACAGAAAGAAATCCCGATCGAAATACGGAACAAAAAAACCAAAATCGTAATTAACAAAAACGTAGTGAGAAATTAAAGCAATTTAAGTTCTCACTCATAGCCACAGGCGAGGCTTAGTCGTCTGAGTAAAAAATATTTGAAGGAGCTAGAAGTGAGAAGAAGAAGAGCCCCTATACGGGAAGTAATGCCAGATCCGATTTACGGAAGTAAAGTTGTTACAAAATTTATCAATAAATTGATGTGGGATGGAAAGAAAAGCGTTGCACAAAAGATTTTTTACAATGCACTCAAATTGATCGAAGAAAAAGACAAAGAAGCAAAAGGGATCGATGTTTTTAACGAAGCGATCGAAAATGTAAAACCTTTGCTCGAAGTAAAGAGTAGACGAGTCGGTGGTGCAACTTACCAAGTACCGGTTGAAGTAAGACCTGTAAGACAGCAGTCTTTGGCAATCCGATGGATTGTAGATGCGGCACGAAATAGAAACGAACGGACGATGGCTGAGCGATTGGCGAATGAACTTCTTGATGCAGCGAACAAAAGAGGCGCAGCATACAAGAAGAAAGAAGATACATATAAAATGGCTGAAGCGAACAAAGCTTTCGCACATTACCGATGGTAAAATCGCGTCCAGAGTATCAAACTATCTTTTTTGGCGAAGATTTCTTCGCCTCTTCATATTCTCAAAAACCTCAATACACTATGCATAAAAAAGGATAAAAAATGGCAAGAAAAACACCTATTGAAAAGGTCCGTAACATAGGTATCGCTGCTCATATCGATGCCGGTAAAACAACAACAACAGAACGGATTTTGTACTATACAGGGATTTCACATAAAATTGGTGAGGTGCACGAAGGTGCAGCAACCATGGACTGGATGGAGCAGGAGAAAGAGCGAGGTATTACAATTACTTCTGCAGCAACTACATGTTTTTGGAAAGATCACCAAATCAACATCATCGATACCCCAGGACACGTTGACTTTACAATCGAAGTTGAACGAAGTATGCGTGTACTTGACGGTGCAGTAGCAGTTTTTTGTGCAGTTGGTGGAGTTCAGCCTCAGTCTGAAACGGTATGGAGACAGGCGAACAAATACCATGTACCAAGAATCGTTTTTGTCAATAAAATGGACCGAATCGGTGCAGATTTTTACAATGTAGAAAATCAAATTAGAGAAAGACTCAAAGCAAATCCTGTTCCTATTCAGATTCCAATTGGTGCAGAAGACAACTTCAGAGGTGTTGTAGACCTCGTTGAAATGAAAGGGATTGTCTGGGATGATGAAACAATGGGAGCAAAATATGAAGTAATCGATATACCAGACGAACTCAAAGAAAAAGCAGAGGAGTATCGAGAAAAGCTTATCGAGGCAGTTGCGGAAACTGATGAAGAACTTTTGGATAAATATCTTGGCGGCGAAGAGCTTACAATAGAAGAGATCAAAAAAGGTATTAAAAAAGGTACCCTTGATATGACTATCACCCCAATGCTTTGTGGTAGTGCGTTTAAAAACAAAGGAGTGCAGACACTTCTTGATGCAGTTGTTGATTATCTTCCTGCACCAACAGAAGTAAGCTGGATTAAAGGTATTGATCCGAAAACCGGAGAGGAAGTAAGCGTTGAATCTACAGATAACGGACCATTTGCAGCTCTTGCATTCAAAATTATGACTGACCCGTTTGTTGGACAGCTCTCATTCATTCGGGTCTACAGAGGACAGATTTCAAGCGGAAGCTATGTACTGAACTCAACAAAAGAGAAAAAAGAGCGAGTCGGACGACTTCTTAAAATGCATGCAAATAAACGAGAAGAGATTAAAGAACTTCCAGCAGGTGAGATTGGTGCAGTTGTTGGTTTGAAATATACACTTACTGGTGATACTCTTTGTGATGAAAATCATCCGGTAATTTTGGAAAAAATGGAGTTTCCAGAACCAGTTATCTCTGTTGCAGTTGAGCCAAAAACTAAGGCTGACCAAGAAAAAATGGCTACAGCGTTAGCGAAACTAGCTGAAGAGGACCCAAGCTTTAGAGTGCATACGGATGAAGAAACTGGTCAGACAATTATTTCTGGTATGGGTGAGTTGCACCTTGAAATCATCGTTGATCGAATGAAACGAGAATTCAAAGTGGATGCAGAAGTTGGTCAGCCACAGGTTGCATACAGAGAAACAATTAAAGCTCCTGTTGATCAAGAGTACAAATATGCAAAACAGTCTGGTGGTCGTGGTCAATATGGTCACGTATTTATCAAACTTGAACCACAAGAGCCAGGTAAAGGGTATGAGTTTGTCAACAATATCACCGGTGGTGTTATTCCAAAAGAGTATATTCCAGCAGTTGACAAAGGTATCCAAGAAGCGATGCAAAATGGTGTGCTTGCCGGTTATCCTGTGGTTGATGTAAAAGCCACACTGTATGATGGAAGCTATCACGATGTTGACTCTAGTGAAATGGCGTTTAAAATTGCTGGTTCTATGGCATTCAAAGAGGCAGCAAAAAAAGCAAATCCAATTTTGCTTGAGCCAATTATGAAAGTAGAAGTGGAAGTTCCAGAGGAGTATATGGGTGATGTTATAGGTGATATCAACCGAAGACGGGGACAAGTACAAAGTATGGAAGATCGAGCAGGCAATAAAATCGTAACTGCTATGGTTCCACTTGCTGAGATGTTCGGATACTCAACTGATCTTCGATCATTCACTCAGGGTCGGGGAACCTACTCTATGGAATTTGATCATTATGAAGAAGTACCGAAAAACGTTGCAGATGAAATCATCAAAAAACGCAATGGCTAAGGTTATAAAGACCGGTATAACCGATGAAAAAACAATAAAAGAGACCCTTCACAACGAGGGGTTCTCTAACATATTTATTTGGCGAGATGCTCCTCATACACGATATCCTCTTCATACGCATCCCCATTATGAAGTGCGTTGGATTATTGAGGGTGTTTTAGAGATTACACAAGATGACAAAACAGTACGCTTAGAACCAGGCGATCGGTTCGAATCAGAACCTCAAACTCCACATACTGCTTATACACCTACAGGCGTAACTTATATTTGTGGGTCCCGGTAGCTCAGTTGGATAGAGCACAGGATTCCTAATCCTGAGGCCGTGGGTTCGAATCCCGCCCGGGACATTTTCTCTTTCATCATTGTCCTATTCAAGATAATTTTATTTTTTCATATTGAAATAGATTGTATAATTAAGTAATAGATAATAGTCTTGAGAAAAGGAAACAGATGAAAAAGAGCCCAAAAGCGCTCGTTATTGATGATTCGGCATTGGTTCGAAGATTTTTGAAAAAAGAGTTGGAACGACTCGGATTCGAGGTAGATGTCGCCAAAGATGGGGAAGAGGGTGAGAAAAAAGCTTTAGAGAATCAATATGACCTTATTACACTCGATATAGAGATGCCCAAGAAAAATGGGTTGGATGTGTTACAGTCCATTATGGAGAAGAATCCTACACGAGTTCTCATTGTAAGTACGTATGCTGTTGAGAATGGCGATATAGCAATGAGTGCACTTCAATTAGGAGCCTTGGATTATATTACAAAACCAGATCAAAGGCTTGCAACAGCTGGAGCAGACTTTATCAAAGAGTTTGAATTTAAAGTAAATGAGATAATGAAAATTAACAAGATTGCTCTTCTTGCGAGAAAAAAGAAAGCTATTGTACAAACCCCTGTTATAAAACAACCTACAGAATTTGCTCCCAAAGATGATAAAAAATATGTACTTGTTGGTGCCTCGACCGGTGGGCCAAAACTTATTGAAGCAATAGCGAGGTCGTTACCAGAAAATTACCCTTATCCTGTGTGTGTGGTACAGCATATGCCACCGACATTTACTGGAAAGTTTGCTGAAAGACTTGATAGTATTAGTAAAATAAAAGTGGTTGAAGCTAAAAATGGTGAAGAACTCACACCTGCAAAAATGATCATCGGAAAAGGTGGAAAGCATCTTCATTTCCGAAGAGATGGTGACAAGGTTGTGTGTAAGCTTGTTCCAAATACAAGTAACCGTTTTTTTGTTCCAAGTGTAGATGAGATGTTTTTTAGTGCGTTGGAGGTGATGAATCCAAAAAACATCATGGCAGTACTGTTAACTGGAATTGGTGATGATGGTGCAGATGGGATGGTGGCTTTGAAAAAAGCAGGCGCTTATACGATAGCAGAAAGTGAAGAGAGTGCGACGGTCTATGGGATGCCAAAAGAGGCGTATGTAAGAGGGGGAACAGTAAAAGTATTGCCCTTTGATGAGATTTTACAAGAAATAATTGCTTTTGGGAGTAAAAATGGCATTAAAAAAGATAGAAGATAAAACACCAATTTCTCGTTTTAGAGAGTTTTTAGAAGCACGTGAATACATTGAATCGTTTGAAAAACATGAAGAAGATGATGTATTCGCTGCCATTGATTATATGCTTATTCATAAAGAGTATCATTATCTTCTCCGAATGATTTTAGAACATTGTCAAAAACCTGGCATTGAAAAACTTTCGAGTTACGTTTTTGCACGACTTGATTGTTTGAAGAGAGAAGAGGATAAAAAACTTTTACAGCAACTTCTTTTGTGTAAAAATAACGGTATTGGAAAAAATGTTTTTACATATATATTATCTTGTTGTGAATTTATGGACGTTGAAAGACTATTAAAGGAGTATCCGATTTCTGGAGAAGAGCTCCAGGGGTTATTGGAATATGGAGATTGCCAAAGTGTTCGTAGATTTGCTGAGAAACTCCATGATGATCTTTTTGAGCGTTTGCGTATTTTAGAAGAATTTTTTGAACTTTATCATCGAAAGAGTGAAAATGAATGATTTTGATCTGATAAAACTCCGTGATTTTATATTGGCTAAAACAGGAATTTATATTGATGATGACAAACTGTTTAAAATTTATAAAAGAAAGTTTGAAGATTTTATCCAAAAGCAAGGCTTTGATGATTTTAGCAGCTTTTATAATCGTCTTGTCTTTAAAAAAGATGAACATCTATTGCAAGAGCTAATCAATCTTACTACAGTCAATGAAACCTATTTCTTCCGTGAAGCGTATCAGTTTAAGACTCTTGTAGAAGAGGTACTGCCAGAACTTGATGAATTGCGTCCACTACATGAATCGATCAATATTTTGACAGCACCAAGCTCATCAGGTGAGGAACTCTACTCTATCGCAATTTATATCATGGAGCATGCAAAAGAGATATTTCAAAAAAGAGATTTTGTTTTAGTTGGAATAGATATTGATTCAGTCATGATTCAAAAAGCGAGACAAGGTGTTTTTAATCAAAGAAGTGTGAGTAAGATTCCTCCTCATCTTTTGCAAAAATATTTTGTAAAAGAGGGTAATCAATATAAAATCATCGATGAGATACGAAAAGGCCTTACGTTTAAAGTGGTCAATGTTATGGACTTTTATGCAATGAAAAAACTTGGAAGATTTGATGTCATTTTTTCACGCAATATGCTGATCTATTTTGATGAAAAAACAAGAAAAGAGATACTGGCTACCTTTCATGCCCTTTTGAAACCGCATGGGTATCTCTTTTTAGGCCATGCTGAAAAAGTGCCGGCAGAGATGGAGATTTTTAAACGAGTGAAAAAAGGAGAGAGTATTATCTATCAAAAAGCTTAATGAAAAGAGCTCCATCCTGTATTAAAAAGATTGAGAGAATTGTTTTTTAATGTGACGATACCAGCACTAAGGGAGGTTGTATTAGATAAATGGGCGATATTGCTTGAAGGAACTGAGACGATATCTTTGATATTATCAACGATGATTGCAAACTCTTCTCCTACATCATTTTTTATGATAATAATTTTCGATTCATCATTTGGAATAAGCTCTTTTTGTAAAATTTTTGCAATGTCTATAAGATAGTAGGTTTTGTTTTTATGTAAAATAAGTCCATAAATATTTTTATTGGTTGTAAGAGCATTGTTTGTTATGTTTGTTTTGGAAAACTCTAAAACAGTGACAACGTTTTTTATAGGTATTGCATAATCTTCATGAAAAAGTGAGAAAAGCAATAGATCTTCTTCATTTTGCTCTTTGTTCAATTGTTCTTCCTTTTCTTGTGTTGTTAAACCATAGTTGTCTATATTTTTTTGAAGAAATTGTGATGAAATAATAGGAATTATGCTATTTTGGTAGTGAAAATACCCTTCAAAAAGCTGATTGGTATCACTTTCACTGACAATATTGTCACGCTCAATGTCGACGAGTCCTTCGATACGTTCTATTAAAAGTCCCAGCATTTTTGAATCGTGTTGTAATATGATCACTGAACCTTCTTTCAATGAATTTGAATGCAATTTTTTTGCTAAATCGGCTACTTTCAAAGCTCTATTTTTATAGTTATAAATTCCTGTTATCCAATCGTGTTGCAATTGTTGAACGGCTTTCATGTGAGATAGTGGAACAATAGAGTGAATGAAATGATTATCAATAGCATAAAGTTTGTCGTAAAGTGTAAAAAGTAAAAAAGGACGAAACTGCTCTTTTTGCTGTTTGATAATCTTTTTTTGTTCTGTTTGTTGTAATGGTGGCATTGTAATAGATTGTAAAACATGCTGAAGAGGTAATTCTTGAAAGACAACATCATTTTTTTCATACAAATCACCTACTGTTGAGCTATTTTGTGTAAACTCTTCCAAGGCCAAAATCTCATCGATTAAAAATGCATATTTATTATTATTGAAAGAGAGAAGGAGAACAGGTTTGTTGGAAACTTCATCGCACTCTCCAATATTAAGAATTTTTTTTAGACAAAGTAGTAGATAATGTGATGAACCATGCTGGATACTTCCAATGACATACTCTGGCATGTGAAGCATAGGAGTTATTTGCTTTACATAAAAAATCTGTTGTATATATTCTGTCGAAATGACATAGACGTGCCTGTCTACGCGAAATTTGATAACAGTTGTTTCCATCTTCACAACCTTTGTGTGATGCGATTAATTTGAGTGATATCATTTTGCATTTCGTTGGCAATTTTTTGAATGATTTGCGCTGCTTCTTTTGACTGGGAAGCATTCGTAAAGCTAAGCTCAGCAGCTTCTTGTATCTGCTCAGATGCAATGAGAGATTGTTCAAGAGCTTGTAACATCTGATTTGTTGCTTCGGAAAATGTTTTGATTGTTTTTTGGATATGATCGAGTTGCTGTATATTTCTGGATAATTCTGTTTTGAGTTTTTCAAGCTTATTGAGTTCCCTATCTTGAATTAAAATAATATTATTGATATCGACAAGCATTGTGTCATTTTGATCTTGGATCTCATCAATAATTTCAATGATTTTATCTAGATCGTTTTCGGAATCGATTGCAAGATTTCGAATATCGTTCGAAACTTCTCGGAATCCTTGTCCTTTTTCGCCGAGGCGAATAGCTTCTAAAGCACCATTGATAGAGATACTTGCAACTTGGACAATAGCGAGTTCGATTTTTCGTATGAGATTACTAAGAGTTAAGATTTTAGATTTGATGAATTGCAAGTCATTTTTCCGATCATTTGCAAGAGTATAATTTTGTTTTGTTGATTGTTGCACATTTGAGATAAGTTCTATAATAGTGTGAAATTCTTTTTGTACTTTTTTAATCTCTTCATAAACACTTTCGACCGTCCCTACACTTTCTTTTATATGTTGAACACATTTTTGAGCAACTTCTGCATTTGTTTTGGCATCATTTTTAGCCAATTCTGCAGCTGTTTCAATTTGCATAAGTGCTTCTAATACCTGTTCCATAGAGTTATTAAGTTCATAAACAGAGCTTGAAAGTTCTTCTGAAGCTGTGGCTAATTCATGTTTGATACCCTCTTTATCGGTAGAATGAAGCGACTCTATGAGAATATTGATCATTTTAGCTGCTTCTTCTATTTGAGAAAATGCTGTGTTTTGCATACTGATAGTACTTGTTACTTGTGCCACCGCACTTGCACTCTCTTCTGCGGCACTAGCAATCGTTTCTGCACCTCTATGTAAAATAGCGATTTCTTGGACTACTTTTTGAATATTTTGTAATAAGGTATCAATATCTTTTACAAATTGTTCCATTGTGTGGACCATTGTTTCTATTTTTTGATAAGAGCTGTAGGCCTTTTGTGAAGATTTTTCCATTTCATCTTTGACTTGTAGAATATCCGTTTTGCTTTTTTCTACTTTTTCTTTGATGATATCGACAACCTGTTCAATTTTATGGGCATAGACATTTGACTTTGAAGCGACTAGACGTATTTCTCGGGCCATGACATTGAAAGATTCCCCCTCTTCTTTAACGCGACTTGCTTCAATGGCGGCATTTAAAGCAATAAGAGCAAGATTTCGAATGATATTGACCGCTTCTGTTATCTCTTGAGAAGTTTCAAAAAGTTCTTGACTCTTTTGGACAATGTTACTAGCCCATTCTGAAGCTTGTTCCATCCCGTTTTTTGTATCACCTATACTTTCTTGCGTTTCTAAAAATATATCTTCCAACTCGTTGGAAATGACGACGATTTTATTCGTCTCTTTTTCCAGCATCAAGGAGTTCTCTTTAATTTGTGTAATGGCGCTTAGACTCTCTTCTGCCGCTCCAGCGCTTTGTTCAGCTGCTGCAGCGATCTGTTCCATTGTTTGTTTCAGCTCTTCTATCGCAGTATATCCTTCGGCAATCTCTTTCAAAAAGTTTTGGGAGATACGGGCTAATTCTTCTCGTACACTCTCATCAACGTTCTTTGCAGCAGTGGATTGTGTTTGGATTGCTTGTGGAGTTTTTATAGATGGTAGAGATTGTTCTACCTGTTCCATAGCTTGGTCGTCATGACTATAATGTTGTTTGAATGCCATTTTAACTCCTTATCGATATTCTGCCTTAATTATATGTTACTCCTAAAAGCTTAAATAAATTATAAAATATAGAATGTCACAATTTTGACACAATGAAGATATTTTTGTTATTATAATGTTGCGCATCGATCGAAATAGATTTGGGGCTTTGCCCCGTTATACTATCTTTTTTCTTCAAAACCCGCTATAATGTTCCTACCCGTACAAATACGGGATGCATTATTTTCAAAGGAACATTCGATGAAGCAGATTTATGTAGGGAATCTCCCTTATTCTTCAAATGAAGAGGACGTTAGAGAGCTTTTCGCTCAGTATGGTGAAGTGACTTCTGTCAAACTTATCAACGATAGAGAAACAGGTAGACCAAGAGGGTTTGGTTTTGTTGAGATGGATGATAGCAGTGCAGATTCTGCAATCGAAGCACTTGATGGCAGTGAGTTTGGTGGACGATCACTAAAAGTAAATGAGGCACGACCGCGAGAGCAACGACCTCGAAGAGAATTTAACTAATATTCTCCAAAAGGCGGCTTTGCCGCCACTACATCAATTCAACTCCCCATTTGATCAAATCCATTCCATACTTTTGACGCACCTTTTGGCTTTGTTGCAAAAGTTTTGTAAATTTTTTTTCTTTTTCCCAATTGAAGAGCTCATAGTATCCATACGTTTTGAATCGTAGGCATCGAAGTGCGATTCGTACAACCGATGCTGTTGGATAGATATCTGCTTTGTGGAAGAGTTCGAGTGCAATCTGCTTGCATTTGGCTTCACTGAAAGAGGACTCATGAATACAATGTGCCTTACTTTTATATCCCGTATCATATTTGATGGATAAAACAAATTGTGTTGGATTGAGATGCTCTTTGGCGACTGAGTCGCTTAAGTGCCTGGCCAATACAATGACCCTTCTTTGCACCTCTTTTCTATCGCTAATAGGATCGATGGTTCTTGAAATACCTACTGATTTTCTTGGACGTTTTGGATAAAGGGGTTCATTGTCTTCTCCCCAGATTCTTTTATAAAGAGTTATACCAGGAAGTTTCCAGCTATAAAAGATATCTTTGATATTCTTTGTTTCACCAAGGGTTTGAATGCCGTATCGCCGTAGCCTTTTGAGATAGCCTCTACCGATACCTGGGAATTTTTCAACAGGAATATTTTTGATAAAATCATCAACATTCCAAACCACTCTGACTCCGTTTGGTTTTGCATAGCTTGTGGCAAGTTTTGCTGTCCATTTGCTTTTTGCCGCGCCTATGGATACTGGAAGTCCAAGTTTATCTTTGATGAGAATCTGCAAGTGCCGGATGAAGGTTTCGGTATATTCATCATCAATATAGCCATCCAAATCACCAAAAAATTCGTCGATACTGAACTGCTCAACAACAGGTATCTCTTTTTGCAAAAGATTGTGCAGAGCATTTGAGAGTTTGTGGTAATAAAGATGATTTGGTGGAACGACTTTGAGATGCGGACAGAGTTGCAATGCCTCTTTAACACTTATTCCGGTTTTTACGCCATATCTTCTTGCTTCGTAACTTGATGTTATGATGATGCCTCGAATTTTTTCTCCCTCTTTGAAATACTCATCAAATTCCATATCAGCATCGTAAAAGATCGATGGAACAAAAGCGCCTTGATGTTTTTGCAAAAGATCCATTTTATGTTGATAACGAGGATCGAATATAAAAGGATCACCTCTTCCTCCTACAGCAGCTGGAATATCGCGAAGAGAAGGATTTTTCACTCTTTCAGCCGAGATGAAAAAGGCATCGATATCGATATGGATTTTCATGATACCTCCTATATCTGATCTGGTTAAATATTAACAATTATTTAAAATGATGTTAAAATAATTAACAAATTGTTAATTGAGGTAGCTATGTTACAAGTGGAAGAGGTGATCGAACGGATCAAAGATGTCTTATCAAAAGAGATCGATGGCAAAAGAGTGTACGATAAGGATGTAGCGGCTGCACTTGGTATCACACCAGAGCATTTCAGTATGCTCAAAAAAAGAAAAAAGCTCCCGTTACCAGAAATTTTGGATTTTTGTGCCAAAAGAAAGATCAGTATCAACTGGCTTTTGTATAACCAAGATCCAGAATCTTTACAAGAAAGCACTCAGAAGTTTGCGTATGTGCATTACTTTAAAGAGGTGAATGCAAGTGCTGGAGGAGGGGCGTTCAATTATGAACTTGTTGCACAAAAACTCTATATCGATGAAGAGATTGTGCAGATGCTTGGAGGCAGAGGAGCTTTAAAACATATTGAAGCGATCCATCTTCTTGGTGATTCTATGGAGCCGACACTCAAAGATGGGAGTATTTTGTTTGTGGATAGAAGTGAGCTGGACGTAAAAAAAGGGGGTATTTTTCTCCTTTCTACCTCTATGGGCCTTTTTGTAAAACGGGTTCGCCTCAGACTTGATGGAAAGTTGGAGATGATTTCGGACAATACAAGTTATCCTGTGGAAGTGGTACAGAGTGATGAGGTGCAGGTGATCGGAAAAGTAATCGGCAGTGTGGAGCGGATTGTATGAGGCGGCTCATTATCTATGGGGATATCCATGGTTGTTTGGATGAGCTAAAAAAGCTAAGAGAAAAGCTTCGTATCAGCAAAGGTGATGAAGAGTATTGTGTTGGTGATCTTATCAATAAAGGACCATACTCTTTAGAGACACTTCGTTACGTAAGAAAAGAAAATATCCAATGTGTGCGTGGTAATCATGAGGATAAATTGTTACGATACCATCACCATGAAATGGAACGCATAACCACATCAAAGCCAAATCCTATGCATCTGTCGCAAAAAGAGCTCGAAGTGTATCGTTCGATGGAACAAGAGGATTTTTTGTTTTTACAATCATTTCCTCTTTTTATCCAAAAAAAGAGGCTTACCATCATTCATGCAGGCGTACTTCCCTCAACCAATCTGTATGCGCTTGATAAAAAAGAGGCTGCCAAAGTGATGCGGGTTCGATATCTTGATGAAAAAGGGAATTTTGTTGTACTTGAAAGAAGTGATCCCAAAAAACATTTTTGGTGGAGCAGTTTGTATGATGGCCGGTTTGGATATATCGTCTATGGGCATCAGCCCTTTTTGACTCCAAGAGTAGATCGTTTCAGCTTTGGGATCGATACGGGAGCCGTGTATGGAAATAGACTTACTGCAATTGTTTTTGAACAAAAGGATGAGGTATTGATAGAGAGCTACCGTTTTGTATCGGTGGATGCAAAAGCGTATGCAAAAAAAGGAAAAGCATGGATTGTCGGGGATTTGTAGCCGATGTGCATTTGGCAAAACTTGCCAAATATCTAAGACTTCTTGGGTTTGATACCCTCTATTTTAATACAATTGAAGATAATGAGCTGCTTCATATTGCCAAAGAGCAAAATCGCCTTATTCTCTCAAAAGACAAAAGACTTTGCAAAAGAGATTCAAAACGCTGCCTTTTGATAAATGCTAAAGAGCTGGATATGCAGGTAAAAGAGGTTTTGCGACGATGCCCTGATCTTGCGTGCAAACCTTTTAGCAGATGCCTTGTGGATAACACGCCTTTAGAGCCTATCGAAAAAGAGAAAATTCTTGATAGACTGCCTCCAAAAGTGAAAAAATACTATACAGATTTTTGGATCTGTCCAACATGTGGACGGATCTACTGGCATGGAAGCCATTTTGAAAAGATGAAAAGGTTCATAGAGCAGGTATGTGGCTAAAGCCTTTTATCTACCACTTCTTTTGGAAGCACCCCTTTAATATCATAGACCACACTTTCTTCAGGCCTCTTTGAAAAATCAAGCTGCTTAAACTGATCATGCGCCACAGCTAAAATGATAGCATCATAGTTGTTAAACTCTGGACTTTTTTCCAAAAGCTTGATGCCATACTCTCTTTGTACTTCCTCTTTATCCGCCCATGGATCATATACATTTACATTTATTCCAAAATCTTGGAGTTCTTGTATTACATCAATAACTCTACTATTTCTGATATCCGGACAGTTCTCTTTAAAAGTGATACCAAGTACTAGTGCTTTGCTTCCTTTGACTTTATGCCCTTTATGGATAAGCAGTTTCACCACCTTATTGGCTACAAAGACACCCATCTCATCATTGGTTCTTCGGCCAGCCAAGATGATTTGTGGATGGTATCCCACCTCTTTTGCTTTATAGGCCAAATAGTATGGATCTACTCCAATACAGTGTCCTCCAACAAGCCCTGGCCTAAATGGCAAGAAATTCCATTTGGTTCCAGCTGCTTCTAACACATCGAGTGTATCGATGCCCAGTTTATCAAAGATGAGTGCCAGTTCATTGACAAAAGCGATATTGATATCTCTTTGGGCATTTTCTATCACTTTTGCAGCCTCTGCTACTTTAATGCTGGGTGCTAGATGAGTGCCAGCTGTGATGATGCTTTTATAGAGTGCATCCACTTTTTTTGCAATTTCAGGAGTGCTGCCAGAAGTCACTTTTTTGATATTTGGTAGACGATGCTCCTTATCTCCTGGATTGATGCGTTCAGGGGAATAGCCACAGAAGAAGTCTTTATTAAATTTCAATCCGCTTTCGCGCTCTAGTTCTGGAACGCATACCTCTTCGGTACATCCTGGAAAGACGGTGCTTTCATAGATAACGATATCACCTTTTTTAAGAACTCTTCCAACAGTTCTTGAAGCCATGACAAGAGGAGTGAGGTCTGGATTTTTGTGTGTATCGATAGGTGTTGGGACGGTAACGATATAGATATTTGCTTTTTTGATATCTTCGATAGAAGTTGTGAAGAAGAGATTTTTTGCTTCTTTGAGTTCTTTTTCACTCACTTCCAGTGTTCTATCGATTCCTTGTTTGAGCTCTTCGATTCTTTTGGCGTTGATATCAAATCCGATTGTCTCATACTTTTTGCCAAACTCTACGGCTAATGGTAAGCCTACGTAGCCGAGGCCGATGATGCAAAGGGTCATGAACATTCCTTTGGAAAGACACTTATGTAGATTCTATCCAAATCAAAGGATTTGATCTGCTTATTGAGACCAATGAGATGGGGAATAATCTCCAAAAAAAGATAGGCTAGTTGCAGCATTGGTAAGAAAATAATAAGCATCGTTTTGTAGGTTTGAGGCGAATGCCACTCCCGAATCCAGCGAATGGCGCTTTTAACACCATACAGAGCCAGCATCGATTCGAAACTGATAATAAAACCGAGTATAAGATATGTTAAAATGGCTCCATAAACGAAAAGATAGAAGAAAAATTCAAGATTGTTCAAGGTCGCTCCATCTCTTTTAATTATGGATTATATCATAGAGGTCGTATGAAAAAACTTTTGATTATTATGATGCTTTTTTTTATGAGCGGATGTGCTGTGAAACAGATACAAAAAAGTGAGGCTGTTGCAGTTGTTTGGAAAACGCAAAATATAAAATTTGTTGGGACGGGCTTTTTAAAATATAGTGGTTCTACAATAGAGCTCTCTATATATAGTGCAGGGACTCCGATTTTGGCAATGAAGTTGGGGAAAAATGTCTGTATCGAAACGAAAGGCTGTCTATCGTATAAAAGTTTCAATAAGCGCTTTTTGCTTCCAATATATCCTGACAGACTTCTTTATCATATTTTGATAGGAAAACCCCTATTTCATGGAGAGAATCTGCGAAAAACACAAAGAGGTTTTGAACAGGAAGTTATGGGGAAAAACTTTGATATAATCTACCGCTTCAATTTGAACGAGATCTATTTTAAAGACAGAAAAAACAAAAATTTGATCAAAATAAGGAAACTCAATGGCTAAATTTGTTGGAGCACATGTAAGTGCAAGCGGAGGTGTGGAAAATGCACCAAAAAATGCACAAAATATCGGAGCAAAAGCTTTTGCACTTTTTACAAAAAATCAACGTCAATGGAAAGCAAAATCTCTTACACAAGAAAACATCGAAAAGTTTGATGAGCATCTGGAGTGTTGTGGTATTGAGAAAAAGCATATCTTGCCTCATGATAGCTATTTGATTAACCTTGGCCATCCGGAAGATGAGAAACGACAAAAAAGTTTGGAAGCTTTCTTGGATGAAGTTCATCGGTGTGAACAGCTGGGATTGGATAAACTCAACTTTCATCCAGGAAGCCATCTGAAAAAGATCAGTGAAGAGGAGTGTCTGGATAGGATTGCCGATGCGATGAACGAGACGCTTCGCCAAAGCAGCGGAGTGACACTGGTTATAGAAAATACAGCCGGACAGGGGAGCAATCTTGGTTACAAATTTGAACACTTGCGCTATTTGATTGATAAATCGATTGACAAATCCAGAGTTGGGGTTTGTTTGGATACAGCGCATATGTTTGCGGCTGGATACGATATCAGAACAAAAGAGGCGTATGATAAAACGATGCAAGCCTTTGATGAAATTGTAGGATTTGAGTATCTCAAAGGGATGCATATCAATGATTCCAAAGCCAAATTTGCTTCTCGTGTGGATAGGCATCATTCGCTTGGCAAAGGGGAGATAGGATTGGACGTTTTTCGTTTTATCATGAACGATCCAAGACTTGATGATATTCCTTTGATTTTGGAAACTATTGATGATACTATATGGGATAAAGAGATTGAACTTCTCTATTCATTTGTGGAGTGAGAATGGAACTGTTGCGTGATTTCATTGAAACAAAAAAGGTTGAAAAGAGTAAGATCTTTCCTCATCTCAAATGCAGTGCAGAAGAGGCGAAAATTTTACAGCTTTTAACCAAAAAATATATCAGCGGCATTGATGAAGTCAATGTGTATGATCTTTTGAGCGAACTGTATGGAGAAGATAGCTATCTCTATTTAGAAAAACTCGATCTCATCAAGAAACTGTTCGATCTTGGCTGGCTTGTACAGGGTGGTTTTGGGGCGCTCAAAAGCAACGACTATACGAAACTGGAGCTATTACATACCGATGTGGCATTGAGTGTGCCGTTTTTGAGACTGCTTGAAGAGGGAAACGTAGAGCTTGCTTTGCCTGACATTAAGCCTTACAACGATCATTTGGACTATTTTCAAGATCAATTTTTTCGTATAGAGCTCTATCAAAAGATTGTGCAGGCACGACAAAATTATAGTACTGATGCGCCGACAATCAACCGTTTGAAAAATAAGATCAATCTTTTGGAGACAAGAATACAGGAGCGATTGCAGGTTACCAAAAACGAAATCGTTGTAGAGGAGCTTTTCAAAGAGTATGATCTTTCACCAAAAGAGCGGATTATCTTTTTGGCTCTTTTGAAGGAGGAGTATGCAGGAACCGAAGGGGGACTTCGGGAGATGAATGCACTCATTGATCTGATCAGTTTCAACGAGTACGAAAGAATTGAAAATAGAACGCTTTTGGAGGAGAGCTCCAAGCTTGTTTCATCGGGACTCATTGATTATGACGAGATTTTGACTCCTTTTGGTGGTCTTTCACGGAGCTTTTTCATCGTTGAAGATGTGATGCAGCGCATCATTCATCCAGACAAGAAGCGAAACAAAAAGATAAAACTTCAAAATTTGATCAAAGATCAAGACATTTTTGAACTGATTGAGCCAAAAACGACCCTGGATGACGTGGTGCTGCATCCTCAAACAAGAAAAACGCTCGATAGTCTTTTAAATCAAATGGATAAGCGTGTAGCAGAAAGACTCAAAAAATGGGGAATCAAACCAAAACGAAAAGGGATCGATGCCAGAATCATTTTTTACGGACCTCCAGGAACCGGAAAAACGCTGACAGCCCTTTCGTTGGCAAAGTCTCTTAAGAAACAGGTACTCAGTTTTGACTGCTCAAAAATATTGTCCATGTATGTAGGTGAGAGTGAGAAAAATGTAAGGAAAATTTTTGATACCTATAAAGAGTTGAGCTCCAAGGCAAAAACGGAGCCGGTCCTTTTGCTCAATGAAGCGGATCAGTTTCTGAGTGCGAGAACGCAAGGACCCGGAAGCAGTGCAGATAAGATGCACAACCAGATGCAAAATATCTTTTTGGAGCAGATCGAAAATTTTGAGGGAGTACTCATTGCTACGACCAATCTTCTTGAAACGATCGATCCGGCTTTTTCTAGACGATTCAACTATAAAATAGAATTTAAAAAACCAAATTTCAAAGAAAGAGTCCGTCTTTGGGAGATGATGCTTCCCAAAAATGCCGAATTTGAAGAGGGATTCGATATCGAAAAACTGGCCTCTTATGAATTGACAGGCGGTCAGATCAATATCGTCATCAAAAATACGGCCTATAAAGTAGCTGTCAAGGAGAATCCCGTTTTTACTTTGAAAGATTTTGTGGAAGAGATTGAAAAAGAGAAGGTAAGTGCCTTTGGAGATGAGAAATCTCTGGGGTTTTTAAAATAGCCTTGTAACATTCGGAAACAGAGCGAATGAACTTTTCTTTTTGAAAATAGAGGTTAAACTCTTTTAAAACCTTTTTTGTTACACTTGCAAGTAGATAGTCTGGGCGAAATTGCCAAAAAATTAAGGAGAATCGATGATGAGTCATATGAATGTGGCGCATCCCTATTTTGGTGCGTTTTTGTTGTTTGTAATTACCGCAGTCGCTTTCATTGCTACCACGACGGCAGCCAGATTTGTCAGTCGTTATCTTGCAAGACTCGATACGGAAAAGCTCAAAGTGGCTATTTATGAGTGTGGTCCTGAGCCGGATAAGCAGCCAAACAGGATTTCTGCACAGTTTTACCTAATAGCATTACTCTTTATCCTTTTTGATGTTGAGATTATTTTTATGTTTCCTTGGGCAGTGGATTTTAAAGTTCTTGGATGGTTCGGTTTTGCAGAGATGATTCTATTTATCTTGCTACTTGCAATCGGTTTTATTTACGCTTGGAAGAAAGGAGCATTGGAATGGCACAGCATCAAGTAAATTACGCAGCAAATGCGGGATTGCCAGTTGCATTGACAACAGTGGACAAACTGGTCAACTGGGGACGAACAAACTCACTTTGGGTACTTACCTATGGATTGGCATGCTGTGCTATCGAGATGATGGCGAGTGGTGCGAGCCGATACGATTTTGACCGATTTGGTGTGATCTTTCGTGCAAGTCCGCGCCAATCAGATGTGATGATCGTTGCTGGGACGCTTACAAAAAAACATGCCGAATTTATCAGAAGACTCTATGATCAGATGGCGGAGCCAAAATGGGTTATCTCCATGGGAAGTTGTGCCAATACCGGTGGAATGTTTAATACATACGCAACGGTTCAGGGTGTGGACAGAGTGATCCCTGTAGACATCTACCTTCCCGGATGTGCACCACGTCCAGAGACACTGCAGTATGCTGTAATGCTTTTGCAGAAAAAACTTCGTAAACGATCTATCTTTCAAAAACAAAAACCAAAAAGGCTGGTGTGATGAGACCATACAGACCAAAAGACAATGTTCAAAAAAAATCATACTATACCGACCGATTCTGGGTGGCTCCAAGAGTTCCGCATGAGCCGGTAGAAGATGAGGTATTTCAAGCGGACTTGGAAAGCCTCAAAAAACAAATCGATGTTAAAGATGCCTACATCGAGAGAGGCCAGATGGTCATCATCATCAATGCAAAAGACAACGTATCAACACTCAAACATCTCAAAGAAGAGTGTGGGTATGATATCTTGAGCGAGATGAGTGCTATTGATTATTTGGCAAAAGATGGAGAGTTTGAGATCTTTTACCAACTGCTTGCAATGAGCAAAAGAAAGAGAGTTCGCGTCAAATGCCGTATCAAAGAGAATGAAGCAATCGAGAGCGTGGAACCTCTTTTTCGAAGTGCGGACTGGAGTGAACGAGAGATGTATGATATGTTTGGAATCAAAGTCAACAACCATCCATATCTCAAACGAATTTTGATGCCTGAAGATTGGGTAGGATACCCGCTTCGAAAAACATATCCGCTCCACGGAGATGAAGCGGCTCAATGGTATGAAGTGGATAAGATTTTTGGAAAAGAGTATCGAGATGTTATCGGTCCAGAGCAGAGAGACCCAGCATATGTGAGTACTACCGATACATGTAATTTTGCGCGCATTTATCACGAGGTGCCAAGATGTGCCGATCCAAACAGTGAGCCAGAACGTATAGAGAGTTTCAACGAAGATGCACCTTTGGTAGAGACATTTGATCTCAAAAAAGCAAAAATCGTAGATAAAACGAGATAAGGGCCAGCAATGCAACAAAGAAACAGATTAGAGCCATATTTTGAAAACCTTGTTTTTGATCGTGACGATAACAAGATGGTGATCAACTTCGGTCCACAGCATCCATCTGCTCACGGTCAGCTTCGACTCATCCTTGAAATGGATGGGGAACAGATTACAAAGGCGGTTCCTGATATCGGGTATCTACACCGTGGAATGGAGAAGATGGGCGAAAATATGATCTATAATGAATTTTTGCCTACAACGGACCGAATGGACTATATCGCTGCCACATCCAACAACTACGCTTTTGCTTTGGCGGTTGAGCGACTCCTTGGCATCGAAGACAAGGTACCTAGACGGGCAAAAGTGATTCGTATGATTTTGCTTGAACTTAACCGAATCATTTCCCACCTTTTCTGGCTGGCGACACACGCTCTGGATGTTGGCGCTATGAGTGTCTTTTTATACTGTTTCAGAGAGCGTGAGTATGCAATGGATTTGATCGAAGATTACTGTGGAGCAAGATTGACACACAGCTCTGTCCGAATCGGCGGTGTGCCGTTAGATATTCCAGAGGGGTGGCTCGATAGACTCAATGTCTATTTGAACAACTTGCCAGATCAGATCAAGCTCTATGAGGGGCTTTTGACAGAAAATAGAATCTGGAGAATGCGTCTTGAAAATGTAGGTGTCGTTCCACCAGAAATGGCTAAGCAGTGGGCATGTAGTGGAATTATGCTACGAGGCAGCGGCATTGAGTATGACATCCGAAAAGAGGAGCCGTATGAGCTTTATGATGAGGTCGATTTTGATATTCCGGTAAGTGACCGGTGTGACAGTTATGGCCGTTACCTTCTTTATATGGAAGAGATGAGACAATCTATTCGAATTATTAGACAGCTTATTCCAATGTACAAAGAGACAGAGCCACAACTTATGGCTCATGCTCCTGAATATATCAGTGCGCACAAAGAGGATATCATGACACAAAACTACTCTTTGATGCAGCACTTTGTTTTGGTGACGCAAGGAATGCGACCACCAGTTGGAGAAGTGTACGTTCCAACAGAATCGCCAAAAGGCGAGCTTGGATTTTTCATTCGAAGCGAAGGAGAGCCATATCCATATAGGCTCAAAATCAGAGCACCAAGCTTTTGGCATACGGGTATTTTGCAAGATCTATTGCCGGGACACTATCTCGCAGACGTTGTAACGATTATTGGTTCAACCAATATCGTTTTTGGTGAGATCGACAGATAAAAAGAGGGGACAATGGTACGATATGATCTAAGACATTTGCATGAAAATTTTTATGACAGAATGTTGGAGCTTTTGGATAAAGAGGTCAAAAGTGGCGAAGTAGCCATCTTTTTGTTTGAGGTAGTCGTTAACGGCAAAGAGAATTTTGAAGCGGTACAAAAGAGTGCCGATGTTATCAAAGAGGCCGGATATGAACTATTAAACTCACTCAAGTTCAATGAAGTGGACTGGACAATCGTTGTACGAAAGAAATAGGGGGATGTTCCTGTGAGTAAAGTATATTTTTCGACGTGGAAAGATGAGCTTATCGACAATCGGGGAAAACCGAAAGAAGAATGGGTAGAGTCTGCTTTCAACTTTCCAGTCCAGTACAATACCGATATTGATTCAAAAGCCTTTATCGGATGGGCCGGTATTGCGCTCATGAGCGAAGATGTAGATGTGGTCAAACTTGCGACAGAATACGCCAAACAGTACCAAGTCTACTCAGAAGCGTGCGGAAGATGCGCTCCAGGAAGATGGGGGGGACGGATTTTATACGATCTATTTGACAAGATTGCCAGAGGAGAAGGCGAGAAGAGTGACGTAGATCATCTCAAAGAGGTTTCCAAAACGATGATGGAAACCAGCAAATGTGAGATAGGTCGTACCGTTCCAAAGCCGCTTCTTGATATATTGGAGCATTTTTCCGATGAAATCGATGAGTTGATTCAAAATAAAAAACCTTCCAAATACTATAACAATCCTGAAATCAGCTACATAGCAAAAGTAACGGCTCCATGCATGGATGCCTGCCCGAGTCACGTGGATATTCCAGCGTATATTGAGGGAGTTCGGGATCTACGATATGACGACAGTTTAATGGCAACACGAAAAACGATGCCACTTGCACATACTTGTGGTCGAGTCTGCCCGCACCCGTGTGAAGATGAGTGTAGAAGGGCGAACCTGGATGAGCCGATCTCCATTATGGAATTGAAGCGAATCGGAGCTGATTTTGAGGATGAACATGGCCTTTTTTGGCTCCATCCTAAAAAACAAAAACCGCTCAATGGTAAAAAAGTTGCCATCATAGGAGCCGGTCCTGCTGGACTAGCGGGAGCCTATTATCTGGCTCTTGAAGGAGTGGCATGTGATGTGTATGAAGAGTTGCCGGTACTTGGTGGAGAAGTAGCTGTAGGTGTTCCACAGTATCGAATGCCGGTAGAAAAATACAATAAAGACATAGAAGCGGTCGCATCGCTCGAAGGGGTTCGCTTTATCACCGGTAAGCGGGTTACGGCAGATGATATGAGAAAATTTGAAAAAGAGTATGACGCTATTTTGATAGCGACAGGAACAAGAATTTCCAAAAAAGTTCGCGCAAAGAATGAGCGAGATGAGATCAAAGGGTATTGGCCAGCCATCAATTTCCTTGATTGTATCAACCTTTATGTCAAATATGGGATTCCTGTACCAAAAGAGATTCAAGAAAAACAGCATCTCAACACAGATTATGTGGATTTGACAGGAAAGACGCTGGTATGTGTTGGTGGGGGGTTTACCTCCATGGACGTGGTTCGATGTGCCGTACGGGCCAATGCAAAAAAAGTGATTATGCTCTATCGTCGGGATGAAGCAACTATCATTCGAAATACCACCTATGAAGAGTACCATGAAGCTGTGGAAGAGGGTGTGGAGTTTATTTTCTATTCTGCTGTTGAAGAGATTATTACCGATGAAAACGACAACTTGAAAGCATTGAAAGTCAACCGATTTGAACTTATTCCCGATCCAAACGGTGGTCGACCACAACTTAAAAAGATAGAGGGTGCAGATTTTACAATTGAATGTGATTATTTGGTACCTGCTGTGAGCCAAAGTGCAGATCTCTCTCATCTGCCTGAAGAGTGGGAGATAGAGCTGACAAGCTGGGGTACCATCAAAACGGATGGTAAAACCTATATGAGTTCAAAAAAAGGCGTTTTTGCAGCAGGAGACTGCGAATATGGTCCGATGACTATCGTCAATGCAGTAGGACAGGCTAAACGCGCAGCTAGTGTCATCAGTCGTTATGTTCAAACAGGTGAAGTGACTCTTACGGATGAAGAGATCATGGAAGATCATTTGAGAGCATTGAAAGTATATGACAAAAAAGAAAAGATTACAGGTTGGCTTCCCGGACTTCCAAGACAGGTGAGCGAAAAACTGACAGTTGAGGAGCGAAAATCCACTCAACTTGAAGTGAATCTTGGTTTTACCCAAGAGCAGGCGATTGCAGAGGCAGAGCGGTGTATGCGATGTTACTATATCGCTATGGTAGCGGTGTAAAGGTAGAGCATGGTTAAGTTTACAATAGATGGAAGAACAGTTACCGCCCAAAAGGGTGAAACTATTTTACAAGTAGCACGACGAGAGGGGATCTATATTCCTACAATGTGCTATTTGACAAAAGTAAAGCCTATCGAATCATGCAGACTCTGCGTTGTAGAGGTCGAAGGAGTTGAGGGGTTTGTTCTCAGTTGTCAAACTCCAGTTGTACCAGATATTAAAGTGCGAACAAACTCTGAAGAGCTTTATAAACATCGACAAAACATCATGCGCCTTTATGATGTGAACCATCCACTAGAGTGTGGCGTATGTGATAAGAGTGGCGAGTGTGATCTTCAAAACAAGACCTTGGAGTTCGGAGTCGATACGCAAGAGTTTACTGCAAAGGATCAATATCGACCAATCCAAAAATGGAACTACATCCAGTATGATCCGAGTCTATGTATTTTATGTGAAAAATGTGTGCATGTATGCAATGAAGTGATTGGTGATGATGCTATCGAGATCGAATATGGCGGATATAAATCAAAAATTGTTCCTAAAAATGCCGAAACGCTTGATTGTACATTCTGTGGAGAGTGTATTGCAGTCTGTCCGGTAGGCGCACTTATAAGCAGTGATTTCAAATATACCTCCAATGCATGGGAACTTCAAAGGATCCCAGCGGCTTGCGCACACTGTAGTGCAGCATGTCATCTGTATTATGAGGTAAAACACTCTTCAATCGAAAATCTCGAGCCAAAGATTTACCGTGTGAAAAATGAGTTTGAATTTGAAACACTGTGTGGGGCAGGACGATTTGGATTCGATTTTGAAAATAGAGCCAAAAAGGATGAAAAAGCTTTTGAAAACGCTTTAGAAGCGTTCAAAAAAGCGGATACGATTCGATTTACTTCCTATATTACCAATGAAGAGGCATATATTCTTCAGAAGCTCAAAGAAAAATTTGGCTATAAACTCATCAATGAAGAGGCAAGAAACTATCAAAAATTTTTGCAAAACTATGCAGCATATAGCGGAAAAAGCCTTTATAGTGCAGATTTAAGAAGAGTTGAAATAAGTGATTTTATTGTACTTTTGGGAAGTTTTGCCTCTTCAGACAATCCTGCTGTGCGTTATGCATTTACCGTGGCACATAAACAAAGAAACGCACAAATCATCAATATGCATCCGGTGGAAGACGATCTTTTAAAACCAATCGTTACCAAATTTGTCAAATATGAAGTTGGAAGTGAAGAAGCGGTTATGGGAATGCTGCTTGATGCGCTCCTTAGTGAAGAGGCAAAATCCAAAATTGATCAAAAATGGTTTGATGAACTCGATATGGGTTACCTCAGTGCGGAATCAAGTGTGGGGGAAGAGGAGATCGAAGATATCTTAGCAAAACTGAACCGCAAAAAAAGACTGAAAGAAGATAGGTTTACACTCATACTTGGAGAGGATTTGTACGCACATCCAAGAGCGGAGAATATAGCGAGACTGGCTGGGTTGATCGATCGATTTACAGAGTTCGAGGTGATGATCATACCACCAAAGACAAACAGTCTGGGCGTAGCACTCATTTGTGACCTGGATGATGAGGATGGTGCGTACAGTATAGGCTACAACACGAAAGGGGACTTTACACTGAGCGCTTTGGGTGATGGCGATTTGGATATGCCAGCTCTCAACCAACAAGAGGGGACTTTTACCAATATCGATAGACGGGTAGTACCGACAAACGTAGCATTGCCATATGAGGGCTATGTACTAAACGATATTGCAAGAGCTCTCGGAGTGAGTGATAAAGAGTATACAATAGAATTTACAAAAGAGCTTCCACAAGAGAAGGGGTATCAACCAATAGCGTTCGATGATCTGCCAAACGAGTTTTTAAATGATGGAAGCGAGCGGCGAGGGTACGTGATCGAGCCACAAAGAGTGAATTTGTCAAGAAAGAACGTTGAGCCGATAGCTGAGCTGCCGGAATTCAACGGTACAGTGGTCTATCGATGTGAGCCGGTTTTGCAGTTTAGCCCGTTCACCAACAAAGCGCATCAGTTGAATTGGTCCTGTGAGCTGATAGGATCGCAGCAGTTTTCCATAGCTGCCAAACTGAGCGATGGAGATCAAGTTATTATTCAAACAAAATTTGGTGCAATAGCAAAAACATTTCGTATCGATCCTAAATTAAAGGGTACAGTTGCCCTATTAGGAGTGAGTGATATGGGGATAGAGTATTTTGATATGCAGTCATCCTACAGATATGAACGAGTAAAAATCACAAAGAGAGCGGATCATGAGTGAAAAGATTAAGATTACGATTGATGGAAAAGAGTGTGAAACGGTAGCAGGCGAGTACGTTCTCAATGTAGCCAGAGCCAACGGTATTTTTATTCCTGCCATCTGTTACCTAACAGGTTGCTCTCCGACGCTGGCATGTAGGCTTTGCCTTGTAGAAGCAGATGGTAAGCAGGTCTATGCGTGTAATGCCAAAGCCAAAGATGGTATGAATATCGTTACCGTCACGGAAAATATTCTTAAAGAGCGCCGTGCCATCATGGAAGTCTATGATGTGAACCACCCATTGGAGTGCGGCGTATGTGATCAAAGTGGCGAATGCGAGTTGCAAAACTATACATTAGAGATGAAAGTGGATGAGCAGCACTATGCCATTCGAGACACCTATAGGCCAGTCAAAAAATGGAATTTTATCCATTATGACTCGTCACTCTGTATCGTGTGTGAGCGTTGTGTGACTGTTTGTAAGGATATGATAGGCGATGCGGCGCTAAAAACCGTTCCACGGGGCGGAGACAAGCTTGGCAAAGAGTGGAAAGATGAGATGCCAAAAGACGCCTATGCTATGTGGAACAAACTGCAAAAATCGATTATCGGAGCGGTTACAGGAGATCAGCTTGATTGTACATGGTGTGGTGAATGTATCAGTGTCTGTCCGGTTGGAGCACTGGTGAGCGAAGATTATCACTATACGACTAACTCTTGGGAACTTACAAAAATTCCAGCGGCCTGTGCACATTGTAGTGCTACCTGCCACATGTACTATGAAACGAAACACACCTCTATCGAAAACCCTGAACCAAAAATCTACCGCGTCACAAATGAGTTTCATTATCAGCCGCTATGCGGAGCAGGACGATTTGGATTTGATTTTGAAAACAAGGCCAAAAAGGATGAAAAGGCTTTTGAAAACGCTTTAGAAGCGTTCAAAAAAGCGGATACGATTCGATTTACTTCCTATATTACCAATGAAGAGGCATATATTCTCCAGAAGCTCAAAGAAAAATTTGACTATAAACTCATCAATGAGGATGCCAAACAGTATAAGCAGTTTTTAGAAAATTTCAGTCAATACAGCGGAAAATCATTACCAACAGCCGATGTGAAAACAATCCATAATAGTCAATTTGTAGTTTCTATAGGGACAGCATTGAAAAGTGACAATCCGAGAGTACGGTTTGCGTTTAACAATGCTGTAAAAATGAATAAAGGCGGAGGAATCTATTTTCATCCTATAAAAGATCCGGTCATAGAGTCTCTTGGAAAAACAGTTGTGCCTGTTTATCACAAACCGTTAAAAGAAGAGGCTGCACTCTATCTTATATTGCAAGAATTTGGTGATAAAGAGAAATTACCAAAATATGTGAAAGAGTATCTTGATTCGTTGATGGTTACAAAAACCAAAGAGATTGAGGAGACGATTAAGGAAAAAGTTGTCGAGATTGTTGAAGAGACGATCGTTGATGAAAAAACGGGCAAAGAGAAAAAAGTTCAGAAAAAAGTAGAAAAAGAGGTACCCAAAAAGGTCAAAAAAGAGGTTGAGTATCAGGTGAGCAAACTTTATGACATGCTTGATGCTCCTGAAGAGTTGATGGAAAAATTGAGTAAAGTGCTATCAAAAGCTGAAAAATTCACACTCATACTTGGAGAGGATTTGTACGCACATCCAAGAGCGGAGAATATAGCGAGACTGGCTGGGTTGATCGATCGATTTACAGAGTTCGAGGTGATGATCATACCACCAAAGACAAACAGTCTGGGCGTAGCACTCATTTGTGACCTGGATGATGAGGATGGTGCGTACAGTATAGGCTACAACACGAAAGGGGACTTTACACTGAGCGCTTTGGGTGATGGCGATTTGGATATGCCAGCTCTCAACCAACAAGAGGGGACTTTTACCAATATCGATAGACGGGTAGTACCGACAAACGTAGCATTGCCATATGAGGGCTATGTACTAAACGATATTGCAAGAGCTCTCGGAGTGAGTGATAAAGAGTATACAATAGAATTTACAAAAGAGCTTCCACAAGAGAAGGGGTATCAACCAATAGCGTTCGATGATCTGCCAAACGAGTTTTTAAATGATGGAAGCGAGCGGCGAGGGTACGTGATCGAGCCACAAAGAGTGAATTTGTCAAGAAAGAACGTTGAGCCGATAGCTGAGCTGCCGGAATTCAACGGTACAGTGGTCTATCGATGTGAGCCGGTTTTGCAGTTTAGCCCGTTCACCAACAAAGCGCATCAGCTAACAGAAAATGGCAAATTGTATGCAAGTGAAACATTTTTGAATGAATTGGGCCTTGAAGAGGGTGATAAAGTAAACCTTCAAAAAGATGATACTAATATTACAGTAGAAGTTGCCCTTGATGACAAAATTGGATCGGGAGCCTATATAGGCACGTTTGATACAAATATTGATATATCACCGCTTTTTGCGGGATATCGATTTAGCGAAGTACAAATTCAAAAGGTGTAACATGGATGCAGCGTTTGTTATAGCAACCATTCTTAAGATACTGATTGTACTGGGGCTTTTTTCGGCTTTGGCCGGATTTGGTACCTATGTAGAAAGAAAAGTACTTGCATTTATGCAACGCCGTCTTGGTCCGATGCATGTAGGACCATACGGATTGTTACAGGTTCTTGCTGACGGTATCAAGCTCTTTACGAAAGAGGATTTTGTACCGCAAGGAGCAGTACGCCCTGTTTTTATGATAGCTCCGGTAATCACAGCGGCCACAGCTTTTATCGCTATGGCGGCGATTCCGATGTTTCCGGAATTTACAATCGGTGGATATACGGTTAAGCCGATAATTTCTGATATCAATGTTGGATTGCTGTTTGTGTTAGGAGTAATGGCTGCTGGATTGTATGGACCATTGCTAGCTGGTATGTCTTCTGGAAACAAATGGGCGTTACTCGGTGCAGCTCGGACTGCGATCCAGTTTTTAAGCTATGAAGTTGTTACCGGACTTTCTGTTTTGGCACCAGTGATGATTGTAGGGTCCCTTTCATTGGTGGATTTTAACAATTACCAGGCAGGAGGCATAGGAAATTGGCTGATTTGGAAACAGCCTCTTGCATTTATTCTTTTCTTGATTGCAGGATATGCGGAGACAAACAGAACGCCGTTTGATTTACTAGAGCATGAAGCGGAAGTGATTTCAGGGTACGCTACAGAGTATAGCGGTATGCGATGGGGAATGTTTTTCATCGGTGAATATGCAAACATGTTCACAATAGGATTTTTGGTTAGTCTCATTTTTCTTGGCGGATTCAATGATTGGGGATTTATTCCAGGTGCGATTGCTATTTTGATCAAAGTCTTTTTCTTTTTCTTTCTTTTCTTGTGGACACGGGCATCCTGGCCGCATGTACGACCGGATCAATTGATGTGGCTCTGCTGGAAAGTATTGATGCCTCTAGCGGTGATCAATGTAGTGATTACCGGTATTGTGATGAGTATCTAAGGGGGAATTATGAGTGGGTTAGAACAGTTTACAAATAGATATGGATCACAAAACTATTATAAAGTGAAAATAGAGCCATATCCAAAGACGCCTTGGGAAAAATTTAAAAGAGTTTTGAAAAGAAGTGTAAAACTTGAACTCTTTGTCGGTTTGAAAATTACGCTATTGGAAATGATTCGATTTAATATCCATACAATTCAGTATCCAAAAGAGAAACTTCCAATTGGACCAAGATATCGGGCAGTCCATAAGCTGCTTCGGCTGCTTGAGAGTGGTAATGAGCGCTGTATCGGCTGTGGACTTTGTGAAAAGATCTGCATCGCTAACTGTATCCGAATCGATACAAAAGTCGATGAAAACGGAAGAAAAGTACCAACACAATATACGATTAATTTCGGCCGATGTATTTTTTGCGGGTATTGTGCGGAAGTATGCCCAGAGCTTGCCATTGTCCATGGTCAAGATTATGAAAATGCAAGTGAACAAAGAGCGCATTTTGCATTGAAAGAGGATATGCTCACACCACTTGACAAATTGAAAGAACAAAAAGAGTTTCCAGGTTTTGGTGCGCCTACACCGGCAGCAGACAAATTAATCAAAAAAACGCCATTAGCGTATTAAAAGGTATAGCGATGGTTGAAGCAATTGCATTCTATCTTTTCGCAGCACTGACAATTTTTATGTTTGCTGTGACTGTTATGAGCAAGAACGCTCTGCATTCCATGAGCGCATTGGCCGCAGGAATGGTATTTATATCGGCATTCTTTTTTCTTTTGGATGCGGATTTTCTCGGTGTCGTTCAAATCATAGTCTACGGCGGTGCTGTTATGGCCCTGTATGCTTTTGCTATGATGTTTATGGATACGACAAAAGATGTAAAAGAGAAAAACCCGTCTAAGAAAATCGTATTTTTTCTTTCCGGAATGGTTGCACTTCTTCTTGTTATTATCCTATTGACACCGATTATTTCCGACAAAGTGCATGCTTTGTATCCAGTCAGTGATGAAGTTGGTAATGCAGAAGCGGTTGGTATCGTGCTGTTTACCAAATATCTGGTTCCATTTGAATTAGCTGCTGTAATGCTACTGGTGGCTATGATTGCGGGTATCATTTTGGCAAGTAAACGGATGGATGAGAGTATAACGTTGAAAATTGATCATGAAATCGAAGAAAAGGCTGGCAAATGATTACATTGACACACTATCTCATATTGTCTGCCATACTTTTTAGTATAGCGCTTGTAGGTATTTTGCGTAGAAAAAATCTACTGATGCTCTTTTTTGCAACAGAAATTGCACTTAATGCTGTGAATATTGCATTGGCTGCATTTTCAAAATATTACGGAGATTTGACTGGGCAGCTTTTTGCATTTTTTATCATTGCCATTGCAGCAAGTGAAGTGGCAGTTGGCCTTGGTCTGTTGATTATTTGGTATAAACGAAGAGGAACTATCGATCTAGATAGCCTCCAATCTATGAACGGGTAAGGGATGAGCATGGAAAAATATGTATATATAGCACTATTTTCCCCACTGGTCGGATCGCTTTTTGCAGGACTATTTGGCATGCAGCCAAAAAAACTGCTTACAGGGATTGTTACATCAACACTGCTTGCAATCTCATTTATTGCATCCGTACTCCTGCTCTTTCATGTTGCAGCGACTGAAGAGCCTGTACATGTGACACTATTTGACTGGATTACAACCGGATCACTCAATATTCCTTTTGGTTTTGTTGTCGATCAGGTATCGGCTATCATGATGGTAACTGTTACTCTTGTATCAACGCTTGTCCATATCTATTCTATCGGATATATGGAACATGACAGCGGTTTTAATAGATTTTTCAGTTATTTGAGTGCGTTTGTTTTTTCAATGCTTGTTCTTGTGATGAGTGACAACTTTGCCGGTCTTTTCATAGGATGGGAAGGTGTAGGTCTTTGTTCATGGCTTCTTATTGGCTTTTGGTATTACAAGAAAGATGAGACAAGAGATGTGAACCCATCCATCAGTCCGTCATGGGCTGCAAATGAAGCGTTCATAATGAACAGAATAGCAGACCTTGGAATGCTCATCGGACTTTTTATCATTTATTGGCATATCGGCTCTTTACAATATGATGTTGTATTTGCACACGTTAACCTTCTAGATATTGCGGTCATTACAATGATGGGTATTTTCCTTTTCATTGGTGCAATGGGAAAATCGGCCCAATTTCCGCTTCATACATGGTTGGCTGATGCGATGGAAGGTCCTACGCCAGTATCTGCACTTATCCATGCTGCAACCATGGTTACTGCAGGCGTGTATCTCGTTGTACGAGCTTTTCCTATCTATTCGCAAATTCCTGATATCGGCCTGTTTATTGCGACTTTAGGTGCATTTGTTGCCGTATTTGCTGCATCCATGGCTTTAGTAAATACAGATTTGAAGCGTATCATTGCCTACTCTACACTTTCACAGCTTGGATATATGTTTGTGGCCGGCGGTCTCGGAGCATACTGGATTGCACTGTTTCACCTCATGACACACGCATTTTTCAAAGCACTACTCTTCTTGGGTGCTGGAAATGTTATGCATGCGATGGATGATGAACTCAATATTTTTAAAATGGGCGGCCTTGGCAAAGTGATGAAATGGACGATGATAATGATGGTCATTGCATCATTGGCTCTTGCTGGAATCTATCCATTTGCAGGATTTTTCTCAAAAGATAAAATTTTGGAAGTTGCATTTGATTCCCACCATTACATCTTATGGTTTATGCTGTGGGTCGGCGCTGGTATGACAGCATTTTATAGCTTCAGACTCATCATGCTTGTTTTCTTCGGTGAAGAACGATATAAAAAGTATGGATTTCATCCGCATGAAGCACACTGGTATATGTTAGCTGCTATGGCACCTTTGGCAATTTTGGCGATTATTGCCGGTTTCTTTGAGCATTCGTTTGAAGAGTTTGTTACAAAACTCTTGCCAGAATATCATTTCCATTCTCATGGAATTGCTGTAGTTGCACTCATTGGATTGACAACATTGATTGCATTAACCGGTATCGGTATTGCTGTATACAAATATAGTCATGGTGGTTTCAGCGAGAAATGGAAAGAGAACTTTTTCTATAAACTGCTATACAATCAATACTATATTCCTATTCTTTACGAGAAACTGTTTACTGAACCATACAAAATATTGTCCAATATTGCTTGGAAAGAGCTTGATTTAAGAATTGTGGATGCGACTGTCGATTTTATAGCAAATGTTATCTATAAATCTGGTTTTGCTGGACGTGTCGTGCAAAGTGGTAACCTATCCAAGATGCTTCGTTGGATGGTTATCGGTCTTTTAATACTGCTTGTTTTAATCATTCTATATAGTCCGGTACGGTAAGGAGAGAGTTTATGGATCATATTTTGTCACTATTGGTATTTTTCCCAGCATTGGCTGGTATGCTAGGCTTTATCGTTAAAAAGGACAACATAAGAGCATACGGCATAACAATAGCTGCTATAGAGTTTGCTCTTTCGTTGATACTGTGGCTGATGTTTGACTACAATAATGGTCATTTCCAATTTGTAGAACAGTTACCTCTTATACCGGAATATGGCATCAATTACTTTTTGGGAGTTGACGGTATATCTCTGTTTTTGATCGTGCTATCGACATTTGTTACATTGGTTGGTTTAATCTCCCTTACAATCGAAAAAAATGTTAAAAATATGATCATTTCTCTTCTCTTTTTAGAGATGACAATGGTGGGTGTATTCGTTGCTTTGGATGCAGTCATTTTTTATATTTTTTGGGAACTCTCTCTTGTACCGATGTTGTATATCATAGGTTACTGGGGGAGCGAACTGCGTGTTTATGCCGCTATCAAATTCTTCTTATATACCTTTTTCGGTTCACTTATCATGCTCGTAGGTATGCTTTTCATGGCATATCTATATTATGTGGCGACAGGGACAATCAGCTTTGCAATTCCGGACTGGCATAGACTCATACTTCCATATGATTATCAGATATGGCTGTTCCTTGCATTTTTCTTGGGTCTTGCTATCAAAGTTCCAATGTTTCCATTCCATACATGGCTTCCTTATGCCCACGGGCAGGCACCGACAATCGGTTCAGTTATTTTGGCTGCAGTACTACTGAAAATGGGGACATACGGTTTTGTGCGACTTTCACTGCCACTCTTTCCCGATGCCTCTATCGCACTAATCACGCCGATTGCTGTAATTGCCGTAGTCATGGTTATCTATACGGCAATGGTGGCGTATGCACAGGAAGATATGAAACAGGTGATCGCATACAGCTCTATCTCTCATATGGGTGTTATCATCTTGGGAACATTCGCAATGAACGTAGAAGGTATCGCAGGATCCATCTTTTTGATGATAAGCCATGGGATAGTCAGTGGTGCTCTGTTTATGCTTGTGGGCAATATCTATGACAGAAGACACACAAAGAAACTTGTAGAGTTTGGTGGACTCGCTTCAGTAATGCCTAAATATGCACTCATTTTTGGAATTATGACAATGGCATCTGTGGGTTTGCCGCTCACAATAGGATTTGTCGGTGAATTTTTAAGTTTGATGGGATTTTATAAAGTTTCTCCTGCTCTTGCATTTCTTGGAGGTTTTTCTATTATCTTGGGTGCAGCATATATGCTCAGAGTATATAAATTGACATTTTTCGGACCTTTGACAAATGAAAAAAACAGAAATCTTCCTGATCTCAATTGGAAAGAGTTGACTTCATTGATCTCGTTGGTGGTTGTTGTAATCTGGCTCGGTGTCAATCCAAACCCAGTGTTAAAACCTATCAACAAAAGTGTAGAGAATATGTTGCAACTAATGGAGAAAAAAGCGATCACACCAGAAGCAAAAGATCTTTTAAGTCACAATACAGTTAAATTGGAGGCAAAATAATGGAGCCTATTAAAGTAAGTCTGGAATCACTCAATCTTGCCACCCTTTTCCCTATGCTCATTGCAATTGCCGGTGGTTTGACTATACTTATTGTCGATTTGGTAAAAGAGAACCTACATAAATCATTGTATGTCATGTTGTCGATTCTATTTCTTGCACTTGATCTTGGTGCCATTGTGGGGTTACAGACAAATACACGGGGATTTTTCGATGTTATGCTGGTAGATGGTATTGCTGTCATCTCTCAAATTATCATTGTAGTTGCATCTATGCTTTTCATTCCGTTGGCCCTGACGTCTAAAAGATTTCATGAATTCAGTTTGCCAGAGTTTTTTGCTCTTTTCCTTTTTATGGTTTCTGGATTTCAGTTTATGGTTGCGACTGACAACCTTATCTTGATGTTTATAGGTCTTGAAACGGCAAGTCTTTCCCTGTATACTCTTATTGCTTTGCATAACCGAGAAAAATCTTTTGAAGCCGCGATTAAATATTTTACGATGGGTGCACTCGCAGCTGGCTTTTACGCTTTTGGTGCAGCGCTCTTTTATGGTCTGAGCGGAAGTGTTGAGATCTATAAAATTGCAGAAGTACTTGCAGATAGAGGCTATGAGCCAATATGGGTTGTTTTGCTTGCAACTTCGTTTATGATTGCTGCTATTGGATTTAAACTCTCTATGGTACCTTTCCATACATGGACACCGGATGTATATGAAGGTGCAAGTGCTGCACTTGCGGGGTATATGTCTGTCGTGCCAAAAATAGCTGGTTTTGTTGTCGCCATGAGGTTGTTTGAATTCTTGATCCACAGTGATATTACATGGGTGAGAGACATTCTCTATCTTGCTGTTGTGGTAACAATGACTTTCGCAAACATCGTGGCTCTCGTGCAGCACGATGTGAAAAGAATGCTTGCATATAGCTCTATCAGCCATGCAGGATTTGTAATGGCGGCAATTATGATAGGCACAACACAGGCAAACAGTGCGCTTTTCCTTTATTGGATCATGTTCTTGTTCACCAATCTCGGGGCTTTTACAATGCTTTGGATTTCGAGACACAAATCCAATATTTGGCATGACCGGTTTGACCATCCATATGAGAAATTTTCCGGTCTTGTACAGATCATGCCGGTAGCCGCAACAATCATGGCAATTTTTATGCTCAGTCTTGCAGGAGTGCCTCCATTTAGTCTCTTCTGGGGAAAACTGTATGTGATGAGTGCAGCAGTTAATTCTGGCTATATCATCCTTGCTCTTATCATGGCATTGAATAGTGCTATAAGCGCCTATTACTATCTCAAGCTTGTAGTGTATATGTTCATGCGAGATCCAATCAACGATAGTCAGACGGTCTATTTCAAAAATGCTTCTTTGTCACTCAAAACAATTGTCGGTATTTCAGCAGTATTGACTATTTTTTCTTTTATTTTTGTATCCCCATTGCTTGGCTTTATTACAAATTATGTAAGCATCAGCGGATTTTAATCCGCCAGTGCTTGCACAATTCTCTTTTTCAATTCATTATATTCTAGCGAGACTTTTTTTGTAAATTGTGTCTTATTGAAGATCTGTTGTCTTTTGGCGAGTTGGGCAGTGTGCATTGCGATTAATTGTTCAAGTTCTAAAATGTTTTTGATCTTTCCATCTAAATAGTGCAATGTCTCCTTGATTCCTATTGCTTTCATTGCATTTGGTTCTCTGGTATATTTTTTTTCGAGTTTACATATTTCATCAACCAGTCCTTTTTCGATCATTTTTTTTGTTCTTAGTGTTATTCTTTTTCTCAAAGTTTCACGGTCAATCGCTATTTCATAAATTTCTATATTTTGGTTGATCGATGTGGGAGGATTTTTTTGAAAAAAAGTGGTTGGTGTCAGACCAGTTTGGTAATAGAGCATCAATCCTTTTTCTATTCTATACCGGTCATTTTTTGAAATCTTTTTTGCAAAATTTTGATCAATCTTTGTTAAGAGGATATACGCTTTCTCTATATCGCGAATAATTTGTGCTACTTTTTTTTGAATGTTGGGTGAAAACTGAGGAAACGGTGAGATACCTGTAAGAAGTGTTTTAAGATAAAAGCTGCTACCACCTACAATGATGAGATTTTTTTGATTTTTTTTACACCACTTTTTGGTCTCCTGATAAAGCTTGATAAAACGTTCGACGCTAAAATACTCATTGGGGTACACTACATCGATACCAAAATGTTTTATTTGGTTCAATTCCTCTTTTGAAGGTTTAGCCGATACGATATCTATCTCTTTATATACACTAAGACTATCGATAGAAAGAATATATGCATTGCATTGATTTGCTATTTCAATGGCTATATCGCTTTTTCCGCTTGCTGTAGGTCCAATTATTGCTATTTCTTTCATGGTGCGATTATACTATAATACCAAAAACATCCATGGAGTGGTGATGCAAAAGATTGCAAAATTGTTACGAGATTTCAACGAATTTGTGATGTTTAAACATACCATATTTAGTCTTCCTTTTATATTTATTGCTATGATTGTAGCTGCAAATGGCTGGTTTGGATGGAGATTGTTGATTTTGGGGCTCATTGCAGCAGCAAGTGCAAGAAATTTTGCTATGGGTGTGAACAGGTATCTTGACAGAGATATCGACAAGCTCAATCCGAGAACCGCTACGCGACCGAGTGTCGATGGAAGAATCAAAGAGGAGTGGCAGCTTACTTTTATCGTACTCAATGCGATTATATTTGTCGCTACTGCGTATATGATCAATTGGCTTGCTTTTGTTTTGTCCTTTCCTATTCTTCTCATCCTTGGGGGATACAGCTATTTTAAACGATTTAGCGAACTTGCACATCTTATCTTGGGCCTCTCATTGGGACTTGCACCTATAGCTGGTGTAGTGGTAGTCGAAGCAAAGATAACATTGTGGAGTGTTTTTTTAGCAATTGGTGTGATGTTTTGGGTTGCAGGATTTGATCTGCTATACTCCTTGCAAGATATGGAATTTGACAAAGAGATGGGCCTTTTTTCTATTCCATCCCGCTATGGTCATGAGTGCACACTCTTTTTGGCAAAACTGTTCCATGCTTTAACGATACTGTTTTGGCTCTTTTTTGTTGTAGAAGCGCATCTTGGATTTTTTGCCTATTTGGCTGTTATCGTTTCGGCAGTGATGTTATGGTATGAACATAGAATCGTTGCAAAAGATTTTTCAAAAATTGATAGAGCTTTTTTTACAGTCAATGGCTATTTAGGCATCGTTTTTTTTATTTTTATCGTTCTTGATATAGTTTTTTAAATTGTTTAGTATTTGTAAAACCTCCTCATCATCCACATCATACCATCGCTCGTATGCATCTACGACTGCATAAAAAGGATATGGTGTGAAAAGGGCTATCACCTCATCGGCAATTTGTGAAAAATAGCGCACAGCTTCAGGGGGGCGGTTGGTACGGCTACAACAATCTTTTTGGGTTGCATTTTTTTTATCATCTCAATCGCTGCAGTCATAGTAGAACCCATTGCGATACCATCGTCAACTAGTATGACAATTTTGTTTTGAATATTTTTGAGAGGTCTGTTATTTCGTAGTTTTTGGATGCGGTGGCGGATCTCAATTTGCTGTTTTTGTATCGCTTCATAGATATCCTCTTGTGTAACGCCTTGAAGTGCATACTCATTGATATAAAGTGTGCCATCTTCGCACAGTGCTCCAAATCCACTTTCTGGATTAAAGGGGTAGGCAAGTTTTCTACATATTAAAAGATCGAAATCACTATGAAGATATTTCGCAACTTCGGCTCCTACTTCTACGCCTCCTCTTGGAATTGCCAAAACAATAACGTCATTTCTATTTTTATATTTTTCCAAAGCTAATGCCAGTCTTTGACCCGCATCTTTCCTGTCTTTGAACATGTTTCCCCTTTTGCTACTATAATTCAAAGAAATTATGGTATAATTCCATCGCTTTTGCGCCCGTAGCTCAGCTGGATAGAGCAACAGATTGCGGTTCTGTAGGTCGGGAGTTCGAATCTCTCCGGGCGCGCCACGGTGCTACGGGACTTCTTAGGCATTGGATTTTCGTTTAAGGTTTGAACTGTCAGCAATTTTGCAAGCAAACGGGTCCAAATGCCTATTGATTTTTAGATGCTCTCCCTTGATATACCTTGCATAATTCTTATATATCATTTCAGGACCTACATGTCCCACAATTTGGGCTAATTCGAGCACAGACACGCTGTTTGATTTAAGCATTGAAACGATAAAAGTATGTCTGGTGTTATACATCCTTTTACTGTCAGCAATTTTGCAAGCACGAAGCAATTTTTTCCACAATGGTTTGAACTGCCACGCAGAATGGAAATATTTGTTATCCTTATCCGTAAATAAGAATAACGTCTTTTTCTCCTTGGCAATCTTAAGCTGATCCTCAATGAATGTTCTTGCAGGCTCAAGGATTGGAACGATCCTCTCTTTATTTGTCTTTGTTGTCGAAACAACTCTATTTCTTATAGAGCGTCTCACTATGATATAATCATCTTGTATATCGTTTATTTGCAAGCCCATTATTTCGCCTGTTCGCATACCGGTATAAAAGGCTATACCCAAAAAGTTTCTAAACCAGCCTTCTGCATTATCGAGTAGGGATCTCACTTCCTCTGGAGAAAAAGGCTCTATCTCCGGCTTTGGTTCGTTCTTTTTGATTTGCACAACCGTCGCAGGATTTTTTTCGATTACTTCATCTTCAAGAGCTAAATCAAAAATGCCTTTGAGAGCCGTCTTGTAGTTCTGGATAGTTGATCTCTTTCTATCAAAAGAATTCAACCATGTTCTTATTTGTGAGGTTTTGATCTTGTCTATATCCGTATTGGCTCCAAAGTGATCCAGTATCACATCCACTATTCGTTCAAGCTGCGGATATGTTTTTAGATGCTCTTTTTCATTGAGATAAAGCTTTGCGTATTTGATTAAGCGTTTATCGTCCGTTATGCCAAGTGCGAGTTTGCGCTCAAGCGCAGGAATGACCTCTTTCTCGATGTATTGCCTATTCTCTTTGGTATCTTTGAGCTTCGTGCTTCTTTGAACTTTTCGCCCATTGAACATGTATTGAATGTAAAGAACGCCGTTTCGTGTGAAAACGGAAGCCATTTTTGCACCTCCTTTGAAGGTGCCAGCAGACTTGGTTATTTTAGCACACATTTTTCAACAGCTCCCCAGCAAGTTTCTCGGCTTCGCTTTCGGCGTTCATCATAAAATCATCAAGGGCGCTTTTTTTGATGCGGATAATTTTTAGCCCTTTTGGGCGGTAATAGTGCTTATTTAGTATAAAAGTACCATCGTTTATCAACTTGTAAATACTATCTGGATGCACTCTTATATAGTCTGCTGCTTCCTCTATTGTTAAGTAGATATCATTGAGTTCTATTTTCATTCTGTTTTTTGCATAGGACATGGGTTATCCTTTCTTGTTGTTTTTAGTGTTGCAGCTAAGTATTCCTAATACAATCCCTGTAAAAAAACTAAGTGTTGCAAGAGTAGAAATAACAAGGCTAATAATGATTTCTTGATACTGCATTATTCATCCTTTCTTGTGGTGTTCAAGGTGTCGATTTCGATGCGTTTAGTGTATGCCCTTATTCCGTACATAATAAGGGCAAAGTTATAACGCCGATTTTGTGGGAATTTTAGATGTGTATCACAACTGGGTATATAGTGACATACACCTAAAAGTGATTTTTATGGTAGCGGGAAAAATCCCGTAAAGGACTAAGTGTGCTTAATTGTGTGGTTGTGGATGGATGGTTTTTAGGTTGTTGAAATCTTCAAGTATATCCATATACTCTTTGGCAAGTTCTTCAATACAATCTCTTACATAAAAGAGTCTTTTGTCCTGAAAATCGCAAAATTCGTCCAATGCCATAGCCAAAATTTGCAGTTTTGCATTAATAAGCTCGAATTTTATGCTATAATACTTCCAGCTTTCGTATGTGATGGAGCCGTTCATGAGGCGACTCCTTCTATGAGGTCTATGGCTCTGATTTTCTGCACAAACTTCAGAGCCTCCTCAAACTCTACCGCTGGAATTTCTCCATATCTTGGGACATTGAATCTATCTTTGACAAGTCTCCACACTTTGGGATAGATGACTTTCCGCTTACTCAGATCCCCGTCACAAAGCGATAAGACCTTATCATCAACTGCATCTTTGAGCCTTTTCTCTTGCCAATGTTCAAGGCGTTTTGTCTGTTCTAATTTTGCTATGCGGTTATCGTGCTCTTTTGCAACTTTAAAAAAGTTTTCAAGTATCTCCATAGGTGATTGTGGAGTCTGGCTAACTTGTCTTGCTCTTTTTTCTACCTCGATAAAGTATTGGCGCACTTTTTTGCCTTGAGGTGTTTTTGAAGCCATTGCTATATGTTTGGCTGCGTCAAGTGTAAGCATGTATTCTTTGCGAATTGTAGCGCCTATTTCTCGTTCCACTTTTTGGGTGAATGAGATATAGTCTACTTTTTCTTCTAAATCAAGACTTTCTATCTGTTTTTTAATCCAAGATGAGTAATCTTTCTTTATTTCTAATGCTTGCCACAAATCCCTTGCATTAACCGCTCTTTCTGTTTCACCTGCAAAAAGCACATCTTGAATTGGTAAGACTGCTTGAAGTGTAGATGTAGGAATAGTCATAGTTCCTCCTTGACTAAATTTTTTATTAGTCAAGGGGATTTGAGAGTTTAGCCGTGTTTAGCCTTTTTTGAAGTAGTAAAATGCACATAAAGTGCAAAAGCAACGCCTATAATTGCTATAATGGCAGAAGCTATCGTTAAGCTACTCATCTTTAGCTCCTTTGTTTATGAGATACAACCCGCTTGCTGCCGAAATGGTAGCAAAGATAAATGGAGCTATATCCATTTTCCCACTTTTGACAAGTGGGGCTATAATGGCTACTGCTACAATGATTTTTGTAAAATCAAGTAGCAGTTTTCCAGCCTCTTTTATCGTTTCTCTTTTCATCTTCTCATTATAACACAGCTAAAACTCAATCCCCTTGACTGTTAAAGAACATTTGCCTTTGTGAGATATTTTTATTAGTTTTTGTATCTCACAGATAGGCAAACAAGAGAATTATATCACTAAAAGAGATTAAAAGTCAAGATATATTTATCTTTGAGAGATATTTATTTAAAATTTATATCTCTTTGAGAGCGTTTTGAAGATTTTTTATAGCTGATACAAGATTTTTATATTTTTGGTTTTCTAGGAGTAGTTCCATAGATTTAATTGCCCATTTGGGCACTTCTTTGCCTGCGCTCCAGTTTCTTACAGTTGCTTCGGCAGCGCCTATTTTTTCCGCCAGCTCTTTTTGTGTAATTCCAAGTTCTTTGCAGACTTTTTTAACGATGTTTTCTTTTTCCATTTCAAGCCTTTGACTTTGATGTGTAAATAGTGTTAGATGAGAGAATTATTAAGTTACTGATATGATATTTTTTGAATTATATTTGTAAGTACTCCAAGTAGGTTCATAATCATCTGCTTGGTTTCCCCATACAAACCATCCGTCGCGTTTGCCCCTCGCAAACATCTCCAAGTAGGGACCAGGGCTGCAAGACTCAATTATAGAGTATTGTTCATCTGGCTTTCGTGAGTGTTCACGTTTTCGCGCCACAATAATATTTTCTTGTGATCGTCCAGGTTGAAGCGTGCGAGCATTTTTCCCCCTTACGCCAAAAAGCAATAATTCGGTTACATTTCTAAAATAGAAACCAACACCTCTTCTGTCTGGTCCTCCATCTTTTCTGACTTTGTACCATACAATGTTGGTTTTATATGTAAAACCCCATGCCTCCATCACTTCAAGCCCATGTGGCAGAAGTGCATTTGGAACCCATAAATATAGATGTGCTGTTTCTTGAGCAACCTCATTGACTGGAATAGATTTGATTTCATCAAGTGACAAAGTGGGGTAGCGCATTAATCTTTTATGCTCTGGCGCCATTTTACCGGTTCTATTTTTAAATTGCCAAGGTGGGTCTGCTAATATGGTGTAAAATCTTTTGTCACCTATTGATTTCAAAAAATCCTGAACGACATCCATGTTGTTTCCTTGTTAACTTTCTATATACAATTTATCTGTAATCCCAAAAACGAGAATTGGACATCCTCCCCCGCCACCACCTTCTATTCTTGGAATAAGTTTGCTCATGTGTGTTGTTGAGGCTCCGTACGATTTTCCTTTTCCAAGTTTGTCAAAAATAGATTGCAGTGAGTCTGATCGTGTAATTATAATACCTACGCTGACAACCCGCAATTCAAACAAAAGCCTAAAATTGTTTAAATCTCGGTCGAAAAAAGGATCCTTGTTGTTCCATTCAATTTCAAGAGCTATTGAGTTTTTAAAACAATCAACTTTATGAGTTGGTGAATTATAACGCTTCTCATCTACTACTATTGCAGTATCAAACCTTTTTTCAACCCACCCACGTTCATACAAAAATTGATCGAAAAAATTTGCTATTGGAGACTTTCTACCACCAGGTGTAATAATATCGTGCCTATAGAGTCTAAATTGCATAAGCATCTCTATAACATCTTTCCATTCACTTGGATAGTCTTGTTTGAGGATGGCACAAGCGTGGCGCCATTCGTGTATTTCATAATTTTGAAGAATAAAAGATGGCAGTAGATCAATCCCCATTAAGATTCCTGTTTTTTACAAGAATTGTAGCAAAACTTTATCTTGCCTTGTTCGTTATAGGGATTTATTCCATTTCTTTAGCCTCTCCAAATGCTTTCTCTTCTTTACAATCGCTTGTCTGCGATTGATAGCAAGCTGTAAACCGTACTCATTAAGTTCTTCATTCTTTGCCGCAAGCTCATCATATGCTTCTTGAAGCATTTTGATCTCTATTTCATTTTTTGCTGGGACAAAATACCTGGATTTTTCTTTTGCTACTCGCTCCCAGTCGATCTCACTATCAAGTCGTTCAAAGTATTCATCAAGGCTTTTGCCATATAGTTCGTCAAGTGTTGGCATTGGTTTGCTCCTGCATCTCATCATCAAGATTGATGTGTTTTTTGTCCTTTATAGCTTCTTCTAACTCATCTGCTATCTTGAGGTCATCTTTTAAGTTGTATTTTTCTTTGAAATAGTCATCCGCATACAAGCTCCAGTGCCTCATACTGTCTATGACTTGCTGTATGGCTTCTCTAAATGTCATCTTGTCTCCTTTAATTTATTTAGGTTTACTTAGATTTATAAAACCTTAGCTATAATCCAATAAAAACACTGAGAGTAGCGATATGTTTGAAGCAATTCATCACGATTTATCTCCAATAGATAAATTTGTCCAAACGCTGCATAAAACCGAATATGTACAGCAGCACAACAATCAGATTATCACAGATGATGAAGCCAAAGAGATTTTAGAACACGCTAAACACACTCTTGCGTTTATAGATGGCTTCGTTGATATCATCGATGATCTTACTTATGATAAAAGTAGGTTTGAGGAGCTTATTTTCAAGCTTGATGATGATTACGATATGCTCAAATCTTTTACCGCCAGACTCTCTCCCGTGATTAAATCTCATGCTGAGCTTTTGGATATTTCCAATAAAATCCTTGATAAACTTATGATTGCCCAAAGAGAACTTGGGCTGATCATCGCAAACAATGAGAATAAGGCCTAGCAGGTTATACGAACGGGACTTATCAAAAATAAAAGATAAATCCGTTCACAATCAAGTCAAAAAGACCATTCAACTTTTATGTGAGAATCCATCGCATCCTTCACTTCATAATAAACATATTACCTGCAAGCGCGCAGACAATCTTTACAGTGTAAGAGTAAACAAAAACTATCGCATTTTGTATCTTTTGTATGAGGACTATATAGAATTGCATAGGCTATTGGACCACGATAAATACGATAGATATACTAAAGATTGTTGATCACATCACCCCCGCTATATGATATGCTATTTGTGTCATATCATGCTCCTTGTTTCACTCTTGGGATGTATTCATTCAAAACATCATCCAACGTGATCGCTTCACTTTCTAGCTCTTTCAAAGCTTCCGCTCTTCCTTGCTGGTATGCAGCTTTGAGTGCCTCTTCAAATGTATGGAGATCGATAAGTTTCATTCCTTTTCGGTGTGGTTTGACTTGCTCGACTTTTTTCATAGCTTCTTCAAAAGTTTCTGTTTCTTTGGGTTGATTCTTTTCTTTGAGTGCCTTCAAATTTTCATCTCTTTTTTGTTTATACTCTTCAATACTCTCATCCACTACATTCCCGTTGCCATCGCCTTTGAGTCTGCCTTGTGACAGATATGTAGTCACTGTCGCAACGCTCACTCCAAGCTCTTTTGCTGCTTCTTTTTTTGTCATATCTTCTCCTTTTGGCGTTACATCCATTGGTGTGAAACTGCCTCTTTTCATCTGCGTTGCTGGAACGCCTTTTTCTTTGCATTTTTTTACATAGCTTTGATACCATTGTGGGCAAGTTTCGCAATCTTTGCGCAGTACGCAATGATCATATACTTCGCACTCCATCATCTCGCCTTTTTTGATATTCTTGCGGTGACAATATTTCGCTTGAGAGTGATCTCTTTGATTTGCCCCGTCGCAAAATCAAACACTTTTATTCTCTCGCCTTTCTTTTTTCTCACACGAAAGCTTGCAAAACCTATGATTCGTATATCCTCTCCGTTTTGCAGGTGTTCGCTGATTTTGTCCAGGATGGAAGTCGCTATATCTTTTATAGCCTTTTTGGTCATTCCTTTGTATTCCACCGATAGCTCATTTGCTATTTCATTGAGTAGTTGGGTTTTGGTTATCATTGCCTCGCTCCTTGAAGTCTTTGCAGCTATTATTTGGTTCTGGCCACTCATCGTGTTTACCACACCAATATTTTCCATCGCCCCATGGATCGTCGTACCATGTGCAGTTTTTGCATATTTTTTCCGATTCTTGTCCAAATGGATAGTCTATATCTGGTGGGAGTCCATTGCTGTTGTTCATTTGCATCCTCCATCTTTATATTTTTCATAATATTTTTTCAATACTTCTTCAGTTTCATCCTTTAGCTTATATTTCCTACTAAATTTTTTAAATTCATCATAGAAGCGAAACGGAGATTTCACATTGTTTTTTTTCAGAAACGATATGAACTCATCTACTTTTTCAGTTAGAAAGTTATCTGTCATATCGCTTACATACTCTTTAAGCCCGTATTTTTCTACTAATCTTCTACTTTTGGTTAAATCTCCATTCACTAATCCTTGAAAAGCTGCAAAAGCTTTCATATACTCTTCGTCAAGGGTGGATAAGTCCACATTTAACACTAATGTATTTTGAGCTATTTGAGTTAAGTTATACAAAAATGCAAACACGTTTTTAATTCCATGTGGTGCGACACTTAAAGCAAGTGAACATGCAAAATTGTGATATATTTCACATGTTGGTCTATCTTTTTCATCAGCTATATGCTCTGCTATAAAACTATTTAATGCAGCGATATAAAGTATTGAAGTTTTAAATTGAGCATATGATAATTTTTTTGTATTCATTGCTCCACCTCCTTATAGCATCTCTCAAATGTTTCTTTTGAGAGGAACATTGTGTCTTTAGTATGTAGTCCTATGAGTTTGATATATTTGCTGTCAATGCTTACGACTTTGACTTCTTTGTCAAAGCCGTAGATGTTGTCTTTCAGTCGGTAAATTTTTCCTTTTTGGACGTTCATTTTAAATCCCCCTCAAAGTCTTATTTGATATTATTCTTCACAAAAACGTCTTGCCACTGCATTTGTGTTTTTATATGTTTAGTGGCGGACTTAACAACGTTTTTGCTTTTCGGTAATGTCTTTTCTATCGCTTTGATGAATTGATCAACCGTCTCTATTCGATCTCTTACATTTTTGGCGATATATTCGAGCGATTCTGCTGTGCCTATGAGTTGCTCTCTCAGTCTTGCATAAGAGCCTGCGAGATCCAATACGTTGTGTTCCAGCAGAATATACTTACCGCCTTGCTTATAGCGTTTAAGCTCCTCTTCCAAAGACAAAACTCTCCATTGAAGCTCCTCGATCTGCTTTTTGCGTTGGGCAAGCTGGCTTTTGTAACCGTTTATGCGTGCGTCAAATCTTTCTGCGGGGCAGTTGGCAGGTGGCTGGGTGGCTTTTTGCCTAAACTCAAAATATTCCTTTATGAGCCTGATTTTAAAGTCCCTTACTTCTTTTGTATTTTTTAAATATGTAAGAAGTAGGTAAGACTGCTGTTCGTTTAGCCAATAAATCTTTTTTCTACTAGCCCCTCGGCCAGCTTTTACTTTTATTAGTTCATAGTTTAGAGTTCCAAAAAGTTCAAAATCTGATTTATGCTGTCTTATAAGACGTGATATAGATTCTATATTGTTATCTGAAAGCGTTGCAATCACGATATGTGAAACTGATGGAACACCATTGAATACCTTGACTATAGTAGTATCTTTTACAACATCCATCTTGACTCCTTTGGATTTTTTACAATATCAAGATGGATTATAATGTAAAAAATACAATTATGTCAAGGCTTGATATGGATTAAATGCAAGTTTTTTGTAGATTTTTATTGATTATGCACAAGGATTTAAAATCCGAGTGCTATTCAAGTGCCTTTTTAAGAGCTCGTTTCAACTCTTCATAGTTTTGAAGTTCTTTTTTAGTATTTTCAAGCTCAATAAGCAGTTCTATAGCTTTTTGCAAAGGTTCACTCACTTTCCCAGTTGAGGCTGCTTTATTAATAGTATCGAGTTTATATCCAGTTTTTTCTGCCAACTCCCTATACGTTAGTCCCAGCTCTTTGCACACCTTCTTGACGATATTTTCTTCCATCTTTGTCCTTTAGCACAAGTGTTAGTATTATTTCATTTTTCGTTTCTTCATTGAGAAACGACTCAATAAACACGATCTTCTCTGTTTCGTCCATTGTGTCTAATATATCTATAATTTTATCTAAAAGCCGTATTTTGAATTGCCTAAATTTTTCTTCGTATGGTGATGTCATTTTTTCTCCTTTATGTATAATTTGTTTGAGAGGGGCAAGAAAGGAAAACAATGTATATTTCTTTCAATACAAAAGAACTGGCACCAAAGGGTAATATGAGAAAGCTACTCCCAGTTGCTCTTAAGCCAGATGAATATGCTCATTATGCTTTACAATATGCTCTTGAGCAAGTCAAACATATTGATGATCCCTCAAAAGCAGCTAAAGAATTTAAATCAAAAGCCAATGAATTTATAGAAGCATTGGTTAAAAGAGACGATATAGGTTAAATTTGTAATTTGCCCCTCTCACTCATGCCTCTTTTTTTTGTTTACACAAACTGTCGATTAATATTATTCAATATCCTATCAACGCCCGTTATTCTCTGTAGAACTTTCTCAAAAGTCTTATACTCTTGATACTCTTGTAGTATCTTGTTTAGAGTAGGACTTTTGTCTATCTTATCCTTATCTATTCCGAGTTCTTTGCATACTTTGGTAATAATTTCATTGTTTTTCATTCTCTATCTTCTCCTTCACAAACACTCCATCTTTGCTCATATAGCCTTTCCTGTCCTTAATCTCTTCATACGCAGCCTTAACGCACTCCTCAAGCTCAAGTCCAAGCTGTGCTGCCATGATTGTAAGCACCACAACTACATCACCAAAAGCGTCAATTTGGTCTATTTTTTTGTTCTTCTGAATAGCTACGGATAATTCGCCAAGTTCCTCACTAAGCTTCATCCATTGGGCTTGTGGTGTTGAATTTGTGAGTAATTTTCTATCATCAGCCCATTGTCTAATATTTTTGAATGTATCTCTCATTTTTCAAGCTCCTTTACTACCAATGTTGCATAACCTGCTATATCTCTCCAATGATCAACCTCATTTGGATCGCCTGCAAGTATTCGTGCAATTTTGTGTGCTATCATTTGCAGTGCCTCTCTTTGAGTCGAGTTTAGCATTCTCTTGTAGCCTTCAGTGAGGGCTATCTGGTCTTTGAGTATTTGTGAGATTTCTGCTTGCTCTTTGAAGTCCCCATGTGTTTTTTGTCTTTCTTGTAGTATTTGCTCAATCATATCTACTCCTAAAATGGAATTTCATCATCATCTATATCCATCTCTGGTCTATTCGCCTGTTTTTGCCTTTGAACGGTTTTCTCTGGTTGCTGCACCTGTTGCGTTTGCTGTCCATCCTGTTTGCACCCGAGCATCTGCATATTTTCAACCTGCACGGAATGCTTGGATCTTTTCTGTCCGTTGCTGTCCGTCCACTGCTCCTGCACAAGCCGTCCCTCGATAAGTACCTGTTTGCCTTTGCCAAGATATTGGTTTGCAATTTCGGCGGAGCGTCCAAAGAAGGTGATGTCTATGAAGCAAACCTCCTCTTTTTGCTCACCTGATTGTGTTTTGTATTTTCGATTTACGGCAATAGCGGTTTTTGATATCGCCGTGCCTGATGATGTGTAGCGCAGTTCGATGTCTCGGACGATGTTGCCAAGTAAAATCACTTTGTTTAGGTTCATAGCGCTTCCTCAGCTTCGCTAACATATTGCAAAAAGCTTTGAATGAGACCATTTAACGTCTCTTTATCTTCAAGTAGTTTTATCTTTACTTCATCATTTTTAAAATCAATATCCATCTTACTCATTGCAAATTCTGCAAATTGTTTAAAGGCTTGTTTTGGTACCCCTTGATTAGCTATATATGTTGCAAACTCTTTTTTAATGTCTCTTTCTTGTGTGGTGGTATCGTTCGTATGCTCAATGATTGGAGTTTCAACTGGTTCTACTTCTATCTCGTCAGCTGTATAAGGCATTCCAGCAAGTTCATCCGGAAATGCAAGCCTAAATCCTTGTGCTATTGCTACTTTTTTAATCATAGTTCTGGGTTTGCTCTTCCACATTGAGTTATTTTGATTGTATTCATCAAAATAGACTTCGTGATAGAAAGGTTCTTCCCAGTCTTTTCTTTTTATCTCGATACAACCTTTTAAATCTCCATTTTGTGGGCTTCCCTCAGTCCAAGCTCTCCATCCTGCAAGCTTTCCGCTTCTTTCAGCTCTTTTTATAGGGACTTCATAGCCGACTATGATGTTAAAATTATTTCCGTATGGTATGCCGTAAATCTCCCTAAGAAATGGATTAAGATTGAAAGCTTTTGCTATATGGATAAATTTTTTGATGTGGTGCTCGGGTAGATTATTGCCCAAGCTTTGCAGATAATCCATGATTACCTCTTCACTTACTTGAGTAAGTGCGATTGTTTGTTTTGGTACTACTTCGTTTTTCATTTTATGCTCCTATCTTTGGAAATCTAAGTGATTGTGATATGCTGTTTTTGATGTATTTTTGATAGATGTCAGGGTTGTCGCTTTTAAATTTTTTAGTGTCAAAAATAGTTCTTTTTGTCTCTATGAAGCTTAGCCCAATGTCGATTATCTTTTTTGCATTTTCTTCGCTCATTATCTGTTTTATGCGCTCTTCGGCTTCTTTTTTCTTGCTTTCAAGTTCGGCTATTTGAAAAGCCAAAGTTTGGCGTTTATTGAAAAGCTCTTGTAGTTCGTCTTTGTGGCTTAACTCTTTTAACTCCTTTTCATCTTCGGGCTTTTTATAAAGTGTTTTTGTATTAAACTTGCAGTATGGATCACATGTTTCAAACTCATCAAGCTCTATCTTTTCAGGCTCTGCGCCTTGCTTTGCAAGCTCGATCGCCTCTTTTGCTTTTTGCTCTACCGCTTTGTAGATAATCGGTGTAAAACTCACATCAAAGGCTTTATGCTCTCCATTGTCTCTGTTAAGATAGACGATGTGGGCTTTTTTGATGCCAAGCATAGCCATATAGATGTTTACCTGCGTGATGTGTTCATCAAGAGGCTCTTTGATTTTTTGGAATTTCCAGCTGTTGACGGTTTTTAGCTCAAAAAGCTTTTTATCTGCTTTGATAAAGCCGTCAATGTGCCCAGTGAAGTATTCGTTCTCCAAAGCTTTTTCACGATATACTATACGCCTGCCGATTATCTTTTCATAGTAGGGGATGAAGCCATTGTGGATTAGCGTGCCCATCAAAGCTGATCCACTTTGGCTTTCATCCTGTCCGTTTAAAAGATAATCAACTAAACACTTTGTGCATTTATGTGCAATTGAAGCTCTTATTTTTGTGTTCGTCATCTCTCCACCTTTCTATATTTTCCATACCCATAAGGCTCATAAATATCGACGTCTTTTGACTTCTTAATCCGCTCAAAAAATTCAACTATGTAGATGCCAATTCCTGCTATAAGCATAAAAAAGAAGGCACCTACGATACTCCATCCCATTGCTGTTACTGTGTCCATGAGCTCTCCTTTTACCAATTGCCTAAGATTTTCTTTGTTTTGGAATCAATCCAAAACACGCCGAAGAGGTAGCAAACTGCATATTTGCGTTTTCTTTTGATTTTAAGTGCCATGTTTTTTCCTTTTATCTCCAATTAAGGTGTAGCGCTTTATAATTGAAGTAGCCCTTTGGGCTAAGTTCGAAGATGAACGAGCCAGCTTGTGTATGGAGTACGCCCAAGCTCCATGTGCCCGTTAAGCCTCGTAGGAGTTTCTCCTGCGGGGCTTTTTTTTTGGCGTGTTTTAACGGGTCAGAGGTGGGCATCCCATAATAAGGAGGTGCACATGGAGCACACAAGTTGGCTTGCAACTTTTGCCTATCTTATGTTGGCTGTGGGCTATATACTGCTTGCGGTTACGCATTAGATAGGAAACGGTAGCGGGGATTGGGCGCTCCGCTGCCATTCTTACCACTCCATCCCAAAATTTCTTGAAGTAAACGAATGCTCAAAGAATGTGTGTTTTACTTCCCTTGCTTCACTTATTCTGTTTTGTTTTTCAAGTTTCACCATTTCTTCTTTAAGAAGTGCATCGAAGTCTTTCACCTTTTTTCCTTCTCTTGCACCTCGCTTCAGTGCTGCACGGTGGAGTTTTGACAGTCGTAGTGTTGGGTTTTCCATGATTTATCCTTTATGTTGGTTTGTTCGCTGGTATAATCTGTTATCTTGCATGGAAAGGGAGTAAGATGGATATCAGTCTTTGCGATCTCCTCCGCACTCATTTGATTGAGATAGTTGTTGCTCTAAGTAGTGTATTCCTTTTTTTAGTAGCTTCGCTTGTGTTCTGTACATTGAAGCTATGGTCGCTAGAGAATGCACTAGAAGGAGTAAGAACACAACCACCAGAAACCATAGCAAACTCTTTAGAAAACATACTCGAACGCCACAGCAAAAGAAAATTCCCCATAGGATGGCTGAAATGAACAGATACCAGATGATAAAAAAGGCTAGTCTGCTCATTATAAAATTATTAGCAGAAAGCGTTTTTGTTGCGATCCTAGCTATTCTTATCTTTAAAATTTTATCTTTCATAAATGCACCTTTGTGGTTAAGTATCGCTTGCATAGCTCTAATGGCAGCCATTACCGCTCGTCATCCCGTGCTTATACATCCTTGGGAGTGGATTAAAGCCCTCAGGTCCCGATCCGATAAGATGGAAAGGGAGTAGGATCGGGACTTCAAAGCTTTTACCGCTGTCGTGGCTCGGCTACCAGCGGCTATTAAGCCCCTTCCTGGAATCACTCCAGGTGCTCTCCTGCCAAAGGGGCTGAGTTGTCAAGTATCGCTCTCAGAGCCATTCGTAAATGACTCAGTTAAGCGATATAATTGGATGCGGGGAGAATAAACTTCAAGGAGTCCATATGAATATCGATCCAAATTTTGGCATCAATCAGCAACTGCAAGAACAAGCAGCGAAGCTTAGAAAGGCTGCTGAATCTGTCCCAAGAATCGAAGCTCTTTTGGATCAGATTTTGGCTCATCAGATTGCCTTTGCTTACGCTTTGCCAACTCTTCTTGGTAAAAGCGAAGAAGAGGCTCAAAAGTTTTATGATGCTTACAACCAATCTTTAAAATCTTAATTTTTACTTCCTCATCCATTAAAGGATTAGCTATTGCAGCGAAGACCTGGATCGCTATCAGGTCTTTAACCATCTCTTCCATCTTCGACCTTTCTCTCCCCGCATTGTTAAAGAACTCAGATCTTTTTGTGTTGCTCTGTTAGAATGATACGATATGTATTATTAATACCAGCTTAAATATAATACAAAGTGTATTATTATGCTATAATTCCCACATACATCATTAAAAAGGAATGAAAATGATCGAAAAAGAGATTTTGGAGAAGTACAAAGAAACCGATAGGATACTGGAAGATTTAAGGCAAGCTATATATAATAAAAAAGAGGCCACATTTAGTGAAGAAGAGGCGAGATTTATCAACTCTATTTACAAGAGAGCCGATGAACTGAGAAACTTATGTAACTTTGTTATGAAGGCGAATTTATGCAAAATCCAGCGATAAGAATTGCAAACCATTTGGGCAATTTGAAAAATTTCAATCCGCAAAAGAATATGCTTGAGAACTTTAAGGCGTATTTTGGATACGATAAGCCCTTTGAAGTGATATTTTGTCTTTATATGATAAACAAGGATCTTGACGAGATAGAGAAGTTCCTTGTGAATAAAGGCAAGAAAACATCTTCAATAGAGCGCACAAGAAAACTGTTTGACTATACTTGCCTTACAATCCCATACAATAACCTCAAATCAATCAATACAGATGAACTGCGAGAAATATTTGACGGTTATTCTCTTGCTATGGATGATGAAACATTGAAAGATTTGGATGAATTTAAAGAACAGGCTAAATCGCTCTATGATGAGATAGATGATCCATTACTGCGCGATATAATGGATGACATATTGAACGCAATCGACATGTATCCATGCGCTGGACCAAGAGCCTTATTACATAAATTAGCTATTGCAGGTGGGAGACTAGGACTATATATTCAATCTGTCAAAGAAAATCCAGTTACAAAAAGGATAGCAGAGATAATATCCGATGTTTATCAAATGATAAGATTGATGGAAAAAATTGAGAAACTCAAAGAAGCTGGATCGGATTTTGAAAGAATAATGATTGAGTTATTGGGGTAATGAATTGATTAGACTATCTATAATTCTTATCTTATTGTCATCCCTCCACGCCAAACACCTCCATAAAGAAAAAGTCTATCAAAAGATATTCTGCAATAAAGTCCACGGTCAGATGGAATATCGCCTGCCTGACCGCTCTCGTGTGGATTGTTTGACATCAAACTATGCTTTTGAGGTTGATTTTGGGAGAAAAGCATTTGAGAGCGTAGGACAAGCGCTATATTATGCGATGATGACGGGTAAGAAGCCTGGAATAGTTCTAATTCAGGAAACGAGGCGGGATAATAGGTATATAGGCAAGATAAAGAGGTTAGCTAAAAAATATGGAATTGCGGTGTTTGTGATAAATAGGAAGTTTGAGGTGAGGAGGGTTAAGTAAAAAGTGCATGTTATTCAGTTACAATTTCTATCTCTTTATATATTGCTATTGGGGTAATGACAGACGAATGTGGCGGGAAAAAGAGATTTTTTATCCCTTCTGCAAACTGCTTGCTTGAGCTTATGAAATCATCGCTAGGATGGTAATTCATCGCAGTTTCATCATGGTCGCTTTCATAAAATCCAAGTACGGTAACATTATCCATTCCGCTGGCTCCATATTTTAACTGAAATGTTTCTGGATCTTCCCGTAAAAATTCTTTTTTCAAAGAACCTACAATCGATCTTGACCCAGTTTTAAGAAGCATTATAGATTCTATAGTTACATGATTTAAAAACGATGTCAGGAGTTGTTTTATTTTTTTTAGCTCCTTTTTCTCTTTTGTTGATCTTGGTTCATTAAATATTTCACCTACATCAACAAACATCTTTAACATATTATTTGTAGCAATGTGGAGATTGCCACTTACTTTGACTATATCTCCCTGTTTTGCCTTATTGATATTGTATGAATTTTTTGAAAGTATTGAGAGAGTATCGATAATTACAATTTGTTCAGGGTCTACTGTCTCTTTTTTGGACTCTTTTATAGTTTTATATCCTGAAAGTTCTCCATTCATAAATGGTTTGATTCCGACTGCTACCTTTTCAGCTTCTTTTTGATCTGCACTTGTTTCTTTCTCAATTTGTTTTAAATACCCCTCAAACAATTGAGCGTAAAAAGAATCTACTCTATCTCGATCAAGATATAAAAAATCATATAATACCATCTGTTTTTCTCGCTCTCTTTATGTCTGCAGATACTCTTTTGTATTTTTTTTCAAATTTTTTACGCTCTTTCTGTCTTCGTGTATATATAGTATTAAAAAATTTTGACATCTCTTCATTGCATATATGAAGATACTCTCTTATCTGCTCATAAGACTGCTTTTTCATGACTCTCTCCTCTTTACAAATAATATAAAAATTTTATTAATATAAACTTAGCCATACGCATAATAGCGCCATGTTTCAAAATATTTAATAGTTTTGACAAATTATATAATACACCTCACAACCTTTCCGTATATCTCGAAGTGGCGTTGATCTTCATTGAGGTTTACTTCCTCTCTTGCAGTCTTGACCAAAATTTTGCATGCCAACAAAAAAACGGTTTACCCAATATTTCCCAATCCACGCCAAGATCTTTGACCGGCTGAAATGGCGGATAATTATCGTTGAAGCTTATGATGCGTATGTCACCGTTTCCAAGAAATTGAACTGATTTTATTTGTACCGTGTCTCCATAGCGCACAAGATAGATCCCATCCATAAGTATTACGTCTCGTCCGTTTACCATATCGAAAAATATAATATCGTTCTCATAAAATTTTGGTTCCATGGAGTCGCCTATCACTCTACCAACGATTACATTTTTTGGATTGAAATCTTTTGGGAGCAACTCCATCGGTATATAAATGGATTCCAATATCTCTGCGTTCAAAACAGCTTCTGCCCCAGCGCCTATATCCATTAAAGGCAGACGGTACATATCTCTAAGAACTTGCAGCTCTGGAAGCTCGCTAACATACTTTTTGGGGTTGTTGTGAAGTTCGTCTTTAACGATCATCTCTTTTTTTGATGGGTCGAAGAGATCTTGTTCTGTTACACCTAAAGCATCAGCTATTTTTCTTATCATTTCTTCGTCTCTTGGAAATCGTCTGCCATTTGCCCAATGAATTACGGTAGCTGTCGCAACACCAATTTGTTTAGCTAGTTGTTCGCCCGTTATCTTCTTTTCATCCATATAGTGTCGAAGATTTTTGGCAAACCAATTCATTTCAAACCTTTCAAATATGTAGGATAAATACTAATTGTATCAGATATAAAAGTACAAAATGGATTACAATTAAGCACCGTTTAATAATACATATCGTATTATTCAATTATGGAAACAATTAGAACTACTATAAAATCTGAACTTATTAATTCCTATAAAAGGGTATTAGGCTACAAACCAAGCACTCCTCTTGTGAACATGATACTTAGAGGTGACAGAAAACCAAATCCAGAAGTTAGGTTTGATCTCCATCAAAGAGGAGTTATTCCATTTTCTGCCTGGCTCGACATCAAATCCTATTTAAATCATAACAGCAAAGAGTGCACCAATACCAATACATCAAAGGGGGAGAAGGTATTATGAAACATGGAGAAAAAGACATACTTGAAAAAAGATTGAAAGATCTCGAGAAAAGAGTAAAAGAACTTGAAAATAGAAATTGTTTCAAGAGTGATGGAGATGATTTTAGCGCGGTCTTGCCTATAAGAGACGGCAAGACGGTCAAGATTGTCTCTGAAGCTCAATCTTCAGAATTTCAGCAACACGGTGGTTGACAATGCGTGCATTGTCTTCATTATATGCTTTTTCATTTAGTTTGATCATGTCATTCAATGCGCCAATTATCTCATCCTGTTCAAGGATTCCTTTGGCTTTTAAAACATCAATGAGCCAGGTGCATATTTGGTATGAAGCTATGGCGGCTGTCTTTTCCAACGGGACTACTTCGTCTTTCACTTTTTTTAAATCAATATTTTTTTCCATTTCATTTCCTTTCGTTCGAAATATAACAAATTATATCAAAGGGATTCATCGTGAGTTACACATTTAACAAAGCGCCAAAAGACAGGGACCTACTAAAGAAGATTAGAAGCTCCATCGTGAAGGACATAAGAAGAAATGGGCTCACTATGGAAGATTTTGCGCACGAAATTGGATTAAGTGAGGGGACGCTTGAAAACAAGTTGAAACCTGCGAGCCCATATGACCTGACACTTACGGAGTTCATTCATATAATGGATATTACTGCCGCCTACTCTCCTCTTGAATATATAGCCAAACGCTATGGCTACACCCTTTGCAAGCCAGAAACAAATCCTCAAAAATCAGATGATCCAGTTATTGCAGTCACACTACAGGCATTTAGCCTTGAGGAAGTGCAAGGTAGCCTTGCAAAAACTATCAAAGAGGCAATAGCTGATGGTGTATTAGATGAGGCAGAAAAAAGCCAAATTAATGATATCGCCCATCAGCTTAGAAAGCTTGCAGCTGAACTACAGGAGAGTTTGAAATGACTCTCCGCAATACCTTTACCGCAGTGAATGCCCGCAGGTTTTGTTGGTCCTTTCCTGCGGTAAGGGTATTGAAAATTAATCGAAGGACCAACTATGAGAGATAGTTTTGTATTCTACAAATCATATTATGAAGCGATAGAACTTCTACCAAAAAACCAAAGAGCTGACGCTTATCGTGCAATTTTTGAATTAATGTTTAATGATAATGATATTACCGATGAACTTCCAAACACTGCTAAAGCAATCTTTTTAATGGCAAAACCAACACTTGAAGCAAATAATAAACGATATGAGAATGGTAAGAAAGGCGGTAGACCTAAAAAAGCTAATGAAAACCAAGAGGAGAATGAAACAGAAACCAAAACAGAACCTAACCAAAAACCAAATGAAAACCTAAGCCATAACCAAACTAAAACCGAAACAAAACCTAATGTAAATGTAAATGTAAATGATAATGTAAATGTAAATGTAAATGATAATAAAGAGATAGATAAGGTCTCGGTTCATTTTTTCTTCTCGGATAATCAATGCGTAGGCAAAAATAGCACTTGTAAAAGAAAATCGGCTATGACAATTAATGGCAAGTATTATTGCTCACAGCATGGCAGGATTGAATTATCAAAACTCGGCAAAATGGATTTATATAAAGAAGCCGATATGCCTTTACTTGATAAATGCTTGCAAGATGAGAAGGTGCAAGCTGGACTTGAGATCATAGGCAAAGATGAAGCATTTCTCAAAGAGCTTCTTGCTTACAGGAGAAAAATCAAAAAGCCATTCAAGACGGAACTAGGCGTTAGAGGCGTATTGAAAAATCTGCATGATACGAGTATAGCTACTGGCAAAAGTATTGATGAGCTTTTTGCGTATATGCAAGAGCGTGAATGGCAGACAATACAGGCTGACTATCTGCGGAGCAGTTCACCACAAAAAACATCAAGCAAACAGGACAACTTCAAACAAGAGGCAATGGAAGCGATAAGCAGCTTTGCAAGTAGAGCGAAAGGAGTAGAGCATGTTGGCTGATACGGTAGAAACAAGAGCGGAATTTGCAAAGATTTTACAATTCGTCAGCAGAAGTGTGACAGGCGACAGCTTGAGCGACGATGTGCTTGAGAGCTACTGGTTTGTATTGCAAGATGAGTTTAGTAGCACAAGGGAATTTGGCGAAGCTGCTAAGAAGCTCCTCAAATCCTGGAACTACTCCTACATGCCAAAGCCAGCGCATTTTATCCAGGCTTTGCAAAATGAAACTGACTTGGATCTCATCGCAAACAAAGCATACACAACCGCAAAAGCTACGGCTATCAATATTGGAGTCTATGAAAATATCGAATTTGACGATCCGTTTATAGCTGAGACCATTTTTACGCTCTTTGGCAGTTGGAAAGAGTTTCACGATCACGTAGCATACTTCAACTCAGACGATACCTGGATCAAAAAGGATTTTGTGGATGCATACAAGCGGATCGCAAAAGCTGGAAACATCAGAGGCACAAAGCTTGTAGGCTATCTCAAAAGCGATTTCAAAGAACCGAAGCTTATTCATTGCGATTATTTACCGCCAAAAGTAAGACAGGAACAGCAAAAACAGATCGCAACGAGTGTGCTTCGGAAAATTCCGAATAAGCGAGTAGTGAATGGCTAAGAAAAAGCAAGAGCGTATTCGTAAGCGCTTCTTTGCCGATTGTTACAACTGCACCGCAAGTTTTGAAGCTGAAAGATACGAAGATACGCAAAAGCATTGCAGTTGTGGTGTGAAACTGACGTGGAATGATAGCCATAAGCTAAAAAGCGTTGAGGGTGTGAGATGAATAAAATTATTGGCAAAATCAAAAGAAGCTACAAACCAAACGAACATGATGAGCAGTCAAAAGTAGTTGAATTTTGCAGGTGGAACAATATCCCGATATTTGCTATTCCAAACGGTGCGTGGATTCCAATCAAAAACCATGCCATGCGATCAAAGTACATCAATAAACTTAAACGAGAAGGAATGAGTCCAGGAGTACCGGATCTGTGTATTCCTATGCCAAACGGCGAGTATCACGGACTCTATATCGAGATGAAGGTGAAGGGCGGTTTTTTGAGAGATGAGCAGAAAAAGTGGATCAAGGAGTTGAACAAGCAAGGTTACAAAGCAATTGTTTGTTACTCGGCTGATGAGGCGATAGAGGCTATCCGGGAGTATAACGATGGCTAAAAAACTGACGCAAAAACAAGAGAAATTTTGTCTTGAGTATGTAAAAACAGGAAATGCAAGCGAGGCGTATAGAAGAGCTTATAACGCTAAAAATATGAAAGATGAAACTATTTGGTCAAAAGCTTCAATGTTGTTGGAAAGGGATAAGGTTAGGGTAAGGGTTGAAGAGCTGAGAAAAAAAGCCGAAGATGAAGCAATCATGAGTGTGCAAGAACTTATGCAGTTTTACACTGAGGTGATACGACACGATGGAGTAGAGATGAAGGATCGACTCAAAGCCGCTGATCAACTGAGCAAACTTAGAGGCGACTATACGCAAAAGATTGAGCACAAAGGCATCGTGCCAGTAGATGTGGAGATAGTCATTGGCAAAGATTAAATATATCCCGCTAAAGCCATTTGAAGCGCTTGTGAAGCCGTATCGCTATAAAGTCTATTATGGCGGAAGAGGAAGCGCTAAAAGCTACAATTTCGCTTTGACGCTTCTTGTACTTGCAAGTCAAAAAACTCTTAGAGTTCTTTGTGCGCGGGAGTTTCAAAACTCCATCAGTGACAGCGTCCATAGACTCTTGAGCGACCTCATAGATAAATACCAGCTGCCAAACTTTGAAGTAACGCAAAGAGAGATTAGGAACAAACTGACTGGAAGCGAGTTTATTTTCAAAGGACTCAGACATAATATTCAATCCATCAAATCGACCGAAGGCGTGGATATATGCTGGGTTGAAGAGGCGCAAACTGTGAGTGAGGAGAGTTGGCAAATACTTATCCCGACCATCAGAAAGCCAGGAAGCGAGATATGGGTCAGTTTCAACCCATACTTTGTAGAAGATCCAACTTATCAACGATTTGTGGTCAATCCTCCATCAAATGCTTTTGTTAAAAAGGTTACCTACGAAGACAACCCATACTTTCCAGATGTCCTAAGAGAAGAGATGGAGTACGATAAAAGAACGGATTATGAGCGGTATATGCACGTATGGGAGGGCGAATGCATTACTTACAGCGATGCGCAGGTTTTTAGGGATAAATTCGTAATCGATACGATAGATGTTGGTAATTCTAAAGAGGTTTACTATGGCGCTGACTGGGGCTTTGCGGTGGACCCTACAACGCTTGTAAGAGTGTGGGCAATAGGAGAGTATCTCTACATCGACCAAGAAGCATACAAAGTAGGCTGCACCCTCGATGATACGCCAAATCTGTTTGAAAAAGTCGCAGGCAGCAGGAAACATATCATACGAGCGGACAGCTCACGACCAGAGACGATCAATTTTCTCAATTCAAGAGGATTTACGATAAGACCCGCTCCAAAATGGCAAGGAAGCGTAGAGGATGGGATCGAGTTTATGAAAAGTTTCAAAAAGATCATCATCAATCCAAACTGCAAGCATACCGCCGAAGAGTTTAGGCTCTATAGCTACAAGACTAATAGTGCAGGGGATATATTGCCCCAACTAGAAGATAAGAATAATCACTGCATCGATGCTATCAGGTATGCATTATCGCCTTTGATTCGCAAGAGGAACAGCGCAAAATCAATGAAGATAGGGTTGATATGAGATACAAGACGCTCCCATTTGAGACTTTACAGCTGGTGCTTGATGAGGAGAACTATAAAAAGGTAATTAAATTTTGCGCTGGATATTCTATTTTATTTCCAAAAAGAAAGATAATGTCAAAACTTATTGTAGATAGTTACAAAAAGATGAGAAAAGCTGGTATGAGCAAACCTTCATCTGTGTTAAGATTGGCCCAGGAGTATGGAAAAAGTCGGCAAGGGATATATGAGATCCTTAGGAAGAACGGACTATGATAGATAAAGAAGCCCAAAAGCTCTATGAACGCATAAAAGAACTGTTGCAAAAGGGATATTCTATTAAAGAGATAGAAGAGATTTTGCTTGAAGAGTTTGGACAATTTAACGAAAAGGTCCAAGAGTATATCGAGTCTGAAATTAAACCAACTTTGAAGAGTATCCCGCCAGAAATTCTCATAGGAGCAAAACTTTCAGATGTGCTCTATGCAAACGCAAAAGAGGCTGCACAAAGAGCAAGTTACATAATCAAAGAACATATCAAATCGAAAAAGACGATCGGGGAACTTGCAAGAAAGCTTTATGAAGGGTATGGCTTTAGAGATAAAGAGGTGGTAGAAGCCAAAAAGAAGCTGCCAAAATACCTGCAAAAAGAGCTTAACAATCCAAATGCCCAAAGAAAACTTTTAAAGCAGGTCAATAAGCTTAAAACATTGCCATTAAGAGCAGGTTATACGCATCTATTGGAAGTAATAGAAAAAAAGAACAAAAAAGCACTGGATAAGGCTCTTAGAGTTGCAATAGAAGAAAAAGCGAGGTTTTATGCAAATAGAATTGCTCAAACTGAAATTTTTAGAGCAAAAAATTGGCAAAATGCGGTGGAATATCTTGAAGATGATGAAGTGGAGTTTGTAAAGTTTGAGATGAGTTCCTCCCACCCAAAAACAGATATTTGTGATTTTTATGCAAATCTCGATATCGGCTATGGCAAAGGAGTAGTGCCGAAGGAGCAGATGCGAACACTACCGCTGCATCCATTTTGTAGGTGTAAATACATACCTCACTATCTTACATCAAAAGAGAAAGAACGATTCAAAAAGATCAGGCCAAAAAGTTTTAAACAAGCCCAAAAAGAGACAATGGCAAAATTTAGCAAATATGAACAAAAGGAGATCCTTGGTAGTTATCAAAAGCTCGAGGAGTTTAAACGAGGAGAGGATATTGAGAGGATTTTTAATAGACTTAGACCAAAGTATCCAATAAGAAAATACAAAGAGGTATTACAAGGCAAAAAATTGTATAATGAGATGATGAGAGAAGCGATAAAAGAGGAATTAGAAGAGTTTTTGAGAATTGATAAAAAAATTTATCAAGCTATCATTGAACTAAATGAGGATAATTTTAAGGATTTGTGGCTAAATGAAAAGGAGTACAAAAAGCATGTTATCAAAAGAAAGGAGGAAGGGGCTGTTGACAGTGAAGAAGATTACATAAGAAGAATACAAGAGGCTTTTTTTGAGCCAGATATAATTATATGGAAAAAATTTACAAACGAATTCAAGAAACAGCACAAGAGACATGACAGAATATATTACAATACGGGCGATGTTTGGGTAGATGTATTTTTTGAAAATGGAAAGATATCAACGGCATTTGTTTTGAGTAAAAATTTTTCTGATATAATATTTAAAGGTGATGCTAAAACATTTGAGATTTTAAACATTCCTGTGAAGAAGGTTAGAAAATGAAAAATAAAGATTATGCCCAATTGATAAAAACTTACAATGTAGAATTGAAATATGCAGATTTTGAGGAAGCGGATAGTTATGTATTTGAAGATTTAACTATCCCTATCCGTCTTGAACTTCAAAAATATCCTGATGCTCTTGATAAAATTGTAGAAGCTGATAAAAAACTCGTGGAAAGATATGAAAAGCTCCCAAAGGGATATTTCAAAGATATTTTGACCCCTATTTACAAGCTCGCTCTTAAAAATCTCAAAAAACATAATATAGAAGCAGCTTAAGATTATTTTTGTTGCTTTTCTAAATCTTCTAACTCGCTTCTAATCTTATCCATATCTTCAATATCAATGGAATTTAAATCATTATTAATAATCTGCAGCAACTTTAATCTTTCATATGTAGGTGCCGAATACCCAAGTTCTTTGAACGCTTCAAGCGTACTAAACTCTTTTGTAATATCTACAATGCTGAAGCTTTTTGAGTATTGGATAGTTATATCATTGTTGATGTTCAAATACTTGCAAACAATATCAAATAGTCTTGCCTCAAAATCTTCCAATCTCATAGCAAAGTTGGATAATGAGCTATTGAGTCCTTGAAATTTGATATCAAGCGCAATTCCGCTCTCTTGAGCCTGGTTCGTGGTGAAGTTGTATGTAATTTTATCTATTAGTGATTCAAGTTTTTCAATCTCTTCTTGATAGATATTGGCCGGTCCTACTTCTGGAGCGATGAAGCTTGGGCGCGTCATCTCTTTGCCGTAAATGATGGCGTTGTCTGTAGAGAGCTTGAGTTCAAAATCGCTTGGACTATCCGCTTGGATTGTTAAAACGCTAAATGTTTGTCCCCGCATGATTTCATCTAGTTCGCTTCTTAGATTGTACAGCCTTTTGGCGATTGAAGCAACTTGTGTGAACTCGCCAACATCTGGAAATTTCCCGGTCTCGCTGAATATTAAAACTGGGGTTATGCCTAAATTGTGCTTACCTGATTCAATGATTTCACCACCTTGAAGCACCTGCCAAGATGTTTTGTCGAAATATCGTTCTACATTGATAATATTTGGATTGCCAGGCTCGGATCTGTCTATTGTGTCTTTGAATTTTACATACTCGAAGTTGCCGTATGCGTCTATTTTATATTCCGTGATGTTTTCTGGGGCAATGGATGTGAAAAAGGGAAGAGCCCTGTTTTTGAGTTGATCTCCTATTGTCTGTCCGACATCCTTTGGCATATCCACAAGAACTATTCCGACTCCTCTGACTTTTGATTCTTTTGCAAAATTGGACATGAACACGTCTGTATCATTGCCTCGCTTGTCGCAATCATCAAAAACCATTTGAATAAATTTGTTGGATGAAGTCCTTATCGGTCTGTTTTTGAAGATATACCCGATATATCGTGCAACGTTTGGAGCAAAAAGGTTGGTATAGAAGGCTATTTTTTGTCTGTTGCTGTATTTTTCGTCGCTTTCTCTTGGATATTTGTCGATATATCCACCATCGCTGAATCCGCCATCGCCTTTATATGCCTCATAGGCAAACTGCCATGTTTGTTTATAGTCCATCTACAAATCTCCCAAATATTTGATTTACATCACTGCTTGCTTCATCCAGTGCGTCGTATAGGAACGGATCGCCTTTGTAACCAGGATGTCTTACTGCTTTGGCAAAGGCGAATATTGTTTTTTCTTGCACTCTGTCTTTAGCTCTGTAATCTGAATGGTATACATTGCTGTCTTTGCTCCACCGAAGAGCTTTTTTAAATCTTGGATGAATAAAGTGTGGCTGTGACCCAAAATGGACAAAAAGAGCATAATTGATGCTTTTTCCTTTCCAGTCAACCATCATCCCTTCATCACTTATCCCAACTACTGCTGTATCGCACCCACTCTTTTTTTTGTATAAATTGTGCTCCATTTTTCCGGTTTTATGGTGTTTTGCCATATTCTTTTTTGCTAAGTCGTGTGTTTTATTCAAAAGAGTTGTTATTAAATCACATTTGCTGTCTTTATCCAGCTTTTTAAAAAGAGTTTGCAGTTCGCTAAGTCCTTGTATCTCTACTCTCAACTGATATCCTTCAGTGCAAAACTCATCATTGCAACCTTGAAGTTTTTGACAACGTCTTTATCAAAAACCGCTCTTTGGAAATAACATATACCGGTGCCAATCTGTTTTAGGTGAAGCGCACTTTTAATACTTACAACAAAATCCATATGTTCTTGGTAGGTCTCTTGAAGAGTCTCTTTGATATCCGTGCCGATATAGACTTCAAACTCAAGATCTTCTCTGTTGAATTCTCCAGTCTCGTTCACAGATGGCACGATTCTAATAAACGGCGTATCGTCCGCGCTGATTCCTTCTTCTATGCCAAGCTCTACACTCTTTGCTCCTATTGTGAGTAGTATATTTTTGATTTCAAGCAGCAATTCAAACATATTACCCCCTCGCTATAGACATACTTGAGATATTGGATGGAGAGTTTGTTTTGGCTTTTTTGTATGTCTCATCAAGTTGGACTTTGTACGCATCATACTTCTCTTTCATACCGTCTGCTTCTATATGCCTAATGGCAATCTGTGTGTAGACTTTTGCTTTTACAAACTGCTCTTTGTAAAGCTCATCCGTGATACCGAGTTTATCTGCTTCTTGGATGGCTTTATCCTCAAGGCTTTGCAGTTCTACATCATCTACTTTTTTGATCAAAAAGCTATCTTCATACGTATACAGCATTGAAAAGCCTTTTTGTTTGAGTTTATCACCTATTTGTCAACTTTTTACCCCCATTTCTTTACAAAGTAGTTCTATGATTTACAAAAAGACTGGAGGTCTATATGTTTCAAAAGCTACAAGAGATGCTTGAGGCAGGGAAGATTAGCGAAGAGGTGGCGAAAGTCTTGGATGACGAGATAGGTAAAGCGTTGAAAGACGTGAGAGATGAGGCTGCTAGCTGGAGGGTCAAATATAAAGAACTTCAGCAAAACTACGAAGAGGTAGCCAAATCCAAAGAGAAGCTAGAGGCTGAGTTGTCCTCATTGGACGAGAAGATCCAAAAAGCGAAAGAGGAAGGTAAAAACGAGCTTGTAAAAGAGCTTGAGGCTGAGAGAAAAGAAAAAGAGGAACTGACAAAAAGGTTAAGTGAGCTTGAGGCTTCAGCAAGAAATCTAAGAATTGAAAACGAGCTGTCACGAGCTCTATCAAAATTTGAATATGAGCCAATCGATAGCGAGATTGTCGCAGATTTTCTCAAATCGAGACATATCGATGTCGTTGATGGTGAAATTCGGTTCAAAAAAGGTGATGAGCTGATGCCTTTGGAAGAGGGCTTGAAAGCGATAGTCGAAGAGCGACCAAACCTTTTTAGGGCAAAAGGCAATCCAGGAAGCGGTATCGAAAATACGCAAAGCGGAAACTGGAGCAAGAAGAAGAGCGAAATGAGTGATGATGAAATCGAAGAGTTCGTCCAAAAACATGGACAGGAAGCATTCTTACAACTACCAGATTAAGGAGATAGGAAATGGCAATTCAAATCAAAGATACGGTAATTCAAACTACCGCGATTGACAGCATTAGAGACAATCTGCTCAATGCCAAGACTGCTACAGGCGGTGCGATTAGTGTGGGTAGAAATATCCACAAAGGCGACTACATCGAGGAAACATTCTTCGACGATTTTGGAAACATCGTGCGAAGAGACCCGACGGTCGACACGGCTGTAACGCCAGAAAGACTATCTACAAGCGAAGATGTTGCGGTCAAACTCTACTTTAGAGGGGATTTGTTTGTTACGAATACCGAGCTTGAGCGATATGGTACGACCGTTAAGAATATGAACTCTAAGATCGGAAACAAGATCGGAGAAAAGATCTCGCGATGGACAATAGAAAAAGGGCTTATAGCATTGGTTGCGGCTCTAACTTCAAGAACGGAGCTTGTCGCAGGTGACGGAACTACTGCAGCGGATGTGCAAACTCTTGCCGATGCTGTTTTCAAACTTGGAGACATGAACGAGGATGTGAAGGTGTTTGTGGCTCCATCCATGGTTGCATATCAGCTGCTTCAAAATGCGCTTAATTCTACTGCAGATCAGATTAGCTACGGTGCTGTCTATGGCGCACAGATTGGAACACTTGGTAGAAAACTTTGGATGGTCGATAACGCAGCGCTTCAATGGAGCGAGGATCTGAATGGAGATGGAGTAAACGAAAACGGATACTACACTCTTGGATTGACTCCCGGTGCAATTACTATCGATGAGAGCGAAGTTGTGAAAATCTTGAGCGATCTTGACATTACACAAGAAAACGCAGGGTATCGATTCAAGGCCGAAGGCGCTTATACGATCAAGGTAAAAGGCTTTAGCTACAACAAAGCCCAAGGTATCAACCCGAGCGACTCTGTACTTGGCAGTACTGCAAGCTGGACGCTTGTAAGCGATATTAAAGCTGCTGCAGGCGTTGTAGCCAAAACCGCATAGGAATAACCTATGAAAAGAGTAATTGATTTCAGTGGACAATATCAGGCGTCCGCTGATGAAGTTGTCGTAAGAGCAAACATCAAATTTTTCAAAAAAGAGGATTTGAGAGGCTTTGACAAGATTGTGGCATCTGAAAAAGATAAAGAAATATTTACAGGAGTTGAGAACCTTGAACTGATTGGCTCTAAAAAGAGCAGAAGAGGAGCTAAGTGATGGCAAAAAGACTCGTAAAGAACAGCGTTGTATTAGCTGCGGTCGGCGCAACGCCTACAGCATCAAATGTTGTGGATATCAGCGATCCATTTAGCCCAAGTTTTACTACAAAAACGGGTGAGTATAAGCAGTATGACGGGCAGATGGGGACCACTAAGACTTGGGTGGATGGCAACTACTTGGTGGCAAGTGGGACAATTAGTGCGTTTCTCAAGAGCAATGGTGGTGGGGCAAATGTGCCAAAACTCGATGAATTGTTCAAAATGGCAGGACTCACCGGTCAAGCAGTTGATACGGATGGTGACGGTGCAAACGATGCATATGTATATAGTCCTAATTCTGATGAATTGGCCACAGGTGAGGTAGTTTGGTATCTCGATGGCATCAAACGGCACTTTACAGGTGTGAGTGCTAATTTGAAACTCGATCTTGAAGTTGGAGCACCTGCAAAAGCACAATTTGATATCCAAGGGTACAGCGATACTCCGGTTGAAGAGCCAAATCCATCTGTAACGTTAGACAATAATGACATTTTCGTTGTTACTTCTGCTCAGGCCGTGACTCTAGGTGGTAATACATTGCCAGTTACAAGCGTTAGTTTTGATATGGGCAACCAAATCAACGAGATATATGCAATTGGTGATAAGAGCTTTTATCGATCCGATTTTGCAGCAAAAGTATCCATCACAGAAAAAGTCGGAAACGATATCGGATATTGGGGCGAGTTTTTAAGTGGCGCAATCAAGTCTCTTGAAGTGACCTTGAGCGATAGAAGTGGCAATAAGTTTGTGTTGCATCTACCAACGCTTAGCTATACAAATATCAGTGAAAGTGGAACGGATGAACTTGAAGCCACAAGAGAGTTTTTGGCAAGCAACGATTTTACGATTACATATCTATAAGGAGGGTGAGTGAAAAAATTTAGTGCAAAATTAACCGAGTTTCCATTCGAGTTTGAATTTCTCGATGGGAGCAAAGCTGAGTTCAAGTTCAAAGACCTCAATACGAAACAGATTCAGAAATTCTCAAAAGTAGGCGATATGGACGATGATGAACGTTATCAACTCCATATTGAACTGCTTGAAGAGAATATTGTAGGTGATGAAGAACTCAAGCAAAAAATGATCGAGGAACTTGAAGAGTATGGGAACATCTTTGAATTTGTAGCGGGTCTCCAGGAAGAGCTGGGAAAGCGACGCAAGAGGAGATAGAGCGTTTTTATCTATGGTGCGAGCAAAACGCAAAAGGGATCGGGGAATTGAGTTTTGATGAGGATGAACTTGAGCAGATCAAAAGCAATCCAGCATCAAAGATTGTGGTTATTGACAATCCGATCTACTTTGCAGCATCTCGCATCTTTTTGCAAGTGCCATGGGAATATGGCGGTATGGGCGGAGTAGTAGGTAAAAAATACGAGGCCGTAAAAGATTTTCTTGAATGGAATAACTTTGAGGTTAAAGAGTGGACGCCGATTTTTTTACAAGGCGGACTAATTTGGGCGCAAGAAGCACAAAAAGCGAAAGGATAGAAGCTGTGACGACAGAGAACGTATCAACCTTGACGCTTAGCAGTACATACCATATAGCGCCAATGATCACGTATCTTGCGTCCATGCGAAGTATGAAAAGCAAGATGATCGCAAAACCTAAAAATGTAAGTACAAATTCCATAGGATCATTATACCATGGCTAAAAAAGAACTCAAGCTTATCATCAAAACTGACGCAAAAACTGGCGATCTTAAGGTGTTTGCTGGCGAAGTCAGTAAACTAGATAAAGCCACAGAAAAGTTATCGCATACTACCGCTAAATCTATCAAAAATATTGAGAGTTTTACAAAACGAATAAAAGATATGGCTCACATTGGCGTGGCCGTATATGCGCTCAAACAACTTGCAGATGCAGCTATTGCCCTCGGTGGTTCGTTTACTGGTACTGCAATGGAATTCGAAAAATTCAATGCGGTACTAAAAACCATCGAGGGGAGCAGCCAAAAAGCAGAAAAATCAATGCAATGGATAGTCCATTTCACTAAGACTACTCCATACCAACTTGCAGAAACAACTGAAGCGTTTGTAAAGCTTCGAGCATATGGACTCGAACCTACAAAGGGACTTCTAAAGTCCCTTGGTGATACTGCAGCAGCTATGGGCAAGCCGCTCGACCAAGCAGTTGAAGCGATAGCAGATGCGGTAAACGGAGAGTTTGAGCGCCTCAAAGAATTTGGGATCAAAGCATACAATCAGGGGAGCAAGGTAGCTTTTCAATGGGCGGATGCAAGCGGAAAAGTAAAGCATATCGTAATAGACAATAACCAAGAGATTATCCAAAGTACGCTTGAGGCGATATGGAACAGCAAGTATGAAGGCGCTGCAAACGAGCGTGCCAATACACTTGAGGGCATTCTTTCAAATATAGCGGACAATTGGACGATTTTAAAAAAGAATGTGATGGATGCGGGGCTTTTTAATTACATCAAATCCATCACAAAAGCAATCGGTGATGAGTTTGCAAGTGCAGTAGATAAAAGCAAAACAAAAGCAAAGGAGTGGAGCGAATGGCTCATAAACGGCATCCGTTTTGTAGCTAAAGCTGTTGTTCAGATGGCATACAAATGGGATGTTGTAATAAAAGCTATTAAAATACTTAAAATTGAATGGACAGCATTCAAACTTGCCATTGTCACGGCTGCTGCTGGATTTGAAAAGATTTTCAATGGCATAAGAATCGGCATAGCAAAAGCATACAACTGGATAGTGGATAAAGCGAAATCGATCAACAATGCACTCCCTGGATTCTTGAAGATAGGATGGATAGACAATCTCCAAAAAATGAAAGTCCCCCAAGCTTTCACAGCATTTGAGGAAGAATCAGAAAAGCTCTATAAAAAGCTTAAAAATCAAGTTCAAGATTATGTAGATTTTGCGAACGAGAAACACAACCAGCTTGGCGACAAGTTCAAAGAAATCTTTGAGAAAGCGGAAGAATACTACAAAAAGTTTCAAGGCAATGTGAAAAACACCACCAAAAAGACAACAAAAGAAGTTAAAGGCGCTGTAGATGGTGCTTTTCAAAATACAACTTCGAAAATTAAAAAAACAACTAAAACCACCGCCAAATACATCGAAACCACCTTTGATAAAGTCTCAACCAATATCTATGACAGCTTCAACAATAACTTCTTTGATGCTGTCACTGGTAAATTTCACGATTTCAAAGATTTCCTAAAAAACCTTTTCAATGATATTTTAAGCTCAATCATCAATCCCTTTGCACGAGGTATAAGCTCAGCGTTTGCCGGATTTATCACAAACTCTCTTGCAGGTATGATCGGCCTACCGCAAGTCTCCATGAACGGTGTGACCATAGCAAAAGAACTCACTCAGGCCGGATGGAAGGCTTTGGGAGATGGAGTCTATCAAAACGAAGTTGGCCAAAAGATCGTAACAACCGGCGGGCATATTCAGGCGTATGCAGCAGATGGAAGTCCAATAAGCGATATAGCAACAATTGCATCATTGCCTGCGGCAATAAAAACAGGTGTAAGTTTTGCAGCAAATCCAACAGGAATATTGACAACCGCACTCTATGCACCATCAGCATATATGGGGCAACTTGCAGGCATGGTGTACAATCTCTCACCTACAGTTGGACTTGGCCTGGCCGGATCAGCAAACTGGCTTGCTGGTGGAACATATATGAGTGGGGCTGGGCTCAATGCGTTCAATATCGGCATGGGCGCAACCGGTGCAATTGCAGGTGGTCTTGGCGGGTATGCTATCGGTTCTCTTGGTGACATGCTTTTCGGTGCAAACTCATACGCAGGAGTCGGTGGTGCTGCAGGTGGCGCGCTTGGCGGGATTATCGGTGCTGCAACATCCGTAGGCGGTCCGATAGGTGCTATCGTAGGCGGTGTGATTGGCTCAATAATCGGTGGCATCTTTGGCAAGAAAAAATACACATCCCAAGGGATAGAGGCCTTCGACTACGTTGGTGCGTCAAACATCACCGACGAAACCATAAAAGCGTACAAACACTGGGAAAAAGACGGATGGTTCAGTTCAAGCAGCGGTGACGAGTACAGCCTCGTTTCACAGGTTGTCAAAAACAGACTCAAAAAGACGTTCCAGGCGCTTGACGAGATACTTTTGAAGGTATTCCAAAAAGAGGCTGAGTGGACGTATCTCGCACCAGGAAAGATATGGGACAAAGAGGATGCGCTTGAAAAAACAATTCTCTCCTCTTTCGTTCAACATATTACTGGAAAAGATATCCAAAGCGACGAGTTCACCCAGCAGCTCAAGCAGATATGGATCGACTACGCAAAATCGATAGACAAGACAATCACGGAAACATTGACGGAAGAGTTTGGCAAATATCTCAAAACACGTAGAGACTTCTCCATCTGGAAAGCCAAGACGTTTGGCAATGACATAGAAGCCCTCAAGCTCAAGATGGAGTATGCGAAAGAGGATTTGCAAAGCCTTCAAAAAGCGATGGATGCCTCAAACGTGACCGTGGACAACTATCTCGATCTCATGCAAAAAGCAATCGAAGCAAGTCCGACTCCAGATACGATAGAGTCCTGGAATCAGCTTGGACAGGCGTTAATGCGGGCAACAGACGCTGAAAGAGCATACAAACAGGCGATCGAACAGACTATCACGCAAGGCATCGCACGATTCGAAAGCGCTCTTGCAATTTTGAACGCAAAGCCGATCGAAAACATATCGCAACTGCTTGAGGCGATAGCCAATGCGACGCCAGAGACGGTACAAAACGTTCTTGCTGCCATCAACAATCTCAAACAAAAAGAGATACAGGATGCACAAAAGAGCTATAACGACAGGATTAATCAGCTAAACAAAGAGAAAAGCGTTATACAAAATATTACGCGCTATCTCGATCAGCTCAGGCGCGGTGCCGACAGACTTCGAGCAATTGCCCTCAGAGGCACGACGTACGCAAAAGATCGGTTCTACGAATATCTTGGCAGAGTCAGAAACGATCTTGCAAACGGAATAAATCCGGATAAAGACGTAGAAAATCTATTGAACTATGCTTCAGCGTATCAGGAGTATCTCAAACAGAACTCATCGACACAAAAGGAGTATCTGTTTGAAACTAACAAGATGGCAAATCTGCTTGACGATATGGCGGATAGATACGATGTAAAATCCAATACAGACAGGATCGAGTCTGCAATCGTAGAGGCGAATATTGACTTGCAAAACAAAATAAGTGAGATCAACGAGACTTATCAGCGATACATGGAAATGCTCAAACTCACCATCGAGCGCGAGTATCAATCTTTCGTGGATCAGATGATCGATCAGTATGCCGAATATCTTGGCTACGATTCGCCTATCGTTCAACAGCTGATACAGCTGCAAAACGCAATTATGGCTGCAATCCAGGACAGCCAAAACAAGGTTGCGAGCTACCAGGTCCTTACCGCTCCAAGCGATAGCAGCGGAGGAGGAAGTGAAGCATACAATCTTGTCTATCAAACATACATGGAAGTGCTTGGTCGTCCGCCTGATACAGATGCCGCAGGATGGGTCGAAGCTGTCAAAAGCGGTGATATAGCGCCTCAGGATTTGGCAAAGTCCATCTCCTATGCTGCAACGCAACTGTTCGATGAGAGTTCGTACAATGGAGACGTGCCGCATGAGGTGATCGAGGAATCCATCAAAAACGCTGCAAACTATGCGATCTTACATCCGTTTGCAGAGGGAGGTATCGTTACGGCACCTACAGCAGCATTGATTGGGGAAGCTGGTTATCATGAGGCGGTCATTCCACTCAAAGACCCAAACGATCCTTTGAATCAAAAAGAACTCATTACAGAGATACGAGCACTCAGAAGAGAAGTAGCAGCACTCAAGGAATACAACAAAGAAACGGCGAACAATACAAAAGTATTGCAGACTGACAGGAGATTTGCATGAGATACGTCCAGCCAAGAACAACGATACTGTCAGTGACCGACAACGGATATACCTACACCAAGACGGTATATGAAGCACCAGCTAACATCAGCGGTGTAACGGACGAAACATATCCAAACTATGATCCAGCTGCTACATATAATACGGGTGACTATGTCATCGTCCCAGAACTCAAAACGATATACAGATGTGCAGCAGACAACGTCAGCGGTGTGTTTCCCCCATCCGACCAGTCCAAATGGATCGACTGGGGATTTGTGAACTCCTACAAAATGCTCTCAACGGACGAGCAAATAGGCGCACAATCAGTTGGGGAGAATATCACGCTGGAAATGCCATTTAGCAGATGCGATACCGTAGGACTTGTGAATATCCATTTCGCACAACTGCTTCTTGAGCTGATAGACAATGATAAAAATCCGATTACGGGCGAAATTGTAGGGACTGGTGATGGCACTACAACAACGTTTCAACTTGCGAATACAAATATCGTCAAAGATTCGGAGACCATATACGTTAACAGTGTAGTGCAGACGAGAGATACCGACTACACGATAGACAATGCTCTGGGGCAGATTACGTTCACGACCGCTCCAGCTGACGGAGCTGCTATTACAGCTGATTATCAGTTTGCGGATGAAGTCAGGGTGGTAAGTGGTAGAGACATAGGATGTATAAGCTTTTCTGAGTATTTCTACGACGAAATAAAAGAAAAAACCCGCGTCATTGCAACGGACATCAAATGGCTTCCAAACGCTACGCTCAGACTCACATTTGATGGCGGAACGGAAGGAGTAGTAAAGATCGGATCGATTGTCATTGGAAGCGCAAGAGATTTGGGATTGACGCTCTATGGCACGGAACTTTCTTTTGAAGATAAAAGCAAGATTCAAAACGATGAATTTACAAACACGCGAAAAGTGATCCGATATGGACACGTGCGAGTGCTCAAAGCCAAAGTGGTGTTCGACGTACCGGATTTCAACGTAGTGGCTCAAAAAGTTGGAGAGATCGTAGGGAAAAACGTGCTTTTTATCCCAGATGAGACGGATAGATTCAGCGAGATGACGAACATTGCGTATATTGAGGATTTCTCGATGCCGATAGACAATCCCGTCAAATTTGAAACCACAACAACGATAGTAGGAGTAGCGTGATGACACAATTGCCGACACTGACCGTGTTTAACGGGCAGGTACCAGACAAAACAACGATGGATAAGGACACGTTCGCAAATAGTGTTCATATCTATCTCAACTATTTCAACGACAGCTTCGTGCCTGAGACAAACACACTTGTAAACAACATGAATACATTAAGTGGAGAAGTTCAAACAGCCGCAAACAATGCGGAAGCAAGCGCGCAAAATGCCGCAACGAGCGAGGCGAATGCTGCTAACAGTGAGCTAAAAGCGTACAAATGGGCTGAAGAAGCTGAAGATGTAGAAGTTGAAACGGGAAAATATAGCGCAAAGCACTGGGCAATAAAAGCCCAAGCAGCGGTTGCAACACTACCTGAAGGGACGATCGACGATCTACTTGTAGCTACTGATAAAACATGGAGCTCACAAAAGATTAGCGACGAGTTTTTTGCAAGAGGTGAAGTAGCGAAACCATCAATAATAGTTCCAGCGGATGGTGCAATAGACTTCAGCGGAACAATAGAATCGTCGGCTTTTGCCACAAAAGAAAACTTCATTGGAACTCAAGACTTTGTTGAATGGCAACTTGCAACAGATAGTGGATTTACAACTTTGGTTGACAGTTACGCCGGATCGTCAAATCTCACATCATGGACTCCGAACTATGGAAGCAACCCATCGACCACAATGTATGTAAGAGTTAGGCATGGCAGTGACAATCATATTTCAGAATGGAGCGATGTAGTTAGCTTCATGACACCAGCAAATACTGCGCCAACGATAAATTCAGTCACATGGTCAAACAGTACCATATACGACAACAATACATACGATGTGACTATTGATGCAACAGACCCAGATGGTGATGTGCTGACATACAGCGTTACAGCGGATGACGCTAATGTGACGATTACTCAAGATGCAACTATCCCGAATGTTTTTCATGTAACTTTTCCAGATTACACAGCAGACACAATAGTAAATTTTACATACACGGTGGATGATGGAAATGGTGGTTCTGACAGTCTCACAGAAGGAGTAACTGTTACAAATAATTACAATATTATGGCAACGATTGATAGTGGAGATAATGATTATTTGTATGATATATCTACAGATGCAAATGGAAACGTGTTTGTATGTGGATGGGTTACATCTGGAAATCAGTATGATTGTTATATAGCAAAATTGGACAACAAACTAAATCTATTATCTCAATATACAATAGATAGTGGCACAGGCAGTGATATGGTCACAGGTATTTCAGTGGATGCAAACGGAAATGTATTTGTGTGCGGATATAGTAATGATGGAACTACGTACAACTACTATATAGCAAAGTTTGACAATGACTTAAACTTGATATCTCAATATACGATTGATAGTGGAGATAGTGATTATTTGTATAGTATATCTACAGATGCAAATGGAAATGTGTTTGTGTGTGGATATAGCAGTACTGCAACCACTTCTGTTTGCTATATAGCAAAGTTTGACAATGATTTGAACCTGATATCGCAATATACGATTGATAGTGGAAACGCTGATTATGGCAGGTGGATTTCAGTAGATGCAAATGGAAACGTGTTTGTATGTGGATATAGCAATGATGGGACTACATACAACCACTACATAGCAAAGCTCGATAATGATTTAAATTTGATATCGCAATATACAATAGATGGTGGAAATGATGATTATTCATTCCGAATGTCTATTGACGGCAATGGAAATGTATTTGTATGCGGACATAGCTACGATGGAACTACATATAATGCTTACATAGCAAAGTTTGACAATGATTTGAACCTGATATCGCAATATACGATTGATAGTGGTACTGGTACTGATACTTTTATTTCAATTGATATAAATTCAAACGGAAACGTGTTTGTTGCTGGGTACAGTGACGATGGGACTACATATAATGCTTACATAGTAAAGTTCGATAATGATCTAAACCTGATATCGCAATATACAATAGATAGTGGAGATGCCGATTATTTATATGGTATATCTACAGATGCAAATGGAAATGTGTTTGTATGTGGTAAATCAAATGATGGAACTACATATAATCATTATGTTTCAAAGTTTATTAATGATCTAAATATCCCTTCTGGAACATACTCGATAACTGTTGGATCGATAACTTTTACATTAACTGATGTTGCCTTCACACCTACTGCACAAACTTGGACACCTACTGCTCAAACATGGTCGCCTACTGCTCAAACATGGTCGCCTACTGCTCAAACATGGTCGCCTACTGCTCAAACATGGACAGTATCAACGGGAACATTCTAAGGAGATAATATGTATATAAAAATAGACGATAAAACGCTAAAAATACTTGCGATAACAGAAAGCGTCCCGAACAAGTCACTCGGGACAACCATCATTGAAGATATGAATATTACAACAAAAAATCCAGACTATGTAGTCGTATGGAGAGAAAGTGGTGGCATAAAAGTTCGTGAAAGAACGACAGAGGAGAAAGCTAAAATAGATGAACAAAAATTCAGACAATTGAAAACAAAGAAACTTCGCATTTTTGAGAAAGAAACGAAATCGCACATAGAAACTTCATATCCAGAAATTAAACAAAGAAGCGATGTGAACGACAAGGAATATTGGGGAGCTTGGTTAATCAGCCATTTTCCATCCACATACACAACAGACAATCTGTATCAAAAGTTTTTTACATCTGCTGCAAGAGTGATTGAAGGAACATCGGATTTTCAAACAGAAGTTGAAAATTTAAAAGAAGTAGCTACATTTGCAGATACGGATGAAGAGGCTAAATATGCAGTTGCAATCGATCAGTTATTAAAAGTTTCGGTCAGACAAGGTTGGGTTCAAGCGTGCAAAGCTGAATATGCAATAAAATCAGCTGTGGCTCAACAGGCAACGACGTTCGATGAATTGAACGCTGTCAGTCTCAATCTAATTCCATACCCATTGCAAGGATGATAAATGTTTATAGGCAACATAGTCATAGATCATGTTGAAGGAACCACCAACTCTTTCGAGGTGGTTCTACCATTCAGATACAAGGGCAAAAAGTGGGATGTAGCTGTAAAAGGTGGTTGGGTAAGTGATGGTGCTTCAGTGCCAAAAATCTTTTGGAACATCTTTCCACCTGTTGCTGGAAGATACCTTGAAGCTGCCATACTCCATGACGCTCTTTACAAGGCAGAAATCTTGCCAAGAAAGGAATGTGACTTATTGTTTCTTGAAGCTATGGAAGAGCTTGGGGTAAAGAAGTGGAAAAGACTCACTATGTACTATGCTGTTCGGATGTTTGGTTGGAGAGTATGGAGAAGTCACAAAGGCGAAGAAGTCTTGAAAGCGAGAGAATATATCAAAGTAAAACCTATGAAGGGCAGAAAATGAAACGAACTCTACTTGCAATACTCGGTAGTTCTATCCTATTGACCGGATGTGCAACCGATCCGTACTACAATGCGGCAAAAACGATATATGTTGCAGGCAAAAAAGTAGTGATAGCCAACTGGGACAAGCTTCCAAAAGATACGCAAGAAAAACTCAAAGAGATCGATGCTATGGCAGCAACCTATGATGCTTCGAGAAAAATCATAAAACCCGCAATCGAGGAAGCAAAAAAGGAAGTTGCAGAATCAAATTCGACAAAAGAGACAAATACATCATCACGATAGTGTGTTGGTGGTGAAAAGGATTGATATGCCTCACAAAGATCCGACAAATTATAGTTTTTTTACCTATCTTTGGGTTTTGGCATTATCACTATGGGGCGGAACTGCACATACAATTAGAAAAATAAGAAATGGCACTATCAAACATTTTTCACTTTCTGAGTGGATTGGAGATATGGTTATAAGTGGTTTTTTGGGTGTGATTACATTCTACTTGTGTGAATATGCTGGCATAGAACAACCTTTAACCGCTGCACTTGTAGGTATATCTGCACATCAAGGAACGAGAGGCATTAGTGCTCTTGAAAAATATATTGCAAAAAAGATAGGAGTGAAACTGGATGGCTGATTTCAATCACGCATTTGAAGCATTGAAGCATCTTGAGTTCAAAGATTGTGACGATGCTTTGCATTGGAACGATGGTGAAGAGGGCTGGACGTTCATGGGGATATATCAAAAGGAACATCCAGATGCAGATATTTGGAAAGAATTGGCAAAGTATCAAGAGATCGAAAGCGATCCAAAAAAACTATCACAACTTTTGTGTAATAATACTCATGCTGTGCAAGAAGTCAAAAACATCTACCGCCAAAAATACTGGAACAGGGCGAAGCTGTATGACGTGAAGAGCCAAAAGATAGCCGAGGAGATTTTTGTATTTGGAGTGAATACTGGGATAGAGAACGCTATCAAAAAAGCTCAAGAACTAGTTGGAGTAAAAGTAGATGGGGTTGTAGGTCCAAAAACTTTGAAGGCGTTGAATGAATATGATGTTGATCTTTTTGATGTTGGGTATGACTTCGAGGAACTCAAGTACTACAAGGAGCTTGTGAGGTCAAACCCAAAAAGATTTGCGAAGTATGAAGATGGGTGGGTGAACAGGGCAAAGGCGGTGTGATTTTTTTCAATAACTGTCAGCAAAAAGTTGAAAATGTCTGCTGACACCTTCGTTTAAGTTTCGGTATTTTGGGGCTTTATTTCAAGTTGCGGTTCTGTAGGTCGGGAGTTCGAATCTCTCCGGGCGCGCCATTTACTGTTTCATATAAACTTCCAGCGGTTCTGGTTTTCCAAGGAAAAATCCCTGTCCGTATCGAATGCCAAGGTTTTTTACAATTTCCAATGTTTTTTCATTATGAATGAATTCTGCAACGGTCATGATTTGTAGGTCATTTGCAAAAAGAGCAATCGATTTTGTAATTGCAAATGAGATATGAGAAGATTCAATATTTTTGATAAGTTCACCGTCTATTTTTAAAATATCTATGGGAAGATGCTGGAAAATACTGAAATTGGAGTATCCGCTTCCAAAATCATCTATGGCGATTTGTATGCCATAACTTTTGATTTCTTTGAGTCGTTCCTTCAATCGTTCGATATGTCCCGATTCATACTCCAAAAGTTCAATCGTAAGCCATTTTGCCAAATTTTTGTTCTGTTTGATCTCTTCTATTATTGTGCTGTAAATGACATTATCTAAAATATCCGACATATTTAAATTGATACTGATATGCACGTTATAGGTATGTATGGCCTGAAATACAATCTCTATGATCTTTTTCGTCAAGTCATTATAGACATTGGTAAAAGCAATTGGAGTGAGAAATTGATTTGGGGTGATGATATGGCCTTTTTGATCAATCATACGTGCCAATGCTTCAAATTTGACAATGGAATTGTTCTTTAAGTCAAAGATTGGCTGATAATAGCAGATAATTCGATTATCATCTAATGCCTCTTTAACACTGTTGATATTGATATCTTCTATTGCTTTATTGTGTTGGTTATGCTCTTTTTCATCAATGACTTGGTTTCTGCCTTGTCTTTTGGCAACGTAGAGTAACTCGTCTGTATATTTTATGGCTTCGGTTGGACTTTTGAAATATTCCGGATGGAGATTGATACCGATAGAGACAGTTACTTTGATATGGTGTGTTTCATAGATAAAATCTTCTTGTTCGATAACCTTTCGGATACGTTCGGCAATCTCTTTTGCAATATTGGAGTCTCTATTTTCCCGGTATATAAAGAGCACGAACTCTTCTCCACCAAATCTGATCAAAAGATCTTCTTCTCGGATACTCTTTTTTATGAGTCTGGCAACCTCGCGTAAAACGTAATCTCCCGCTTTATGTCCATAAATGTCGTTTATTCTCTTGAAATGATCGATATCAAGCATCAAGATTTGATATCTTTGGGCTTGATACCGGGAATTGATAAATTCTCTTAGAAATTTTCTATTGTACACTTGGGTTAAAGGATCGATAAAGACCTCTTTTCTAGTTTTTATGTTAAGAAGCATTTGCCACAAAAGGATCAGCAGCAGAAGAAAAAAAGACAGAAAAATGTAGTAAAAGATATTTTTGATCGGTTCCATAACAGAAGATATGGTAAAGGGCAGATTTGTAGAAAAATCTATTGCAATGATAGCTTCTGTTTTTCCCTTGTATCGAAGCGGTTTGAGATAGGTGCCCCACAGTGTTTCAAGATCTTTTTCAAGGACTATCTGATCCTTCCCGCTATCATAGACGCGGTTCCAATTTTCGATATCCACGTTCAATGGAGCATCAAATTCGCCTCTGTCTTCTTTGCTTCCGTCAAGGAGATATCTGTATTTGCCATGCTTGTCTCTATACAAAATATAGACATATTTAAATGTTGGTGTGATGAGCAACGATAATGCATCTTGAAGATTTTCACGTAACTTGGGATGGCTTCGAAGCGTAGAATAGAGATTTTTTGGAACCCGTTTTTTAACAACTTCCTCGATATTGTTTGCGAAATATTGTGCTTGTCGTGTAAATGTTTTTTCTATATTGATAGATATGTGCTTGTTGGCATGTGACACAGCGTAAAAGAGGTATATAATGGAAAGTATAATTGTGACAATGAGAAAACTGTAAATATATTTGTAACTTTTCAAATCGAATCCTCCAAATATTTTTGGAGTTCTTTAGGGAGTTCAATCTTGTACTTATGAATATTGTTTTTGAGAAAAATCAGATTAGGCCGGCCCTTCTGCCAATAAAAACCGCCGATGGCCTGTTTTCTATAAATTTTTAATAGATGGTATGAACCAGCAAATATCATTTTTTCTGTTTTGATATCTGGTTTATGATAGACAAACAGGATATCTGCTTCGTTTGGTTCTTCTACCAACCGTACATTGAGCGGCAGTGTGTGAAAAAGCGATTTTTTCTTCTCATCGTCCGTCCATATTTTGATAATGTATTTATGTGGAAAAAGAGCATGGAGGACCGTTGAATATATTTTTTGTTCTATTTGAAATATTGATGCCGATACACTACATATGAGCAGAAAAATAAGCGTTATTTTTTTCAAAACAGATACTCCACATTAAACCAAATTTTTCTATCGAGGACAGGAATGGCATACGGAAGATTACGGTATGCTTGTTTAAAACCTGTCCCGAAAATGTTTTCTCCCCGTACTCCAATGGAAAAATCTTTTGTAAAATGGTATTTGATAGCAGCAGTATAATCCAGTGATGCATCAACATTTATTCCGGCATACTCGTAGCTGCTTTTATAGGTCAGTTCGTTGTAAATGTCATATTTTCCAAAACTATTGAATGACTGGAACAGTGCTCCATATTTTGGGGAGTATTCGATATCTTGATTGTTGTATCCTTTAAAAAAGGCAAGTTTATATCTGTTGAAAAGGTCTTGTGTATAGTCATATTCAATGGAAAATATATATCTTTTTATTTTTTTGTTTGTATAGTTGATGTATCCGGATGAAGGAGAGTAGATAACAGCGTTTTTAGCTCTATTGTATCCCACTTGAAATCGCAAAGAGTGCTGTTGATTAAGATTGTATCGAAGGCTGGACGCTACTACGAAAATTCTGGGCATTTTCAGTTGGCTATTTGCTTTAAATGGAATTTTGTTTGGTGAATAGAGTTTGTAAAAGGCTATGGGGCGATATGTATCGGTAAGAAAAAGTTTGAATTTTCCTTTATTTTGATTGAAATGTTGTAAATAGCCTATTCTTATTACAGATTGATTGGTATTGGGGACCTTTTTGTCATACCGGTAAAAATCTTGTTTAAATGAGGCTATCAGCATCTTATTTTTTGCCAGGTTATATTTGTCTTCAATGTAAAGTGAGTAAAGATCCAGCCCATTTTCGTATGATGTTTGTGTTGTATCGAATGTCCCATCCATTGTAAATTTTTTATATTTGTAAAATCCTCCTAGTAAGAATGAGTTGTTGCCATATCGAAAAAACTTTTCGGCAATGATGGAGTAGATTTTGTCTTTGAAATGCGTGTTGTAATATGTCACATATCCCAAATTCCCGGCATTGATCCCTGATGGATCGACGTAGGTTCTATCATAATACAAATTGTCATAGGCCAATTGGAGTTTGTAGTTCTCCTTGCTCTCTTTTGTGATATGGAGATATTGATGCCTTGCATCCAATCCGCCGCCTTCAGGCGTAAAATCTTTACTGTGTCCCAAAAAAGAGTCGCTCTTTTTTTTGTAATTGCCTATTTCTAATCTATAATCGTTATAGAATAAATTTGTATAGATATTGTAGCCGTCTTTGTCGCTACTGATTGAATGATTGAGATGGGAATACTTTTTCTGGTTGATATTGTCACTATTGATATATGCAAACCAGGAAAATTTACCTTCCGTCGTATGGGCATAGTATATATCTGATTCGTAGCTCTTTTTGTTGTCAGCAAGAAGCCGTATTTTTCCACCTTCCTCTCTTTCCGGTTTTTTTGTATAGAGTTTAATTATAAAAAGACCCGTTTCATTGCCAAACTCGATAGAGGAAGAGCCGCGATAAAACTCTATATGGTCGATATATTCGATAGGCATATCTCCCCATATCAGTAATGCACTGCCAAAAGAGGTGGATGTCATATCGTGATCGTTGATATACAGTCTGATGGAACTAAGAGGAATATAGCTTGTTGATGGAAAAGAGAAAAGGTAGAGATTGTTTGGTGTTCGCGTTAGATGAAACATTTGTATAGTTTTTAGTACATCAAGGAGCGTTTTTGCCTGCATTTTCTCCAAATCATCTCTTGTATAAATATCAATTAGACCAGCACTCTCTTTTTTTGTGATTTTAGAGAGTTCCGCTTCTTTTCTGTACTCTTGGAGCAGCGTATCCAAATCTGTAGCATAGGAAATACATGAGAAAATTAATATCAATATATATAAAGCAATTTTTTTCATATATTGCTCCTTAATCTTTCTTAAAAACAAGAATATGGGATTTTATCAAAATGAGAATTAGCATTTATTAAAATAGATGCAATTGAAGATTGAAGTTATAAGTAGGAGTGGTGGCCAGAGGCGGATTCGAACCGCCGACACAGGGATTTTCAGTCCCTTGCTCTACCTACTGAGCTATCTGGCCAAGCGAAGTTGAATGAAATTATACTTACAAATGTTAAAAATCAGCTTAAAACAAGCTGTTTGAATGTTTCTCCACGATCTTTATAGTTTTTGAACTGATCCAGACTGGCACAAGCTGGAGAAAGAAGTGCCACTTCTCCTTTTTTCATCCTCTTTTTTATCATATCGACTGCTCTTTCCAAAGTTTTTGTGCTGTGAACCGGCAGGTTGTACTTTTTTGCAACTTCTATGATGTGTGGTTCGGCTTTACCAATGGCGTAGATATCCACATTGTGCAGATTTTTGATCAAAGGTTCCAAATTGACGCCTTTGTTGTCTCCACCGAGGATGAGATGGATCCTTGTATCTTTATATCTCGAAATAGCGGCTAAAGTTGCATCGATGTTTGTCGCTTTGCTGTCATCAACCCAGACTCTCCCTTCTATATCTCTAAATTCTTCTTGTTTATGTGGATCAAGAGAAAAAGTGTTGATCGTTTTATAATCGATCCTATGAAACAGTATCTTTTTCACAGCAAGTGCCAAGAGGGCATCGAGCAAAAAAGCGCCATGAAAGTTGATTCTATATGGATCTATGTTGAAACGATCACACAGATCATCGATACCTTCATACCCTATGAGGTAGCCATTGGTAGAGATATGTTCATACTGTTTTGGCACAAGAGCGACTTCTCCCTCTTTGAGTTTCGAAAGGGGTCTGAGTTTTGCCTCTTCATATGCTTCAAAACTTTCATGCCAACTGATATGATCCGGAGTAATAGGAAGTAAAACATACAGATTTGGTTTTGCAATTTTCGTGTAGTGCAATGTAAAAGAGCTCGTCTCTAAAACCCAGATTCTTGCCTTTGGATCTAGTTTGGCCAAGGGTGTACCGATATTGCCTCCTGCCACTGTCTTTTTTTCTGATAAAAGGTGGGTAATCATCTGAGTGGTGGTTGTCTTTCCATTGGTTCCGCTGACCCAGATGCTATAGGGCATCTGTAGGGCAAAAAGATCATATTCGCTTACTATTTTGTTTTTGGCTTTTTGGATGGTGGGATGGGATGGTGGGATGCCTGGACTTGGTACAACGATATCGAACATGGCTGGATCGAATGCTTTGAAAGGCTGGTGCAAAAAACCTTCATTATCTTGATACGTCTCTTCGATCTCTTCGAAAAATATAGCATTTCCAAACTTTTTTGCCAATGCTTTCGTTGTCTTGCCAAATCCCAAAAGTGCTATCATCATCGAATCTTTAATGTAATGAGTGCTATGAGATTTGAAATGAGAGCGATAATCCAGAACCGAACAATGATTTTGCTCTCATTCCAGTTTTTCTGTTCGAAATGGTGGTGAATAGGAGCCATAAGAAAGACCCGTTTCTTTCTTAGTTTAAAGCTGCTAACTTGAATGATGACCGAAAGTGCTTCCATGACAAAGACAAAACCTATGAGAATGAGTAAAATTTCACTTTTTGATATGATAGCCATATATCCTATGAAAGCTCCTAATGTTAGGCTGCCGCTATCTCCCATGAAAACCTCCGCAGGGTGACAGTTGTACCATAAAAATCCGATCAGACTCCCCGCAAATGCGGCGGCAACGATGCTCACTTCTCCAACTCCGATAATTTTTGGAAGCAATAGATAATGACTCAAAACGGCGTTTCCTGTAATATAGGTAATAATGGCGAGCGTTGTAAGAGCCATAATGGAAGGGACAGTAGCTAAGCCATCCAGCCCGTCAGTAAGATTGACGGCATTGGATGTGGCGACGATAACCAGTGTCCAAAACAGAACCGCTGATATATTCATATCGAAAAGAGGGTATTTGTAAAACGGGACATAAAGATCTGTACTCAAGTGGGCATATCCATACAGATAGAGTGATACTAAAAAGGCAACCAAGATTTGCAAAAAAAATTTTTTCTTGGCACTGAGTCCGCTTTGGTTGGATCGTTTGGTTATTTTTCCATAATCGTCAATGACGCCTATGGCCAAAAATCCAAGAATGGTTAAAAATGCTCCCAAAACATACGGGTTGTGTATTTTGACAGTGAGCAAAGAAGCAAGAAGTGCAGAAAATATGAATACTACTCCCCCCATCGTAGGGGTGTTGGCTTTTTTCTTGTGATGTTCCGGAGCCAAAGAGTAGATTGGCTGATAGGAGCTTTTTTTCATCGCCCAGCGTATAAATTTTGGCATAAGATAAAGTGTAAAGAAAAATGCGAAAAAGAAGGCGATACCGGCTCGTACTGTAATGTATTGGAATATATTGATATGAAAAACGGAATAGAAATAGTAGAGCATCTTTTGCCTTGATACAGTTAAAGTGATTTGAAGAGAAATGTTACTACAATTTAGGTAAATATTTGGTAAAAGGAGAGCAATGCTATTTAGTGGAAAAAATGTCCTTGTGACAGGTGCAAGCAGAGGAATCGGTGCGCAGATTGCAAAAGTTCTTGCTGGATACGGGTTGAAAGTATGGATCAACTACCGAAGTGGAGCCGAGGCAGCTGATACGATAAAAGCTGAAATTGAAGCAGCCGGCGGAGAAGCGGCGGTCATTGGCTTTGATGTGAGTGATGAAAAAGCTTTCGTTGAGGCTGTTAAAACGATTATCGATAGCGATGGGGAATTGAGTTATCTTGTTAATAACGCCGGTATCACCAAAGACAAACTTGCTATGCGTATGAGCGTAGAAGATTTTGAAAGTGTCATCAGAGCCAATTTGACAAGTGCTTTTGTAGGGTGCCGAGAAGCGCTCAAGGTGATGAGCAAAAAAAGATTTGGGAGTGTGGTGAATATTTCCAGTATTGTCGGAGAAGCCGGAAACGCAGGGCAGGTCAACTACAGTGCAAGTAAGGGCGGAATGATTGCGATGACAAAATCTTTTGCCCTTGAAGGGGCCGCACGAGGGATTCGTTTTAACTGTGTTACTCCAGGTTTTATCGCAACCGATATGACGAAAGAACTCAAAGAGGAGATTAAAGAAGCCTATATATCCAAAATTCCACTGAAGCGATTTGGTGACCCAAAAGAGGTGGCTGAAGCCGTTGCTTTTTTACTGAGTGATGGCGCGGGATATATTACAGGTGAGACGATTAAAGTAAATGGTGGAATGTATTTATAAGGATTTTTTTGTTACAATCAGGCGAACACAATACAGATAAGGAGTCATAATGGCAGATATTTTCGAACAGGTAAAAGAGGTAGTTGTAGAACAGCTCAATGCAAATCCTGATGAGGTAAAACCTGAGTCTCGATTTGTAGAAGACTTGAATGCAGATAGCTTGGATGTTGTGGAATTAGTAATGGCGTTGGAAGAGAAGTTTGGTATTGAAATTCCTGATGAAGATGCGGAAAAGATTCAAACAGTCGGTGATGCGGTAAAATACATCGAAGAACACAAATCCTAAATCAAGCGGGGTAAGCCCCCTTGATTTTTAGTGAGTTTGTACAATTGACTAAAGATCAAGGATAGGGAGTAGTTTTGAGAAGAGTTGTTGTAACCGGTCTTGGAATGATCAATTCTTTGGGACACGATAAAAGAAGCGCATTTGATGCTATTGTGAATGGAGAGACGGGGATTGATCATATTACACTTTTTGATCCTTCTAACCAATCGGTAAAAATTGCTGCAGAAGTGAAAAAATTCGATCCTACAACGGTACTCGATCCGAAAGATGTAAAAAAAGCGGATCGTTTTATTCAGCTCGGTATCAAGGCGGCGCGTGAAGCGATGGCGGATGCAGGATTTGATGGTGAAGTAGATAATGATAGATTCGGAATCAGTTCAGCTTCCGGTATCGGAGGGCTCGCAACGATCGAGAAAAATGCAGTTGTTTGCAATACCAGAGGTCCAAGAAGAATCAGTCCGTTTTTTATCCCGTCGGCTCTTGTCAATATGCTTGGGGGCTTCATCTCTATCGAACATAAACTCAAAGGCCCGAATCTTTCCAGCGTGACAGCCTGTGCAGCAGGAACCCATGCGATCACAGAAGCTGCAAAAACGATCATGCTCGGCGGAGCTGACAGAATGCTCGTTGTAGGCTCTGAAGCTGCTATTTGTCCTATTGGTATCGGCGGGTTTGCTGCGATGAAAGCACTTTCGACATACAATGACGATCCAAAGCATGCATCGCGCCCTTTTGATGCAAAAAGAAACGGTTTTGTGATGGGAGAGGGAAGCGGTGCACTAGTACTAGAAGAGTATGAGGCAGCCAAAGCAAGAGGGGCAAAAATCTATGCTGAACTTATAGGCTTTGGAGAAAGTGGTGATGCAAACCACATCACGACTCCTGCTCCTGAAGGAGAAGGGGCATATAGAGCCATGAGAGCTGCTTTAAATATGGCAGGTGTTAATAAAGTCGATTATATCAATGCGCACGGAACCAGCACGAAATATAATGACTGGTATGAAACAATGGCGATCAAAAAGCTGTTTGGTGGCAAAGAGAACTGTCCTCCTGTCAGCTCGACAAAAGGTCAAACCGCACACTGTCTCGGTGCAGCGGGAGCGATTGAGGCGGTCATTACTCTCATGGCGCTGACAGAAGGCGTTATTCCGCCAACGATCAATTATGAAGAGCCTGATCCAGACTGTGATCTTGACTATGTGCCTAATGAGGCAAGAAAAGCAGATTTGGAAATTGTTATGAGCAACTCTTTTGGATTTGGCGGTACAAACGGTGTCGTCGTATTCAAAAAGGTTTAAAGTTGGCAACATACCTCGATTTTGAGCAAAAAATCAAAGAGATCGAAAATGAGCTCGAAGCGGCGAAAGCGAGAGGCGATACTGCTGCTATCGAGATATTTGAAAAGGATCTGCAAAAAGAGGCTTCCAAGACCTATAAAAATCTGAGCGATTATCAAAAACTCCAACTTGCAAGGCACCCAGATAGACCCTATGCCCTTGATTATATCCGTCTCATTTTGGATGATGCGTATGAAATTCATGGAGACAGATGTTTTCGGGATGATCCTGCAATCCTTTGCTACCTTGGATACATCGATGGCCAAAAGACTCTTGTTATAGGGGAGCAAAAAGGGAGAGGGACGAAAAACAAGCTCAAAAGAAATTTTGGTATGCCGCATCCAGAAGGATATAGAAAAGCACTTCGGGCTGCAAAAATGGCCGAAAAATTTGGTCTGCCTATTTTGATGCTAATCGATACACCAGGGGCATATCCGGGTATCGGAGCAGAAGAGCGAGGGCAGAGTGAGGCGATAGCAAGAAATCTTTTTGAATTTAGCATGCTTGACACCGCGACTGTTTCGATTGTGATAGGTGAAGGGGGGAGCGGTGGTGCGCTTGCCATTGGAGTTGCCGATAAATTGGCAATGCTAAAATATTCCGTTTTTAGTGTGATCTCTCCTGAGGGGTGTGCGGCAATTTTGTGGAATGACCCTTCGAAAGTAGAGCAGGCCACAAAAGCTTTGAAAATTACGGCAGAGGATTTGAAAGAACTTGGACTTATCGATGATATTATCGAGGAACCTTTTATGGGGGCCCACAGAGATAAAGAGGGTGCTGCAAAAGCGTTGAAAGAATATTATGTAAAAAGTATTCAAGAGCTTATGGCGATGGATCCAAAAGAACGCCTAGAAAAGCGATACGAAAAATTGATGCATATGGGGAGATTTAAAGAGTAGTCTCCCCATTGATTCCATGCTCTTCCAAAAAGTGCTTGAGTTTAACAATCTCCTCTTTGTTATTTATTTCATTATTGTGAATGATGAGAACCACCTCTTTTCCTTCGCTATCGATAACTTTGATATGGTTTTTCTTTGTGTGTTCGATAGTAAAGCCGAGGTGTTCGAGAAGATTTTCTACCCCTTTCCAATCCAGATTGGAAGGAATGGGATGGGAAAATATTTTTTGTAGTTTTTTTTGGAGCTTGTGAAGTCCCATGGTTACATCCCATGCTCTTTTTTGTATTGCATGACTATGGCGTATGCTTCATCCTTGAGTTTAAGTTTTTCAAGTTTGAGTTTTTCAAGTTCGATATCTTCCATGTGTTCACGACCTTCTTCAACATCCTTGACGATTTTTTTCAGCTCATCGTGTCTTTCGATAAGTTTGTCAAAATGAGGGTTTTCTTGACGAATCTTGTTGATCAATTCTTGTGGAAATTCTTCTAACATATTTGCTCCTTTTTTCTTTCAATTGTAGCATTTAGGTTCTGTATTCTGCATTAATCTTGACATACTCATAGCCAAGATCGCATCCATACGCTGTAAATGAACCGTCGTTTATGCCAAGATCACAGTGAATCACAAATTCATCCTGTTTCATGACCTGATGTGCTTTTTCTTCTTGTTCGGCATCAAATAGGTTTTGGCCTTTATCATACACAACCACATCTCCTATGGAGATTGTGAGTCTTTTTTCATCGCATTCTACGCCGCTGGCACCGATAGTGGATGCGATTCTTCCCCAGTTTGGATCTTCTCCAAAAAGTGCTGTTTTTACTAAAAGAGAATTGGTAAGGGCTTTGGCGGCAATTTGGGCTTCCTTATCATTGGCTGCACCTGTAATTTTAAACGCTACCAGTTTTTTTGCTCCCTCTCCATCTTTGACGATCTGTAGAGCAAGATGGTGCATGATAGTATAAAGGGCATATTCAAAAGCTTCTTGGTCATATGTGCCACTTTTTCCGTTGGCCATCAAAAAAACTGAATCATTTGTCGAAGTGTCCCCATCAACACTGATGGCATTGAACGTGGTTTGCGCATATTTTTGTAAAAGAGGTTTCATGGCTTCTTGAGGGATATTGGCATCGGTTACAATGAAGCAGAGCATTGTCGCCATTGTTGGGTTGATCATCCCAGCACCCTTGGCAAATCCGGCGATATGAAAAGATGAGCCATTATCAAGTTCCACTTTGAATCCTATATATTTAGGAAAAGTATCGGTAGTCATGATGGCCTTGGCGAAACGCTCACTGTTTTTTGCATGTAAATCAAACGATAAAGCTGCATTGATGATCTTCTCTTTTGGAAGGCGAACACCGATGACCCCGGTTGAACTCATGATAGGATTGTGAAGAGAAAATTTTGTTTGTAGGGCTGATACAATCTCTTCGATATCTTCGATACCCTCATCGCTCGTTATGGCGTTGGCATTTTTGGAATTGACTAAAATAAAGTTGCTTGTTTTGATAGCATGTTTTTGGAAATGCTTAATGGGTGCTGCTTGGAATCTGTTTTGCGTAAAAATGGCCGCAACATTTGCAGGAGTATCCGAGTAGAGAAATCCAAGATCAAGACCCTCTTTTTTGAGTCCTGCCATCACTCCGTCACAATAAAAACCTTCAACATGTTCAATAGGGTTTTGTATTGGAAAGAGCTGGAAATGCATGATAAGCCTTTGAGAAAAAGTGAGGGGGAGAAAGGAGACCCGGTTACAGGTCCACTTGAAAATTTTTCTTTTTAAGAATTCTCAAACCCTTTGCAGATACTTTGATCTTTTTCTTGGTACCGTCTGGAAGCGTAACACGTACAGTTCTGATATTTGGTAAAAATCTTCTTTTGGTTTTATTGTTTGCGTGGCTGACATTGTGACCAGTGATCGGTTTCTTGCCAGTGACTTGACATTTTTTGGACATTGCCTTCACCTTTATTTGGTTTTTTTGAGTTTTGAATGATATGAAAAAAATGATTAAGAATAGCTTAATTTAAACTAATTTTTAGCTTTTGCTTTTGGTATAATTATACCAATTTTACCCAAAGGATATGAATGCTTGTAGCCCCAAGTATCTTGAGTGCCGATTTTGGAATTTTGGCTAAAGAGGTGATCGATATTTGCGAAGCTGGTGCGGATCTTGTCCATGTGGATGTTATGGACGGCCATTTTGTGCCAAATATGACGATCGGACCGGTTGTTGCCAAAGCAGTTGCCGCAGTGGCTACGAAGCCTTTGGATGTGCATCTGATGGTGGAAGACAACAGCTTTTTTATCGATCTTTTTGCCTCGCTGAAGCCAAAATTTATTTCGTTTCATTACGAAAGTGAACAGCATCATCATAGAGCTGCGCAAAAAATAAGAGATTATGGTATCTCTCCTGCAATTGTCATCAATCCAGCAACTCCGGTTAATGTGCTTGAAGAGATCATCAAATATGTAGATATGGTACTTTTGATGAGTGTCAATCCGGGTTTTGGAGGGCAGAAGTTTATCCCAATTTTTGACAAAATCAAACAGACGAAAGAACTGATTGAAAAGCATAATCCTTCGTGTCTTATCGAAGTGGATGGAGGAGTGAGCGATAAAAACATCCATGAGCTGAAAGCCGCCGGTGTTGATGTAGCGGTTGCTGGAAGTTATGTCTTTGGACACAAGGACTATGCACAGGCAATAGCGAGTCTCAAGGTATGATGTGCGAGTAAAGATCTGCGGTATTACAAATTTTGAAGATGCACTTGTTGCGATAGAAGCCGGTGCAGATGCTTTAGGATTTGTCTTTTATGAGAAGTCTCCCCGCTACATTCATCCCCAAGAGGCAAAAACAATCAGCAAAAAGCTTCCTCCTTTTGTAGAACGGGTCGGACTGTTTGTTTACGAAGAACCTGCAAAAATCGATGAAATCTGCTCATATTGCAATATGAGTCTTGCCCAGATCCATTTTGACGTGGAAGAGTCTTTTTTTGAACAGCTTCAAACAAAAACGTTGCCAGTAGTCCGGGCAAAAAGTGCTGAAGATATCTTAAAATTTTCCGATCGCTACAGGCTGGTAGATGCGTATGTACCGGAGTTTGGAGGAGCCGGCCGAAGAGTGGCACTGGAGTGGTTCGAAAATATAGACTGCTCAAAAATCGTTTTGGCAGGAGGTCTTAGTCCAAAGAACGTTTTGGAAGTGAAACGGTACGGTTTTTACGGTGTAGACGTAAGTAGTGGAGTAGAGACTCGAAAGGGAAAAAAAGATCCCCAAAAAGTTCGAGAGTTTATCCAAAAGGCAAAGTTTGAATAAACTGGAAAAACTGGCTTTCAAATTGACCAAAAAACCGATGCAAAAAGAGCAGTTTTTTGGGCTTTTGCAAAATCTTTTTGGCTTGTTTGAAGATCCTCAAATTATTTATGAAACACTCAAAGCCAGAGGATTCCCTTTGGATGAAAAAGAGAATACAATTTTTTTGAAAACAGCGGTAACGCCATACCAAGAGCAGGAGTTTGTCGTTGTCGATATCGAGACAAATGGAAGCAAACCGGAATTTGCCCAAGTGATTGAGATAGGAGCCATCAAATTCAAAGGCGATACAATTATTGATCGCTTTGAAAGTTTTATCTATGCCGAGGATGTCCCTGAGTACATCAGTAAATTAACCGGTATTATACAAACAGATTTAGAGAATGCGCCTTCTCAAAAAGAGGTTTTGCTGGCTTTTAAAGAGTTTTTACACGATGCGGTTTTTGTTGCTCATAATGTACGCTTTGATTACAACTTTATTTCCAGCAAACTGGAACAGCTTGGTTTTGAAAAGTTGGCCAATAGAAAGCTTTGCTCCATTGATCTGGCGAGAAAAACGATTCAAAGTGAACGCTATGGTCTGGAGTTTTTAAATGAGAGTTTGGGGATCAATACTGCTGTAAGCCATCGCGCATATGCCGATGCATTAACAGCATATAAGATTTTGCAGATGTCTTTTGAAAAATTGCCAAATGATGTGAAAACCACAGAGGATTTGATCAAATTTAGCAAAAGTGCGAAACGGAAAAAAACAAAAAAGACTACAAAAGCTTCTGAATCAGCTTTGCCCCCAAAAGATCTCCCCAGTTGTTCACAGCAGTCCTGAACATATCCAAAAACCGATCAACGGTAATGATAAGTGCTATAGCTTCAACAGGGAGTCCTACGCTGTCAAGGACCATCGTCATCATAATGAGTCCTGCTCCCGGTATTCCAGCCGCACCTATAGAAGCAAATGTGACTGTTACAAATATAGTTATTTGCTGAACAAGACTTAATTCCACTCCGCTGATATTTGCAATAAACAGTACTGCAATCGATTCGTACAAAGCGGTACCGTCCATATTGATGGTTGCTCCAAGAGGCAGAACGAACCCGGCTACTTTTTTACTGACTCCTCCTTTTTCCTCGGCAACTTCAAGACTTACAGGCAGTGTTGCAGAACTTGATGCGGTGGAAAAGGCGATCAATGGGGCTTCTTTTATCTGAAGAAAATAGTGATATGAGTTAAATCTTCCAACGAAATATCCAATGGATGGAAGGGTGATAAGAGCATGCAGCATAAGAGCAAGAAGGACCGTCAATACATAGCTGTATAACTCAAAAATCGGCTCCAATCCATTTTTGGCTACTGTTGCAGCAATGAGGAAAAAAACGCCAATCGGTGTTAAAGCGATAACCCATTTTGCAAGAACCATCATCGCATCATTAACACTATCAAAGAAGTTGTAGAGCACTGTTCGTTTGTGTGATTCGATGAAGAGAGTAGCGATAGCAAAAAGGATCGTAAAAAAGATAATGGGTAAAATTGCCCCTTTGCTTAAAGCTTCAAAGATATTGGCCGGAATAAAGGAGAGCAAAAAGTCCGATAGTGAAAGCTCTTTTTTTTCAATCGTTACATTTTGCGGGATTTGCAAGAGATGTTCGCCGGCACCCGGATTGATGAGATGAAAGATCATGATTCCAAGTAGCACTGCGAGGGCCGTTGTGCTCAGATAATACAAAAAGGCTTTTAAGCCAATGGATTTGAGTTCCTCTTTGCCACTTAATGATGCGATAGCGATAAATATAGAAGCAAATACCAAAGGAATGATAAGCATTTTTAAAAGTTTAAGATAGATTTGGCCAACTACTTTGAGTTCAGTAGAGAGTGCGGGAAAAAAGTAGCCAAAGGCAATTCCCGCTCCAATAGCTATAAGCGTGAGGTTTTCTACGCTCAAAAGCTTTTTATGAGCCATGAGCCTCCATAAAGAGCTGCTATTATTGCCATATAAAGAGCACTTGTTCCTATAATATTTGCATTTTGACAGGAAGTACAGTTTTTATATTTTTTGGTTTCATATCGAGCATAGATTGCATAAAAAATAAGCCAAGCAAATTCCAATAGAAAAAGAGGCGTATTGTATGTTAGAACAAATCGAGCAAAATTTACGAATATGGCAAGGAGAAGCAAGAAGAAATGACCCACCAAGAAGAGACGAAGGGCTGTTAAAATTCTGTCTTTGATGAAATAGGTAGGACAAGTGTCACCGTAGCTTCCGTACTCTTTGAAAAACTTTTTCTGCTCTTTTTTTGAGAGCTTATCAAACAGATATCCACCAAATACCATATCGATCTTTCGCTGAAGCAGAACTGCTTCATCATCTTTGGCAATATAAAATTTTTGGTTGCCTTGAAGATCTTCATACATGATCTTTATAACAGGATAGCGATTGACGGTCACTTCTATGTTTGGTAAACTCTCATCACTTTCCGTTGAAGCAAAATATTGTCCCTCTTTCCCATAGATCGTGGGATTGATCATCACTTCATAGTTGCCATCCTTCTTTTTCAAAACGATGATGCGTAGAGGTACACCGATTTGGATAGCGGCAAGTGCCTGGAGGTTGTTCTCTTCAATTGTCTTTTTAATCTCTTCGACGATTTCATTGATTTTTGGATCTTTAAAGTCTCGGACAAAACCTGAAATTTGTAATAATGTATGATCAGGATAGGTCAGAATCTTTGCCATTGAGTTCCTTTGAGGTATAAGGGGGCAAAGCCCCTTGTTTTAGTGGTGAGATTTAGAAACGACTGCCAACATTTTGAGGTTGATGATGATAAATCGGATAAACTGCCAGATTTTGCATGTTCTTAGGAATCGCTGAAAAGGTCCTGGAATCATAGTTCCGTACGTTTTATCATCATATGGTGTAATGTTCTTTTGTATATCTTTGTAATCTGCCATTGTTGCTCCTTTTTCTTATTCAGGGATGAGTGTCCATCCTGGTTTGAGTTGCGCTTTCCACATAAACATGTAGTGCAAGATATGCTTGATCCAGTGACCTGCAAGACCAATCTCACCAAAAGTGTATTCTGGATCTCGTCCGGTTCCTGGGAATCTGTCATAATCTGGTACAACTGGATAAACTGTCAATGCTACGGCTGAACCATTCCAGATACTTTTACCAGTTGAAGCCACACATGCTGCACCCATTTCTGCCATAGAAGCGTGATGACCTTTCTCTTTTACTTCTTCTAGGCTGTATTTTCCTTCGATCACATCACACACTGTTCGTGCGACAGTTTTACCGATGATTCCTGAAGGCATACCGGTTCTTGGAGGTGCCGGAGTGATTGGTGTACCGTTGACAGATTTTGCCGGTTTAGAAATTGGGTGAGGAGGTGCAAATGCGATACCTACTGCAAATATATTTGCATAATCTGGGTTTTGATAATATTTTGGCCAGTCGCTAGCTTTCCACTCTTCAAAAGGTTTCGGAGTGTAGTCTGCATCTACTTTCATAAAACCGTTTGGAGCGAAAACTTTATCTGTAATGTCATTACCAGCTTTATCATATGCTTTAAGACCTACACCGCTAAATGGAGGAATGAGCATTGCAAAATCAAATGTCTCTTCGCCTTCTGTTCCATCAAGAAGTTCGTACTGGAGTTTTCCTTTTTGTACTTCTTTGACGTGAGCTCCTGTGATCCAGTCAACACCACGTTCCGCAAAGAGTGATTCAGCCAATACTTTAGAGCTTACAATATGGCCACCCCATTTGATATGAAGACCTGCAACTCCGAAGTCACCAAGGAACTGCTCATTTGAGATCCATTTGATTTCCGCTTTATCTCGAACACCTGCTTCTCTGAGTTCATGCTCGATGTTGAAGATATACTCAAACGCCGCCCCTTGACAGGTACACATACCATGACCTGTACCGATGAGGAATTTTACTTTTTCCCCTTTTTTCATGCGTTCAATTGCATTTTGAAAATGGTTGTTTGCTTCAGCAGCATGTTGATAAGTACATACTGAAAGTGAGTTTCCTTCGTCTGGTCCAAGTCCAGGAGTCGCAGCAAAGTTGAGTTTTGGACCTGTAGCATTGATGAGATAGTCATACTCTACCTCTTCAGTCTGGCCTTTTTTGTTTGGATCAGTATATTCGATTGTAACAAATGGTCTATCGCTTCCCTCTTTTCCTTCTGGATGGATGGAAACAGCTTTTGCCTGTCGAAAGTCGATGCCAGCCTTCTTATATACAGGAGCCAATTCGAAAATAACATCCTCTGGCTTCATCTCACCGACACCGACCCAGATATTGGATGGAATCCAGTTCCATTTACTGTTCGGAGATACTACTACTACTTCATGTTTGTCGCCAAGCCAATGCTTTGCAAAAGTAGCAGCAGTATGTCCGGAGACACCAGCACCTAATACAACGATTCTTGCCATATTTGCCCCTTTTTTGAATTTCGATACACATTATTATAGGGCGATAGAGTTTAAAATAAAATTATAAGGAATATAAACTAATTTAATCGACTAAGTATGTGATGAGCAAAACTTATTTTTATAATAATATATGCTTATGATATTGAATTGATGTATTCATTTTTAAAATGAACATACCGTTTTGCACTAGCGTAGAGTTCGCGAACCTCTTCTTCACTCAACTCTCGTACCACCTTTGCGGGACTTCCAAGTATGAGGCTTCTTGGTGGAAACTTTTTTCCTCCAGTCACCAAAGCTCCCGCTCCGACGATTGACTCTTTGCCGATGACAGCTCCATCCAAAATGGTAGCATTCATGCCAATCAAACAGGCATCTTCGATGGTACAGCCATGAAGCATCACACGATGGCCGATTGTAACATCGTTTCCTATAATAGTAGGGAATCCATCGCTCATGTCCGGTTTTTTATAATGGGTAACATGGATCATGGTAAGGTCTTGAATATTGGTACGATCTCCTATTTTGATGTAGTGTACATCTCCTCGTATCACACATCCAAACCAGATAGATACATCTTTGCCCATGGTAACGTTTCCAATAACCGTCGCATCAGGAGCGATCCATACACCTTCTTCTTTTTTTGGAAACCACTCTTTGTATCGTAAAAGCATCAACTCTCCTTCAATAATCTTCTAGCCAGTCTTTTGGCTTTGGAGGTGCTGTTCTTTTGATGTGTAGAGTGAAGTAGCTTTGCATACTCTTCCATAAGCCGTTGCGAATCGATAGGCGGTTTGTTTGGTTCAGGCGTTTTTTTGATATAGTTGCCATCAGATTGTAAGATTCTGGCTTTGACATTGTCTTTGAGTTGAATATTGAGTATCTCGATGAGCCTTTCGGCGATATCTTGATCAAAAATAGGACTCATCAGCTCAATCCTTCTTTCCAAATTTCTTGGCATCCAGTCTGCGCTTGAGATAAAAACTTGCGGTTTTGCATGCCTAAAATAGAATATTCTGGCGTGTTCGAGATATTTGCCGACGATGGAGATGACCTGGATATTTTCGCTGATTCCTTCTATTCCTGGCCGAAGGCAGCAGATACCTCGCACGATAAGATCGATTTTTGTCCCGGCCATACTCGCTTTGTATAAAGCGACGATGATATCGGGATCGACCAAAGAGTTCATTTTGGCAACGATATGACCTTCTTGTCCTCTCTTCGCTTCCTCTTCTATCATCTGCAGTAGTTTTGGTTTGATCTGATACGGAGACATATACAATGTACTCAGTTTTGTCTTTTTGCTAAATCCTGTGAGAAAATGGAAAAATTTTGTTGCATCATCTACGACCGCCTTTTGAGCAGTAAAAAGACTCACATCGGTGTAAATTTTAGCTGTTTGGGGGTTGTAGTTTCCTGTTGCAAGATGCACATACTGTCTGAGTCTGTCTCCATCTTTCTTGATAACTTGTGCTATCTTTGCATGAACTTTAAATCCTGGAATCCCAAAGATTACATGTGCTCCGGCTTTTTCCAGTTCTCTGGCCCAGATGAGGTTGTTCTCTTCATCAAAACGCGCTTTGAGTTCCACCATAGCCGTTACCTGTTTGCCACTTTCGGCTGCATCGATGAGGGCTTTGACGATGGGAGAGTTTTTTCCAACGCGGTAGAGAGTCATTCGAATAGCCAAGACATTTGGATCTTTGCTTGCTTCGGATATGAACTTCACCACAGGATCAAAACTTTCATATGGATGATAAAGCATTACATCTTCATGATCAATAATGGAAAAGATGGGCTCTCCCGAATCCAATGGTGGCAAAATCTTAGGGGTATAGGGTTCAAAAAGCAGATGAGGGAAATTTTTGTTGCTGACAATTTCCCAAAGACCTGCAAGGTTGAGTGGAATGGAATATCGATAGATATCTTCTCCGTGGATATGAAGATGCTCGTTCAAAAATGCTACAAGATCTTCATCGGCATTTGCTCCAATTTCTAAGCGGACAATCTCTCCTTTTCTTCGAAGTTTCAGTCCTTCTTCCAATAGTTCCATAAAATCGTCCGCTTCCTCTTCTTCTATTTCGATATCTGCATTTCTGGTAACCCGAAAAGGTGTACTCGCTAGTGCGTTGTATCCCGGAAACAAAGAGTTGATATGGGCTTGTACGATTGATTCGATGGGAATGTACGTTGCCTCACCGAGTTGTACAAAGCGGGGCAGAACCCGAGGGATACGGACAAGTCCGTATTTGATATCGTTTGGATTGTTTGCATCAGCCAGTTTGAGTGCCAAAGCGAAACTGAGATTGTTCAGGTGGGGGAAAGGGTGGGTTGCATCTACAGCGATTGGTATGATAACCGGATAGAGATTGCTATAGAAAAATTTATCGATCTCTTTTTGCTCTTCACTGCTCAACGCACTGTAGTTTTTTAGATGCAGACCCTCTTTTTTCAGCGCATTGATAATTTCGTAAAAGGTATTTTCAAGAGACTTTTTTTCTGTATGCAAGTAGTTTCTAATAGCTTGAAGCTGTTCCAAAGGGGTCATTTTGTCCGGACCGGTCTCTAGTATACGGTATTTATAGAGTTTTTTAAGTCCAGCGACGCGAATCATGTAAAATTCATCCAGGTTTGTGCCGTAAATGGCAATAAATTTTAAACGCTCAAGAAGAGGATTGTTTGTATCTTGTGCTTCTTCGAGAACTCTGGTATTGAACTTGAGCCAGGAGAGCTCTCTGTTGATATAGAGCTTCGGATCTTTCAAATTCATGCAACCCCTTTTACATTTTTATAATATTTTAGTCCGATTTTATCAAAAAAAACGTAGAATTTTTGGAAAGGAGAGGATATGAAGATAGAAAAGTTGATAGAAAACTACAAAGAGTTTAAAAGAATTCATTTTAAAAAGTATGAAAATCTTTTCGAAGAGCTTGTGAAAAAAGGGCAGCAGCCAAAAACCTTTTTTATAGGTTGCAGCGATTCGCGAGTAGTTCCGGACCTTTTTACGGGTGCGAAACCGGGTGATCTTTTTATCTTTCGCAATGTGGGCAATTTCATCCCCCCGTTCAAACCGGATGCGGACTTTCATGGAACGGCTGCGGCTATCGAGTATGCGGTGAGTGTCCTGAATGTTCAAGATATTGTCGTGGTGGGACACAGTCACTGTGGAGCATGCGCGAGCTTGTACCAAGAACTCCCGCAAAGCGAAGAGCTTATTCATACAAAAACATGGCTGCAACTTGGAAAACCGGCAAAAGAGACGGCCATTGCAGAAGTGGGAGAGGAAGATAAAGAGACTTTGTTACGAGCAACCGAACGGTTTAATGTGGTAGTACAACTGGCAAATTTGTTAACCTATCCTGCTATTTTAAGACGTTTGGAGGAAGGGAGCCTATTTGTGCATGGCTGGTACTACAAAATAGAGAGCGGAGAGATAGAATATTTTGATGAAGAGGATGAAAGATTCAAGCCTATAGCGCTTTGATCTTTTCTGTTTCGTCTCTGAGTCTTGCAGCCTCTTCGAATTCTAATCTTTTTGCTGCTTCATGCATCGCTTTGCGTAATTCTTTGATGATCTTCTCTTTTTCTTTGGCCGGGAGTTTATCCATCTTTTTTCTTTTTTCGTAGAGTTTGTCCAGGTCTTCGGATTTGAGATTTTCATCGAGTCTTCTGTGCACAGTCTTTGGTATGATCCCGTGGGCTTTGTTGAAAGCATCCTGTTTGAGTCGTCTTTCGATTGTCGTTTTGATGGCTCTTTGCATCGAGCCTGTGATTTTGTCTTCTACTGCGTTTAAATCTTCTAAATTGTGTAAGACTGTTCTTTGCTCAATTTTGTCTGCAAACATCACTACTCGGCCCTCGGCATTTCTGGCAGCTCGTCCCATAGTCTGGATGAGACTCGTTTCACTACGCAAAAACCCTTCTTTGTCTGCATCCAAAATAGCTACAAGGCTTACTTCCGGCAAATCCAACCCTTCTCGAAGCAAGTTGATGCCTATGAGTACGTCAAACTCTCCTCTTCGTAGACCTCTGATAAGCTGATTTCTCTCAATTGCATCAATCTCTGAGTGCATATATCGCACTTTTATACCAAGATCGGCGTAGTATTTACTCAAGTCTTCTGCCATCTTTTTGGTGAGTGTCGTAACCAAAACTTTGTTGCCTTTGGCTGTCTCTTTTTTGATCTCATCGTGAAGGATCTCTACCTGATGGCGACTAGGAGCAAGTTCAACCAAAGGATCAAGAAGGCCCGTTGGACGAATGATCTGTTCAGCTACTACACTTGAGAGTTCCAGCTCAAGCTCTCCCGGTGTTGCCGAGACGAAAAGATAGTGTGGCGCTTTGTTGATAAACTCATCAAATTTTAAGGGTCTGTTATCCAGAGCGCTAGGAAGTCTGAAACCATACTCTACCAGCACCTCTTTTCGACTTCTGTCTCCGGCATACATACCGCGAAACTGTGGCAGACTCACGTGAGACTCATCGACGATAATGAGGTAGGGTTTACCTTTGGCTTCGAAATAGTCGATAAGAGAGTAGGGTGTTTTACCCGGCTTTTTGCCTGTGAGATGTCTTGAGTAGTTTTCGATTCCTTTACACGTCCCTGTGGTCTCAAGCATCTCCAGGTCAAACTCCGTTCTTTGTTTAAGACGCTGATACTCTACCAGTTTGTTTTCTTGTAAAAAGTAGTTCAGTCGCTCCTCGAGCTCTTTTTCTATCGATTTTATAGCTTCGGCGAGTCTATTTTGTCCTACGATAAACTGATTTGCCGCATACAAAGTGATCGTTTGCAGCTCTTGCAGCTTTTTGTTGGTAAGTGGATCAAAATAGTAAATAGACTCTATTTCATCCCCAAAAAACTCTACTCGTATCGCTTCATCTTCAAAATAAGCCGGATAAATGTCTACGACATCGCCACTGACACGAAAATCACCGCGATCGAAAAATTTGTCGTTTCGTTTGTACCCCATCTCAAGGAGACGAAAGAGTAGCTCTCTTTGGCCGATCTCGTTGCCTACCTCAAATTTGAAAACCATTTTTCGATATTCATTTGGGTTGCCAAGTCCGTAATTGGCGCTGACTGAAGCAACGACGATCACATCATCATACTCCAGCAGACTTGCAGTGGCTGAGAGTCTGAGACGCTCCAGCTCTTCATTGATGGAGCTGTCTTTTTCTATGAAAAGATCTTGTCTTGGCAAGTACGCCTCTGGCTGATAGTAGTCATAGTAGCTGATGAAGTACTCTACATGATTTTTTGGGAAAAAGTGTTTAAATTCGCTGAAAAGCTGGGCTGCCAACGTTTTATTGTGCGTCATGATGAGCGTTGGCATCTGCAATTTTTCTATGATTTTTGCCATCGTATAAGTTTTGCCGCTTCCGGTAACGCCAAGAAGGGTTTGATAGCGGTTTCCCTCTTTAATGGAGAGTGAGAGTTTTTCGATAGCCTGAGGCTGATCCCCTGCTGGTGGATAGGGAGTTGTCATTTCAAATTTTGCCAAGAGACTCCTTTTTTTGGTTATAATTATACAAAAATTAAACAAAACTTAAAAGGGCTTTGATGGAGCAGATGGATTTAGTAGAGAAACTCTCTCATAAAATCGAAGAGATGATGCAGCGATATACAAGAATGAAAGAGGAACTTGAGACTCTGAGAAGGGAACTTGTAACATGTAAGGCGGCAAACGAAGAGAAAGAGAAAGAGATCGAACGTCTTCGAGATGAGTTGGCTTTAAAGAATATGGAAATCGATGAGATTATCAAAAAAATCGAGCAGTTTATGGGATAACCGTGAAGAAAATCACATTGAAAATAGAGGGCAAAGAGTATGAAATCTCTTTAGAAGAGGAGTTTGCCAACTATTTGCAAGAAGAGCTTGACAAGGGCAGTTTTAATGTAAAGACCATTAAAAATCTTCTCCATGCATACTTAAGAAAATCTTATGAATGTTTCAAACTTCAAAGAAAGCTCAACGAACTCATCAAAAAAATAGAACCTTAAGCTCTTTTTAATCTTAACTATCAGATAATTTTCTTATGCAGGAAGACCTGCAAAAATCAAATAGAAGGAGTCGTCATGAGACGTGGTGGTTTTACAATGATCGAATTGATCTTCGTAATCGTGATCCTGGGTATCTTGGCTGCAGTAGCGTTGCCGAAGTTCGTAGGTGTGAGTGAACAGGCAAGAGAAGGGAAACTTAAGGCGTTTGTAGGTACGTTGAACCGAACAGTTGGACCAGCCGTTTGGAGTAAAGCTATAGCGAACGATGGATCTGGAAAAATAGCTAAATTAACTTTGTCAGATGGAGAAAAAAATCTCTCTGCTTATGTAGATATCCCCCAAGAGATTGATGCATCTACTGTTGATTTAAGTAAGTGTAATGACAATACTCAATTCAAAACAATTGCAGAGACAGACGATAATGTAATGCCAGGGGATTATACAATTACATGTCGGGATGGAAATTCTACTAATGCTCCTGCCTTTCAACTTGTTGACTCAAGTGGTAAAGTATTAGCAGGACCTTCATCTTAATTCATGAAAAATGCCTTTACTATGATCGAGCTCATTTTTGTGCTCATCATAATCGGGATTCTTGGAGCTGTTGCAATTCCAAGATATTTTGGAATAGAGCAGCAAGCAAAAGAGAATATCTCAAAATCCTTTGCAGCGACGATGACGCGGACCGTGGGACACTCCCTCTGGTCCAAGTCGCTTAGCGAAGGAAAAGATGGAAGCATAAAAGGTGATGGAGATGGAAACAGCTCTACGTTTTATGGAAGGAGTTTGGAAGTGTATGTAACCATTCCAGACTACTTCGATAAAACGACTGTGAATTTTGAAAACTGTGTACAAAGCGGTGCAGTAGCCAATCCATTTATGAGAAAAAGCGAAAAAGGAAAATACAATCTTTTTTGTCGTGACGGTAACAGTACGAATGCACCGCTTTTTGTGATAGACGAAGGAGATACTCATCAGTTTTAAACGAGGATTTACGTTAATTGAACTTATTTTTGTCATTATCGTCATTGGAATTTTAGCCAGTATCGCTCTTCCGAAGATGAGAGAAGGTATACGACAGGCAGACCTAGCCAATGTCAAATCAAAAGTGACTGCGATACGAAGTGCACTTCAAGTCCAAAAAACAAAAAATATATTGAAAGGCAAATCACCGTATCCAAATAGTTTGGATGATGGTACCTGCCTGTTTGGAAAAATTTTTAACGGGGAGTGTACCACGGATCAAAATAATGGCGGGTATTGGCGTGAAATCAATGCGACAGCCTATGAAGCGAAATTAAAAAGTGGAGATATTATACGATTTATTTACAATCCATCCAATGGCACATTTACTTGTGATACAATACACACTTCAGACTCTTTATGCAATAATTTTTGATGCAGTTCTTTGAGGTAGCACTCCTTGGACGACCCCTTACATTAACGTATCGGTCTGAAAAAAAGCTCCATATCGGCGATATTGTTGAGGTACCTGTAAAATCGAAAATATACAAGGGTGCTATATTACAACAAGTGGATAAACCCTCTTTTGAGTGTGCAGAGATTGAGCATAGTACTTCCTACTATTTTTCTCATGAACAGCTCAAACTTGCTCAGTTTATCGCTACCTACTATGTGTGTCATATAAGTGAAGCACTGCAGCTTTTTCACCCTTTTGACAAAGAGACGGTGTATGAAAAGAGTGATATCGATGTAAAAGATATAGTGTTATCCAAAAAACAGCAAGAGGCTTTGCAGTTTGCAAAAGACAAAGGTATCTCTCTTCTTTTTGGCGATACTGGAAGCGGAAAAACGCAGGTGTATCTGGCATGGATGAAAGAGGTTGTACAAAGTGGAAAAGAAGCTATCTTTTTGATGCCAGAGATTGCTCTCACCCCCCAGATGCTCAAACGCATCGAAGCTGTTTTTGGTGATAGTGTCGCCCTTTGGCACAGCAGGCTTAGCAAGAAAAAGAGAGAAGAGACGCTGCAAAGAATACGTAAAGGTGAAATAAAAGTTATTGCCGGACCAAGAAGCGCTCTGTTTTTACCTCTGAAAAATCTTGGGCTCATTGTCGTGGATGAAGAGCATGACGATAGCTACAAATCCCAAAGCAAACCGAGGATTCATGCAAGAGACATAGCTGTTTACATGGGAAAGACATTTGATATTCCAGTACTTCTTGGAAGTGCTACGCCGAGTGTGAGTAGTTCCAAGCGCTACCCATCTTTTCGCCTCAAAGGAAGCTATTTTGGCGGGCAGAAGCATTTTATATTTGATAGTTCTCAAGGTGTCTCGACGCAGCTTTTAAGTGAGCTTCAAAAAGTACTTGAACAAAAAAAGCAGGCTCTCATCTTTTTACCTACACGAGCCCATTTTAAATATCTTATCTGTCAAGAGTGCGGTGAAGCGGTGAAGTGTCCCTACTGCGATGTGGGAATGAGTGTGCATTTTGATGAGCATGCATTAGAGTGTCACTACTGCAATTTCAAAGAGTACATTCCAAAACAGTGCCCATCCTGTGGATCATCAGAACTTTCTACGAAACGATTGGGTACTGCCCAGATACAAAGTGAATTGCAGTTGCATTTTCCAAGTGCGAGAATAGAGCGGTTTGACAAAGATGCGGTCTCTACGCAAAGAAAACTCGAAAAGCTTATCAAAGAGTTTTCTCAAAAAAAGATAGACATTTTGGTTGGTACGCAGATGCTTTCCAAAGGGCACGATTATCCAGATGTAGCGTTGAGTGTGGTTATGGATATTGATTATGTGCTGGCGATGGCGGATTACCGTGCGAGAGAAAGAGCGGTATCGCTTTTTGTTCAGATTGCGGGACGAGCAGGAAGAAAAGAGTCTGCCAATGTTGTAGTGCAGACAAAAAACGAAGCATTTTTTGACAAATACAAAGAGTATGATCTTTTTTTGCAAGATGAGCTTGCATTTCGAAAAGATCTCTATCCTCCTTTTACTCGTTTGGCGCAGCTCAATTTTGCTCACAAAAATGAATCAAAGGCTAAAGAGGCGATGGAGCAGGTTTTAACGTGTTTGAGAGGTTGTGAGAAGATAGAGATCGTTGGATATGGACCAAATGCCATAGAAAAGATTGCCGGCAAATATCGCTATCATATTCTTTTAAGATCCCCATCTTCGAAAGCTTTGTTGCAGGCTATTTATGCGTGCAAAAACGATCTGTGCGATGTGGATATGGATCCGGTGCAGATAGGATAAGTGTGCTATAATCAGAGCAAAAAAAGGCTACAATGAAACGCTATCCTACAAAAAAGATATTTGTCGGTGATGTGGCTGTGGGTGGGGACGCTCCGATATCGGTGCAGTCGATGACATTTAGCAAAACTGCAGATGTGGAAGCCACGGTCGAGCAAATAAACAGACTCCATTTTGCCGGGGCAGATATCGTTCGAGTAGCAGTACCGGAAGAAGAGGATGCAAGAGCGCTCAAAGAGATCAAAGAGCGGACCTCTTTACCTCTTGTGGCAGATATTCATTTTAACTATCGTTTAGCGCTCATTGCAGCCGAAGTGGTTGACTGCATACGGATCAATCCTGGAAATATCGGCAGCAAAGAGCGGATAAAAGAGGTAGTAAAAGCTTGTAAAGAGCGAAATATCCCCATTCGAATCGGAGTGAATGCGGGAAGCCTTGAAAAAGAGATCGAAGCAAAATACGGGGCTACCAGTGAAGCGATGGTACAAAGTGCTTTGTATCATATTAAGCTGTTGGAAGATCTTGACTTTACAGATATCAAAGTGAGTATGAAAGCAAGTGATGTAGAACGGACTGTGGAGGCGTATAGAAAACTTCGTCCACTTGTTCCCTATCCCTTTCATCTTGGAGTGACAGAAGCCGGAACTGTCTTTCATGCGACGATTAAATCTGCTATCGGAATAGGTGCGTTACTCTTAGATGGAATCGGTGATACGATTCGCGTCTCTATTACGGGAGAACTGGAAAAGGAGATCGAAGTAGGCAGGGCCATCATCAAAGATGCAGGGCGAGCCAGTGAAGGGCTCAATATCATCAGCTGTCCTACATGTGGACGAATCGAAGCAGACCTTGTCAAGGCGGTCGCCGAAGTTGAAGAAAAAACAAAACATATCAAAACGCCTCTCAATGTTTCTGTGATGGGATGCGTGGTCAACGCTATCGGAGAAGCAAAACACGCCGACGTAGCGATTGCCTATGGCAAAGGGAGCGGTCTTATCATGGTCAAAGGTGAAGTTGTCGCCAAACTGCCTGAAAACAAACTGGTGGATCGATTTTTGCAAGAGGTGCAAAAGTTGGCAAAGGAGAAAGAGTAGTTTATGGAAGCACATCTATACAATCTCAATATCGAACGTTCAGTCCTTAGCTCCATTTTGTTTGATCCGGCCATATTTGAAGATGTGGCTGCAAGACTCACCCCTAACGATTTTTACCATCCCTTTCATAAAAATCTTTTTGCAGCGATGGAGGAGCTTGCCAAAGAAGACCAGCCGATCGATGAAGAGTTTTTGAAAGAGAAACTGGAACTCAAAAAGCAGTTTGATGAAGCCGCATTTTTAGAAGTTTTGGCCGCCAATCCGCTGAGTGCCAATGTAAGTGCATATGTGGAGGAGATCAAAGATAAAGCGGTCAAACGAGATCTTGTCCATTTGACGACAGAGATCAAAAAGATTACAGTCGAGCAGGACTTGCCTGTTGAAGATGTGATTGATGTAATTCAGTCAAAACTCTATAAGATCACAACCCAGACCAGTTCACAAGATTTCAAAGACTCGACGCAGGTTATGAAAGATACTTTGAAGCATCTTTTGAAGATGAAAGAGAAAGGCAACTCCATTCTCATAGGCCTTGATACCGGGTTTCATGAACTCAACCTCAAAACGGCGGGTTTTTCTCCAGGAGATCTGATCATTATCGCTGCACGACCATCCATGGGGAAAACCGCTTTTAGTCTCAATATCGCTCAATCTGTACTTGACCAAAATAAGGGAGTAGTTTTCTTCTCACTTGAGATGCCGGCTGAACAGCTGATGCTTCGGATGCTCAGCGCCAAAGCGGCCATTCCCCTGCAGCGGCTTCGTGTGGGAAATCTCAACGATATCGAGTGGAGCGAGATCAGCAGGCTCAGTGATTACTATGATAAACGAAAACTTTTCATCGATGATGAAGGGAACCTCAATGTTCATCAGCTTCGGGCAAAACTTCGTAAACTCAAATCCCAGCATCCAGAAATCGAACTTGCCGTTATCGACTATTTGCAACTTATGAGTGGAAGCTCGAACAAAGATAGACATCTTGAGATCAGTGAAATCAGCAGAAGTCTCAAGATGCTGGCCAGAGAACTCGAAATCCCTATCATCGCGCTTTCTCAGCTCAACAGATCTTTGGAGAGCAGGACGGATAAACGACCAATGCTAAGTGATTTGCGAGAATCTGGTGCGATCGAACAGGATGCTGATGTGATTTTGTTTGTATATAGAGATGATGTGTATAAGCTTAAAGAGGCTAAGGAAAAAGCGAAAGAGGCTGCCAAAGAGGGAAGACAGGTGAATGTAAACTTTGAAGAGAAGCGTGTAGAGGAAGCTGAGATTATCATAGGTAAACAAAGAAACGGCCCGACGGGTGTTGTGAAGCTCTATTTTCACAAAGAGTATGTCAAGTTTGCTGAAGAGGCAGCCGAGACGGTGCGAGAGTATGAGATGAAAGAGTCCAATATCGAAATCCCTCCTATTTGATGATTGCTCCCGTTCCTCTCTTTGTCAACAAGAAAGAGCGTGTGACACTCTTTATAGCTTTATTGCTACTATTTTCTTTTCAACTTTTTTCGCTTTATAAAGAATATCAAGCTTTTTTCGATTCTTCAAAGCATTTTACGAAAGCTACAGTGCTCAACCAGTATCAAAAACGAAGACACTGGGTTTTGAAGATGCAAGATAGCAATGGAAACAGATTTTATACTACAAGTGCAGAAGATCTGAAAGATTTGCGTGGTCGAAGGGTTGCTCTGCTTGTTTTTCGTTCAAAACATAAGCCATCTTTTTGGGACTTTTTACAAGGATTTTACGCTCCGAGCTATATTCTGCGTGTTTTGCCAGCAGATTCGCTGAAAGAGAAGTTACAAAGATGTATCGCTTCTCAGCACACTAATCCATTCTTTCAAGAACTTTTCAGTGCCCTTTTTCTGGCAACTCCTATGAAAAAGGAGTTTCGTGATAAAATCGCAAACTTTTCCATCAGCCATCTTGTTGCAATCAGTGGATTTCACCTTGGATTGATTGTTGCAGTTATTACATTTGTTTTTTCTATACTCCTTAAATCATTGTGGCAGCGCTTTTATCCCTATAAAAACCTGTATACGTATGCTTTTTCTTTTGCAATCTTTGTAGCAATTTCCTATACTCTCTTTTTAGGTGCGATTCCATCACTCATTCGGTCCTTGTGTATGCTCCTCTTTGGATTTTTTCTCTATTCGAGGCATATGAAGATTCTCAGTTTTGAGACGCTTTTATGGGTAGTGTTGATTCTTATAGCGATTTTTCCCAAATTTTTGTTTTCGGTAGGCTTTTGGCTTTCAGTTAGTGGCGTATTTTATATCTATCTTTTTTTGCACCATTTTCGTTTTTCTAAAATAGCGATCTTTGTTTTGATCCATTTTTGGATGTATATAGTTATGATGCCTTTGTCACTCTTCATCTTTCACCATTTTAGTTTGATGCAGCTTTTTGCACCATTTTTGAGTATGTGTTTTGTTCTTTTTTATCCGGTAGAACTTTTACTTCATGTTGTGGGATTCGGTGGAATGTTGGATGAAATACTTGGATTTTTACACAGTACGCATACTGTTATGAAGATAGATTTTCCATTGTGGCTGCTACTTTTGCATATCCTCAATTCTTTCTTGGCTATCTGGTACAGATGGGCAGTTGTCCTGGTTGTGGCCATTCCTGTTATATTTTTGATTTATCATATAGCATAGTTTCAAACCGTACAAAAAGATCTGCCATGAGATATAAATCCACAAAAAGAAAAACAAAATTGTGCTGAAAGAACCATACAGGGTTGCATAGGTTTTGCTGTAAATTACATAATAGACAAAAAGATTTTTACCGATATCCCATACAAGAGATGCTATAAAAGAGGAATAAAAAGCCGCTTTTGGATGGATCCATGTAGTGGAAGAGATTTTATAGGTGATAAAAAAGATCGCCCAGATGATAAGATAGGGAAAGATTGAGAGAAAATCGATCCAGTTAGTGTATTCGTAGCTGTTGAGTGTATGCTGGATTTTTGTAGAGAGATAAAATGAAAGCGCTAATCCGATAGGAGCGAGTGTCATTAGCGTCCAATAGGTGGTTATAGAGTCCCAAAAGCTTCTGGGGCTTGTTTTAAAGATCTTGTTGACAATGTATTCGTAATTTTGAAAAAACATAATGGAAGCAAAGAGAACAAAAACAAATCCAATGATGCCAAGTTTTGAGCTGTTTTGTAAAAAGGTGTCCAGGTAAGTTGAAAGGGTTTCTTGTTGAGTCGGAATGAGACTGGTAAAGATAAAGTGTTTCAATTTTTCATAATACTCAGAAAAGCTGGGGAGTTTCGTAAATATCGTAAAAAAAACCAAAAGCAAAGGAACGATAGAAAAGATGGTATAAAAACTAAGCGATGCGGCATACAGACCGATATCTGGATCATAAAAGGTTTTAATCAACTCTTTTAATCTGTTCAACTGTTATCCTTGGGATAGGTGATTAGGAACACATTCCCGATTCCTAATTTCCGATGTTATTTGTCGATGCATTCCTTTGCTTTCGTCAGTGTCAAACCCGCTTTAAGTGTCAGGCGACAAGCAGTTGTCGTTTGCTTGGGCCCGCTCGCTTCGCTCACTCTTTCAGTACCCTGAGTTTGTCGGTGCATTCACTTCGTTCTGCACATCGTCAAACCCGCTTTGACTGTCAGACGACAAGCAGTTGTCGTTTGCTTGACGGTCAAAGCCCCATTTTTCCGGGGTTGAGGATATTGTTTGGATCAAAAGCCTTTTTGATGGCTCGAAAGAGATTCATCTCCTCTTGGGTAAACGCCATCTTCATAAATGGGGCTTTTGATAGGCCAATTCCGTGTTCACCGCTCAGTGTTCCACCGATTTCGATCGTCTTTTCAAAAATCTCTTCGATGGCTTTATAACCGATCTCTACCTGTTTTGGATCGCTGCCATCCACCATAACGTTGGTGTGTACGTTGCCGTCTCCCGTATGACCAAAACAGGGGATTTTTACCCCGTACTTTTTGGATATGCGATCTACCTCTTCAAGATATCTTGGAAGCTCACTTCTTGGGACGGTTACATCTTCGTTGATCTTTTTGCTTCCGTAGATAGTGATGCTTTGACTGGCATTACGTCTAGCAAACCAGATATCAGCTGCCTCTTTCTCATCTTTTGCGATACGAAACTCTGTTGCACCGTTTTCTTTGAAAAACTTTTCAAGGAGTCCTATTTGATAGTCAATCTCTTCTTCTACGTTTCCGTCAATATCGCTGATCAAAATTGCTCCGGCATCGACCGGCAATCCTTTATGGAATTTCTCTTCTACCGCACGAATTGTGAGATTATCCAAAAACTCCATCGCAACTGGATTGGCTCCGCCGGCGAGTGATTTGTAAACGGCATTCATCGCTTCTGTAACCGTTGGGAATACACCCATGACCGTTTTTGTCAAGCGAGGTTTGCTTAAAAGTCTGAGTGTGATTTCTGTGATAACGGCTAATGTTCCTTCACTTGCCACTAAGATACCGGCGATATTGTACCCTGCTACATCTTTGATCGTTTTCTTTCCAGCTCGAATGATGTCTCCGTTTGGCAAGACTGCCCGCAGTGCCATAACGTAATCTTTTGTGATGCCGTACTTTGCCGCTCGCATACCCCCGGCATTTTCGGCAACATTGCCTCCGATTGTGGAGTAGTCCTGGCTTGCCGGATCTGGCGGATAGAAAAGTCCAAGCTTTTCCACCTCTTTTTGCAGCACTTTGTTGATTACGCCTGGCTGTACGACGGCTACCATGTTTTTGGTATCAATCTCCAAAATTTTGTTCATATGTTTTTCCACAGCCAGTACCACGCCTCCACCAACAGGGAGTGCACCACCGGTAAACCCACTTCCAGCACCTCTTGGAACTACCGGGATTTTGTGTTCATTGCAGTATTTCAGTACTTTACTGACATCCGCTTCATCTTTTGGGAAAACGACAACATCAGGTTTGAAATGCTCTCTTGTTGCATCATAGGAGTATGCCAGACGATGAGGCTTATCGCTTTTGACATTCTCTTTGCCTACAAGGTTTTCAAGGGCCTGGATATGCTCTTTGACAACCATCATTGCACCACCAAAGATCGATAGTATGCATTGTAGTCATTTATTTCGCTGCTTCCAAAAAAGTTAAAAATGGAAGTCTCCACTTTTCCTATTCGGGAATAAAATGGTGTGTTGATTTTTTGTGGTGATGTTGATAGCTTGACAGATTGTAATGACTGCATTGTGTAGCAGTCCGTTTTGTGGATTGTGTTATCAAAGACGATATAGACCACTCCCACGGCATATTTGTTACAAAACTGTTTAAAATCCTCTTTTGTCGGTGCAGGTTCTTTATTTTTTGAAAGTTCGGCTAAGAAAAGGTCTGGATGGAGCAATTGAGTATTTGTATCGATTTTTGATTGCGCAGCCTGAAATGTAAGAAGATCAGGTGCAACGATCGTCGCTCTATCATAAAGATAACCCAAAATCACCTCGTCACCAGGTTTCGGTGTCAGTTTTGGTTTTGGTAAAGAGTCCTGTTTTAAAGCATCGTATATCATAAAGCGTACTTTGCCATTTCCCTCGTATACCGCTCTTGCAACGATTGTAGAATGGGTCGCATCATAGTGGTGTACCACAATTCCGCTCATTCCTTTTTGTGCTTCAACAGGTTTGATAACCGCTTCATTTTCCGATACGGAAAGAATCTGCGATTTTGTCTGGGCAAAGAGCACGAAAGGCAGCATCAAAAATATCAAAAAACGTATCACGCATCATCTCCTTTTTCATTTCAATGTCTCATATAATAGCGATAGTTACCTTATAAAGTTGTAAGAAGAGTGAGAAAAGTAGCATATTTTTAAGTCTGTTTTAGATAAAATGAGACCCTTATTTATGAGTCGGAGGCTTCATGCGATATTTCATTCTCATACTATTTTTTCTTGGCATTTCTTTTGGTGCAGTTGTTGAAAAAAAGGTGTGGCAGAGTGGGGATACACTGCTTGGGTATTTGATTAAACATAATATTCCGACAAAGCTCTATTACGATCTTGATGATGAAGAGAAAGAGCTGACCGGAGAAATAAGAGCAGGTGTCACCTATTATCGGGTGATGGATTACGGAAACAAGAAAGAGACCAATGCAACTGCTCGAAATGGGCAGATTTTACACTTGCTAATTCCTGTAAATGAAGAGTTGCAGATCCATGTTTTCAAAGATGGTGACAAATATCGTTTTGAACTGATACCTATCCATTACCAAAAAATTGAAGACGGATTTTCTTTGGAACTGGATTGCTCACCATATATTGCGATCAAAAAAGCAACAGAAGGAAATGACCGGCTTGCCGGAGAGTTTGTTCGGGCATTTCGAAATGCTCCTATCGATTTTTGTAGAAACATTCACTCTGGGGACAAGCTGGCGATTTTATATGAGCAAAAGTTTAGACTCGGTGATTTTTTCGGTATGCCAAGGATCAAAGCGGGAGTGGTGGAAGCTTTGGGCAAAAAGTACTATGTGTTCAATTATCAAGAGCGTTACTACGATGAAAAAGGAAGAGAACTTGAGACCTTTTTCCTTATCCGTCCAGTACGCCATGCAAGGATAACCTCTCGATTTACCCGAAAACGGTGGCATCCGATTTTACACAAATACAGGGCACATCTGGGTGTCGATTTTGGTGCACCAAGAGGAACGCATGTTTATGCAGCCGGGAATGGCCGAGTCATTTTTTCCGGAAGAAAAGGTGGATATGGCAATGTGATCATTATCGCCCATGCGGATGGATATAGAACATTGTATGCGCACTTGCAAAAACGACTTGTTCGAAGAGGCAGGCGCGTCAAACAGGGTTCTTTAATAGGTCTCGTGGGGTCCACTGGACTCAGTACAGGTCCGCATCTGCATTTTGGACTCTATAAAAACGGTCGGGCCATCAATCCTTTAAGTGTGGTCAAAATTACAAAAAGCAAATTGAAGGGCAAACGACTGAAAATGTTTAGAGCAATGACGAAGCGATATAAAAATGAGCTTGAAAAACTCATACAGAGTCAAAAACAGCCACTGACTATACGTGTGACGCATGAGATGATGGAGTATTTTAAAGGAGGGGAAGATGGAAAAGGTGGAATTGATCAAAATAGGACAAATTCTTCAAACGGAGCTTAAAACAAAGAAGATTTCTCTTCATCCCAGTGAAATAGCAGCATATCTCAAATACCTCGCTACAGAGGATCCGGATGAATTTAATGCAATCCTCCGCCAGCTTCCCGAAGAAGTACTTGGCGAGGTTTTGTTGGAACTTCCTGAATCAATCAAAGATGAGGCGATTGAAAGCCTTTCTGTTAAAAAATTGGCGAAGGCGATAGAGGAACTTGATAGTGACGATGCGGTTGATTTAGTTAAAGATATTGAAGATATTGATGAAACTTTAGAA